>NZ_CP080421.1:3961791-4323583 GCF_019457515.1 Shewanella mesophila
ATGAGTAAAGTGATCGCCAAAAAGCTTAAACCATAAACCTGATAGACACGCTTTAAACTGAGTTTAGGCTTCATCGTCATCGACCTTTAAACATAGGCCTACGCCACGGATAGTATGCAGCAGTTTTTGCTCAAAAGGCTTATCGACAATTTTACGCAATAGATGAATATGACTGCGAAGACTATCACTATCTGGCAAGCTATCGGGCCAGAGTAATCTCTCAATTTCATCTCGCTCTACTGTTTCAGGACTTCTTCTCGCCAATAGCGCCAGGATCTGCCAGCCTGTACGTGTCAACACTAATCGCTGCCCTTGTCGATGTACGCTATGTCCAGCAAAATCAAATTCAAGATCGCCAATTGTAAGCAAATTCGGCGACGGGCGCCGCTGCGACACCACCTTGAGTCGAGCCACTAATTCAGCCATAGCAAAAGGTTTAACCAAGTAATCATCGGCTCCCACTTCAAAACCAGACAGCCTATCTTGCAGGTTACTGCGCGCTGTCAGCATAATGATGGGAGCAATGATGCACTGCGCTTTCCATTTTTTACAGGCACTAATACCATCACCGTCGGGTAAATTAAGGTCGAGAATAATAGCGTCAAAGTTACGCTTTATTATCGCCTGCTCAGCCTGTGCGAGCGTCTCAGAATAATCCGTTTCGATATCATTCAGTTCTAAATAATGAATAATATTTTTAGCAAGTAGACGGTTATCTTCGACAAGAAGCACTAACATAATTATATAATTTCCAGTTGATGTGCAATGTGTACTAAATTAGCACGATTGCTAGCTGACAGCTTATTTCGCATAGATTCTAGGTGATATTCTACGCCACGAACGGTAATGTGTAATTCTTGTGATATTTCATGATTATGTAAACCAGTCGCAGCCATTTCCAATGCTTTAATCGCGGTTTGATTAAATAACTTATATTGACGGTAGGGATTTATTTGATCATGAAAATGTTCAAATAAATTCATTTGGGCTTGCTTAAGCGTAACCTCTAAGCCAGTCAGATTTAGGTCCTTATAATCATGTTTAGCAAGTAAAGTGAATCGACCGCTCCAAGCATTCGAAGCAAAGTTTTTCAGCGGCCAGCTGACGACCGTATTAACACCATATCGATTAAATAGTTTTTTGGCTTTATTAGGCTGTCCATCTTCTTCAAACACATAGCAATAGGGAGACTTTAGGCACAGAGCTTCGCCAAAGTTAATATCTGTTGCGGCGACACGAGCCAGATATTGTTGATGCAGTTGTTGCACCGTCGGTGATGACGCCAATACGCCAGCAGCACTTTGTAGCGTGCGCCGTGTCAGTAAATTGCCGCGATTATTTTCACGATAGTCTTCATAAGCACTGTTAGCTATGCCTTGGAACCAGAAGCCACCAAAGCCATGTGAGGCTATTGGCCGCTTGATATCATCGAGTACAGTACTGGCAATCGCTGGGGTTGCTTCCGCTTTCGTTATAGGCAGCTGAGTTAAACGTTCCATTTTTACACCACATACGCGCTATCAGAAACCACTACGGCGGCACTTAGCATGCACCGCATCAAACAACTTTGTTACAATTGTTAAACTGATGACGATAAGTCTACGCAATTAATGATATTGGATAAACGCTTATGGTGTGGAACTTCTAACTGCACAACAAAAACATAAATTTTATATTTAATCCTTCTAGTTTTGACGTAACTTTGACGTGCTACGTTTTATACTTCTGCTTACTCACGCCCTACGAGCCTCTCTTTTGTGCCTATTTGCCTTATTGATAATATATGCCCCAGTGATAAGTACATTAATAACAATTTTCTTGGACTGCCCAACCTCAAACCTATAGCACTAAGCTAGCTGGACGTTGAGTTAAACAAAATCAATGCTATGTGCAGATCACAGAAACACATGGAATAATCTTGAATGTGGAACCTTATATTGAGTGTAAGGTCAGAGCATTGTAAGTATTAAGATTTTCTTCTGAAACAAACCCTCTCACTCATATATCTGTAATAAGGTACTCCATGTTAAGCACACCTCCACTGCGCCGCTTGAGACGTCTACGTAGCTCTGAAACTATGCGCAATCTATTGCGCGAAAGCCATATTTCATTAACCGATTTGATCCATCCGATTTTCATAGAAGAACAGATCGAGCAAGCCATACCAATTGCAACTTTACCCGGTATAAGTCGCATTCCAGAAAGCCGCCTAGCCGATGAAATTTACGAGCTACAGTCACTCGGTATTCGCTATGTCATGCCCTTTGGTATATCACACACCAAAGATGCATCGGGAAGCGATACGTGGAACGACAATGGCTTACTTGCCCGTATGATTAAAACCATAAAATCTATCGCCCCCGAGATGATGGTGATACCCGACATCTGTTTTTGTGAATATACCGATCACGGTCATTGTGGTGTGATGCACCACAACGAAGTCGATAATGATGTCACCGTAGAAAACTTAGTTAGACAGTCGATAACCGCTGCTAAAGCTGGTGCCGATATGTTAGCCCCGTCGGCGATGATGGATGGTCAGGTAAAGGCCATTCGGCAAGGACTCGATAACGCTGGTTTTCAACACGTCGCAATTTTGGCCCATTCTGCAAAATTCGCCTCTTCTTTCTATGGCCCATTCAGAGCCGCTGTAGACTGTGAACTCAGTGGGAATAGGAAAGGCTACCAACTCGATTATGCTAACGGTCGTCAAGCACTACTCGAAGCCTCATTAGATGAAGCCGAAGGCGCCGACATTCTGATGGTAAAACCAGGAACCCCTTACTTAGATGTGATCAGCCGTTTAAGACAAGAAACCTATTTGCCTATAGCGGCATATCAAGTCGGTGGTGAATACGCCGGTATTAAATTTGCGGCGCTCGCAGGTGCACTCGATGAACGAACTGTGGTAACCGAAACCTTTGTTGGCTTAAAACGCGCTGGAGCCGATCTCATTGTGAGTTACTACACCAAACAATATGCCCAGTGGTTAGCTGAATAAAATATTGATACCAATCGGTAAAGTCCCTCAGAAACAAAAAGCCCTGAACACTTTCATGTTCAGGGCTTTTTTAATACTTATCGCTTACTCATCGCTGCACCAAAATAGTGCTTGATGACTCAGTAAACTTAAGAAGCGTCTTTTGAACCGCGGTTATGACGCTTACGATCGTTCTCTGTTAGGTAACGCTTACGAACACGAATGCTCAACGGCGTAACTTCTACTAACTCATCATCATCGATAAACTCAAGCGCTTGCTCAAGGGTCAAGTTGATTGGCGTAGTTAGCACTTGCGCTTCATCGGTACCCGATGCACGCATGTTAGTCAGCTGCTTACCTTTAAGACAGTTAACTGTTAGGTCGTTAGAACGAGAGTGAATACCAACAACTTGGCCTTCATACACTTCAGTCGCATGACCAATAAACAGACGACCACGGTCCTGTAGACCAAATAGTGCGAAAGTTAGTGCCTTACCCGTTGCGTTAGAGATCAATACGCCGTTAGCGCGTTGACCAATATCGCCACCTTTAACTGGACCATAATGATCGAATGTGTGGTAAATCAGACCAGTACCAGAAGTTGCAGTTAAGAACTCAGTTTGGAAACCGATTAAGCCACGGCTTGGGATAACGAAGTCGATACGGACACGACCCTTACCATCAAGCTGCATATCTTTCATTTCAGCTTTACGGGTACCTAGCTTCTCGATAACAGTACCTTGATGTTCTTCTTCAACGTCAACTGTCACTGTTTCGTATGGTTCGCACATCTCACCATCGATCTCTTTCATGATCACTTCTGGACGAGAAACGGCTAGCTCGTAACCTTCACGACGCATGTTTTCAATCAAGATTGAAAGGTGAAGTTCACCACGACCCGATACGCGGAAACGATCTGGGCTGTCAGTCTCTTCAACACGTAGTGCAACGTTATGCACTAATTCCTGCTCTAGACGCTCAAGGATGTTACGTGAAGTCACGTACTTACCTTCTTTGCCAGCAAATGGTGAAGTGTTGACCTGGAAGGTCATGGTCAGTGTCGGCTCATCAACAGAAAGCGGTGGCAATGCTTCTACAGCAGTCGTCGCACATACGGTGTCAGAAATCTTAAGTTCACCAAGACCTGTAATCGCGACGATGTCACCCGCGTTAGCAATTTCAACTTCTGTACGATCTAGACCCATGTAACCTAATACTTGGCCCATCTTGCCGTTACGCGTCTTACCGTCGGCACCGACGATAGTCACTTGCTGGTTAGTCTTAACGCTACCACGCTTAATGCGACCTACACCGATAACACCTACATATGAGTTGTAATCAAGTTGCGAGATCTGCATCTGGAAGTCACCTTCCGAATCTGCATCTGGGAATGAAACTTTTTCAACGATAGTTTCGAAAAGCGGCGTCATATCAACACCAACTTCATCTGGATCTAAGGTTGCGTAACCGTTTAACGCTGAAGCGTAAACGATTGGGAAGTCTAATTGCTCATCAGTCGCGCCTAAGTTATCGAAAAGATCGAATACTTGGTCGATAACCCAATCAGGACGCGCGCCTGGACGGTCAATCTTGTTGATAACAACAATTGGCTTTAAGCCTTGAGCGAATGCTTTCTTAGTTACGAAGCGAGTTTGTGGCATTGGGCCATCAACCGCGTCAACTAGTAGTAATACACAATCAACCATAGACAGAACACGCTCTACCTCACCACCAAAATCGGCGTGGCCAGGGGTGTCAACGATGTTGATGCGGTAATCGTTCCACTTGATGGCAGTATTCTTTGCAAGAATCGTGATTCCACGCTCCTTTTCAAGATCGTTCGAATCCATCACCCGCTCAGCGGCCTCTCCTCGAGTTTCAAGGGTTCCAGACTGTGCCAGCAACTTATCAACCAAGGTTGTTTTACCATGGTCAACGTGTGCAATAATGGCGATGTTACGTAAATTCTCTAACACGGATAAACCTCTTACCATCAAAAAAATAGGGTATTGATAACAGCTAATAATAATAGCTGTTGCAATAAAAAACGTGCCATTCTACTCTAGCCGAGGGCTCTCGCACAGGATTATTTTTTAGTCAGCTATGAATAGTCATGTTTATCATGGTGCGCACCAAGATGGTGATTGCACCATAAAAAGGCAACTAACGCACCAATATGGTGCAAAGCCGCAGAGCCTGGACTGCACCTTTCTATTCAAATCATTATTAATCAATAAGTTAATAAATTGGCACGAGTCTAGCTATACATTGGCCAGAACCGCGTTAAGCGCTACGTTGAATTATAAAGAAGGGCATCCCCTCTACCCTACTCGGAGACTTTAGAATGTCAGTTGAATCAGTTTTACAACAACTAGAAGAACTTGAAGTTAAGTTTGTTGATTTGCGTTTTACCGATACTAAAGGTAAAGAGCAGCACGTTTCTATTCCATCTCACCAGGTTGATGCCGATTTCTTTGAAGACGGTAAGATGTTCGATGGTTCATCAATTGCTGGCTGGAAAGGCATTAATGAGTCAGACATGGTGCTAATGCCAGATCCAACTACTTTTGTATTGGACCCTTTCACCGAAGAAACGACTGCACTTATTCGTTGTGACATTCTTGAGCCTGGCACTATGACAGGTTACGACCGCGACCCACGCTCTATCGCTAAGAAAGCAGAAGAGTACCTCATCTCTACTGGTATCGCAGATACAGTATTGATTGGTCCAGAGCCAGAATTCTTCCTATTTGACGATGTTAAGTTTGGTACCGACATGTCAGGTTGTTTCGTTAAGCTAGATGCTAAAGAAGCGGCCTGGAACTCAGGTACTCACTACGACGATGGCAACACGGGTCACCGTCCATTTGTTAAAGGTGGCTACTTCCCAGTTGCACCAGTGGATTCTTCACAAGACCTGCGCAGCGCTATGTGTCTAGTACTTGAAGAGATGGGTCAAGTTGTTGAAGCGCATCACCACGAAGTGGCGACTGCGGGTCAAAACGAAATCGCGACTCGCTTCAACACCCTAACTGAAAAGGCTGATGAAATTCAGATCCTTAAGTATGTTGTGCACAACATGGCACACGCATATGGCAAAACAGCGACCTTCATGCCTAAGCCAATCGTTGGTGACAACGGTAGCGGTATGCACGTTCACCAATCACTAGCGAAAGACGGTGTTAACCTGTTCTCTGGTGATAAGTACGCGGGCCTAAGTGAAACAGCACTTTACTACATCGGTGGTATTATCAAGCACGCTCGCGCGCTTAACGCTTTCACTAACCCAAGCACTAACTCTTACAAGCGTTTGGTTCCACATTTTGAAGCACCAGTTATGCTTGCATACTCTGCACGTAACCGCTCTGCTTCTATCCGTATCCCTGTGGTACCAAGCCCGAAAGCTCGTCGTATTGAGACCCGCTTCCCAGATCCAACCGCTAACCCATACTTAGCGTTTGCTGCACTACTAATGGCTGGCCTTGACGGTATCCAAAACAAGATCCACCCAGGTGAAGCGATGGATAAAGATCTTTATGATCTACCAGCTGAAGAAGCGGCTGAGATCCCACAAGTTGCAACCTCTCTAGAGAATGCACTTGAGAACCTAGCTGCTGACCATGAGTTCTTAACTAAGGGCGGCGTATTTAGCGAAGATTTTATTAGCTCTTATATCGCACTGAAAACAGCAGAAGCTGAGCGTGTTTCTCGCACGACTCACCCAGTTGAATTCGAGCTGTACTACAGCTTGTAATCAGTTAAATCAATAATAAAAACCGCCTAAATAGGCGGTTTTTTTATGCACAAAAATCCCCCTTTAAAAAGAGTTATGCCAATGCATTTAGCGATGTGATAGTTCACGGGCTTACCCTAATCGCTGTTGCAAAAATTAACAGCAGAGTAGTGATGCGACTTCCGTAAAATTAAGCATAAAATTTCACTCACTCCCATAGTTAAAATGATTTATCTTTATCGCCAAACTGCTATGATGAGCAGGCCGTTAATCTACCATAGAATCAATTATGTCTATCCGTTCTCCTTTTGAATGCTTCACCTGGAAAAGTGATATTTTTAGTTGCGACAGTAACGATATCGATACCTTTTATGCTCGCTTGTCTGAGCAGGTCTCACGCTTGGGGCTGCAGGAAAGAAAGTTAGGAGAGACAGGTGATTTTCCGGTTAATTTTTATCAATCTCCGGCTCAAAAGTCAGGCCAACCATCACTATTAATCAGTGCAGGTTTTCATGGCGAAGAAGCGGCGGGTCCTTGGGGCATGCTGTATTTTTTAAATGAACTAGAGCCAGAGTTATTTCAGCAGATTAATCTCAGTCTGTTACCCTTGGTCAATCCAACTGGGTTTAAACGTGGTCATAGATTCAATCAGTTAGGAGAAAACCCTAACCGAGGTTTCGTACTAGATAATGGCCGAGGTAAAAGCAATGATGACACATCTGCTGAAGGCAAGGTATTGCTTGAGCATTCACAACTATTACAAGCGGCCAGTAAAGATGGCATCTTAACCTGCCATGAGGATGTGTTACTCACAGATACTTATATCTACTCATTCGAAGCCAATCAAAATCCTGGTTCATTTAGTAAACATCTACGTGACACCTTAGGTCAGTTTTTTCCAATCGCCCAAGATGGTGAAATCGATGACTGCCCAGTAAAAGATGGGATTATTTTTAATCATTTCGACCTCTCCTTCGAAGCATTTCTGGTTCGTCTAGGGGCTGGTGTCGGTGTATGTAGTGAAACACCAGGCCTACAGAGTTTCGATCAACGGATACTTGCTAACGCCGCGATTATGAGACGTTTTATCGAACTGACGCTCGAAAAACAGTGATCCTCAGGCGACATCTGTTGTTGCAGCTAGCGGGAGCTATAACCTAGTTTAAATTTGAATAGATATTCCATTTATTCAGATATATAGTCACCCTATTATCTCAGAAAAAATAGGAAGTACTATGCAGGAGTTTACCCAAGTTTCCGTTTCAAAACTGGCCAATATCTATTTTGATGGCAAAGTCACCAGCCGCACAGTCACATTTGCAGATGGAAGTAAGCAAACACTGGGTGTGGTGCTCCCGGGAGAGTATCAATTTTCCACCGCCGTAGGCGAAATTATGCAAGTTACTGCAGGCAGTCTGTCGGTACTGCTGCCCGATACCAACGAATGGGTGGATTATGCTGCGGGGAGTGAATTCCAGTTAGCCGCACAAGTCAGCTTTAGCATTCGATGTACTGAAATAGCCCAGTACTGCTGCCAGTACATAGACTAACCGACGTCATTAAAGCCGTTTCATTCGAGCCGCTTAGATCAAGCGGCTTACTTCTAGCTACTGACTTCAAGCGACTTCATGACAACGAAACTTCCCTCTAAAATTACAATACCCAGAGACGAAAGCAGATCAGCAGTAAGGTTTTACCACCTGTAATAGGTGGGTAATATCTTGCTCGGTATTGTAGACATGGGGCGAAATTCTGATCCCTTGGCTACGTGCATCGACGCTAATATTGGCCTGCTCTAACGCTGCCATCACTTCGCTCTCTCGACCTGAAAACTGCAAAATCATGGTACCGCTGCGCCGCTCACGTTCACTTGGAGAGGCCAACCACTCACCTAAAACTTCCATAACCTTATCGATCTGTTGCTGGTTATGCTGTCTCACTACTTCAATCCCTAAGTTGGCAAAGTAGGCAATACTGTGGCTGGCAATAGCATAGGGCGCGATTGACGGCGTACCGCCCCAAAACTTGAGCGCCGAAGAGTGATAACGAAAATCATGAATATCAAACTCAAATGGGTTCTCATGACTAAACCAACCGACATCTTGGGGCTCACATGACTCAATGTGACTTTCATGCAGCCACAAGTAGGCCGCACCAGATCCGCCACATAGCCATTTGACGCTGGAGCCAATCATGAAATCTGGTTGCAGCACCGCTAGGTCAATAGGCAAGATGCCTGCCGATTGAGCCACATCGATAAGCGATAAGCTGCCACGCAACCTTGCGAGGTTGATCACCTCAGCAATCGGCGCTTGCTGACCGGTATTGGAATAGGCATGACTGATGAAGACCAAGTCGATGTCATGACTCAAGTGATCCGCCCACACTTGGGGATCGGTCACATCTAAATGTTTCGCGATAAAGCGCAGTTGGCAATGGGGTAGCGCCTTTCGTAGTGCAAACCCCATGCTAGGAAAATCGATTTCACTCATCAACACTACGGCGCCATCACGAGTTAGCCGTGGTAAGGCCATCACCAGCTTTGTTAGCGCACTGGAGAGATTAACTTGAGGACAAAACTGTCGCTGCGGGCTGTTAAATAGTTGCCCTAAGCTTGCGGTAAAACTGTCGATAACACCTAACCACTCTCCCCACGGCTCTCGGCTAGAGGCTTGCCATGGTGCAAAAAACGCTTGCTGGAATGCGCTTTCACTACTTTTTAATGGACGACCAACCGAGTGATTCAGTAGGTAAGTGCCTTCGGCTAATACAAAGTGATCTTGCAACATTTACGACTCCCCAACGTGAAGGCTTGCTTTTAGCTTGATGAGATCATC
Organism: Shewanella mesophila; assembly: GCF_019457515.1. Classification (NCBI taxonomy): domain Bacteria; kingdom Pseudomonadati; phylum Pseudomonadota; class Gammaproteobacteria; order Alteromonadales; family Shewanellaceae; genus Shewanella; species Shewanella mesophila. The sequence goes on from NZ_CP080421.1 coordinate 3,971,342, forward strand.
AAAGCGGGTGCGAATATCGCCTCGCTTGGCTGCGGCGCGTCGGTCTCGCAGCTTCTCTAACGCGTTAAGCAACACTGGCAGCGGTGGCCCACTTGCGGTGACCTTCTCCATGTGTTGCTGCTCCATCTGTTTTGAGGGCTGGGTAATATATTTATCAACCAATTGATTATGATGCTGTATCGCAGTTTCACCATGGCACTCGCAGACGGCAATAAAACGCTGTAGATTCTGTTGATACCACTGCTGCTCCATACAATCCATAGCCCCTAAGAACTCATCCATTATGCTCGAGCGACGCATGCAGTCCCGCAAAATACGTTGATCTTCTGGCATCATGTAGAGAAATTTATCCACCAGCAACTGAGAATAGGACTGCTCATTGGCAAAGCATAATCCTAGCTGCAGATCGATCACATTGATCCCTGCAAAATCACCGGCATTTGCCCCACGGTAGATCTGCTGCCCAACACGATAAGGTTTGTAGTAAGGGCGAACACAATTAAAGAACATCTCTGCGTCGAGATTATCAAACAGGGTCTTATTTGAACTGATTACCTCAGTCAACGCATGATGAGCGACATCGAGTAAGTCTGCGGTTATCGGATGTGAAATCCCTAAAGGTTGGATTTTTAACAGGGCATCGGCGGCACGTTTATAGGCGAGAATCCCCTTAGTATTGTAATCAACAAATAGCTTCTCATCGTCGAGATCGGTAAAGCGTTTATATAGCCCATTTACTGCACGGTTATGGGTCGTGAGGTGCGCGGTGGCAAAGCGCGGGGTAACACCGATCGACGCCCCGATGTGCATAGCGAGGGCTGAAGCTTCAACCAATGGTGAACAGGTCTCTCGACTCGGCTCCGTGATCTCATGACGACGGCATGCCGCCATATATAAACCGACATTACCCAGTAGGTCGAAGGCACTGTCAAAACCTTCGTCGGTATTGCCTTCATCGAGTAATGTCTTGATCAACTCTCTTCCCTGTTGCTCTAACGCTGTTTTTAACTCATCGCCAACACCAGCAACATTGGCAGGATCATCTTGCTGCAAATAGTTGCGCTCGAGTGCCGAATTTAACTCAACAAACTCATTGCGGATCCAATGATCGAACGCCTGAACATCTCTACTCATAGGGTACCCTTATCTATTTTATTATTTATGGGTTAACGGTTATGGGCTAACCGTTTTTGATTAATGCAGATAACCTAACATCAAGCGGTGAGTTTATATCGCTATAATCTGACTCGCTTTGGCCATTAATTAGTGATTTACGATAAAATTTAATCTATAAATACAGATAATCACTCAGCAATAATATGAATACGAATGAAGTCCCTAGATAGCAAAGACAAGCTGATACTGGAGATCTTGCAAAAAGAGGGACGCATCTCGGTTGCCGAACTCGCAACGCGGCTCAATATGTCTGATACTCCTTGCCTTCGACGGATCAAAAAGTTGGAGCAAGGCGGCTATATTGACGGGTACAGCGCTAGGCTTAGTGCTCAGGCGCTACAGCTTAACGTCGTGGTTTACGCTTTCATTCGCCTGACTGAAAATTCCGATCGTTATGCTGATCAGTTTGAGCAGGCGATCTCCCAACTTGAACAGATACTTGAGTGCTCAGTGATCACCGGAAGCCATGACTATCTACTAAAAATAGTGGCCCATGATCTACTGGAATACGAAAGGTTTGTTAAACGAAAACTGGGCAGCCTTAAGTGCATTGCCAGTATTGAATCGACCGTGGTTCTCAAGCAAACCTTCTCTCGTCACCAACTTCCTGTGGATTAGAGGGCGCCCGAGTTCAAGTTAGTTAACATTTACTCAATGATTTTTGCGACAAAAGCGGCTAATCTGATAGTGATATCACCGTATAACAAAGGATCTTTTATGCGACCGCTTCTGTTTGCTATCCTCATGCTACTCACCGCATCTGCGACGGCTGCCATCTATAAATGGGTAGATAAGGATGGCAAGGTTCACTACTCCGATTCTCCTATAGAAAACGCCCAAGCCGTCGAGTTTAAGAGTAATACCGAAAATCAGATAAAGTTGCCGCCTCCCGTGGTACGCGAATCGGCCCCTAAAGAACCCAAACAAGTTGGCGATATCTATCAGATGCGGATCACCAGTCCCTCTGAGGAGGAAACGATTCGAGATAATAATGGCAATATCACGATTATTGGCTCTATCACACCCGATCTTGCAAAAAACCATGTGCTGGTTCTATTGATGGATGGTCAAGTCACAGGAGCTGCACAATTAACCCCAGTTTTTAACCTAGAAAATGTCGACCGTGGCGAGCACATTTTTGAAATTAGGGCGCTGGCACAAAACGGCAAACAACTTGCATCTACTCCTCCAAGAACCGTATTTCTTCATCGAGCAACCATAAACGCCGTGCCACGACCAACACCTCGTGGCAACTAAAAATATAATTTTATTATTTTTTAGTTAGTTATATACAAACCATTTCATATCGGCTCGATGAAGTTAGCTTGCACCACGCACCATATTGGTGCACCATATTGGTGCAACCTATTTTCAGGGAGTCGTAAATGAACACAGACCCATTGCTCAACCATTTGGTGACCGCCATAATCGTCATCGATGGTGATCTCAAGTTGCGTTATGCCAATAGTGCAGCCGAGCAACTACTTGGCTTGGGTAGCCACCGACTCACCGAACATACGATAGATGATTGTTACCAATCCCTCAGTGTCGAAGCTGAGTTACTCACTACCGCGATTCGAGAGCATCAAGGCTTAACGGTAAACGCGGCAAGCATAGTGACTCTCGATGGACAACTGCACACTGTCGATATCACATTGACCCCGATAGAAACTGCCGATAGTGAAGAGCAAGGGCTATTAGAACTACGTCAAGTCGATCAGCAAAGACGTATCTTGCAGCAACTCACCATAGATGCCCAGCAACAAGCCGCACAATATCTTGTCCGTAATCTCGCCCACGAGATCAAGAATCCACTCGGCGGTTTACGTGGTGCTGCGCAGCTGTTAGCCAGAGAGTTGGAAGATGAAGAGCAACGTGAATTTACCGATCTCATCATCGAACAGGCCGATAGGCTGCGAAACCTAGTAGACAGGCTACTTGGACCACAAAAACCGAGCCAGCACAGCATCCATAATATTCATGAAGTGATCCAAAAGGTGCTCAAGTTGGTGCAGGTTACTCTGCCCAATGACATCAGCCTGATCCAAGATTATGACCCATCGATCCCCGATATCGAGATGGATCAAGAGCAGTTACAACAAGCGGTACTCAATATCGTCCAAAATGCGATTCAAGCGCTGGAGGAGGGTGGTGAGATCCGCATAAGAACACGCACCCAACATCAAGTGACCATAGGGACTCAGAGGCACAAGTTAGCCTTAGCCCTATCGATAATTGATAACGGACCTGGTATCAAACCAGAACTCATGGATACCCTGTTTTACCCCATGGTAACTGGGCGCGAACAAGGATCTGGCTTAGGCCTATCCATAGCGCACAACTTCGCCAGATTGCATGGAGGGCGTATCGACTGTACCTCTGTGGTAGGCCAAACCGAATTTACCATTTTATTGCCAGTCAAAAGCTAGGTAAGTGAACAAGCCAATGAGTATTCAACTTAAGAGAGTAAGTGTATGACAGAAAAAGTTTGGGTTCTCGACGATGATAGCTCGATACGCTGGGTGGTAGAAAGAGCCCTTAAAGGCGCCAAGATTAGTTGCGCCAGTTTCGCCGCAGCAGAATCACTTTGGCAGGCATTAGAACTCGCGCAACCCCAAGTGATCATCTCTGATATCAGAATGCCTGGCACCGATGGGCTAACCCTGCTGGAACGATTACAGCTGCACTATCCCCATATACCCGTGATCATCATGACGGCGCACTCAGACTTAGACAGTGCAGTGAGTGCCTATCAAGCTGGAGCGTTCGAATACTTGCCCAAACCATTCGATATCGATGAGGCTATAGGTTTAGTCGAACGCGCCCTTAGCCACGCCAGAGAGCAATCTCCCAAACCTAAAGCCGAGGCAGAGATCAAGGCACCAGAGATCATAGGTGAGGCGCCTGCAATGCAGGAAGTATTCCGCGCCATTGGCCGCCTATCACGCTCCTCTATCAGTGTGCTGATCAATGGTCAATCGGGGACGGGTAAAGAGCTGGTTGCTGGTGCACTCCACAAGCATAGTCCACGCAGAGACAAGCCTTTTATCGCACTCAATATGGCAGCGATTCCTAAGGAGCTGATTGAATCAGAGCTATTTGGTCACGAGAAAGGGGCCTTTACGGGAGCCGCAGGCGTACGCCAAGGACGCTTCGAGCAAGCCGATGGCGGCACACTCTTTCTCGATGAGATCGGTGATATGCCGCTGGACGTACAAACAAGGTTGTTGCGGGTATTAGCCGATGGCCAATTCTACCGTATTGGTGGCCACTCACCAGTCAAAGTGGATGTACGAATTATTGCGGCAACCCATCAAAACCTTGAGTCTCAGGTAAGCAAGGGGGAGTTTCGTGAAGATCTATTTCACCGCCTCAATGTTATCCGAGTGCATCTACCTCCATTATCTCAACGCCGTGAGGATATTCCTCAACTCGCACGCCACTTCTTAGCGACAGCGGCAAAAGAGATCAGTGTCGAGCCAAAGATCTTAACCAAAGCGACGGCAGAAACTTTAGCCAGCTTGCCTTGGCCCGGTAACGTAAGGCAGTTAGAAAATACCTGCCGCTGGTTGATGGTAATGGCATCGGGACAGGAGATATTGCCACAAGATTTACCACCAGAGTTACTGACGCCCTCCGCCAATAATCATAGTTCTACAGAGGTAGAATCCGGTTCTTGGCAACAAGCATTGACCCAATGGATCGATCGACGTCTCAGCGAAGGAGAAAGCGATCTGCTAACCGAAGTTCAACCCGCTTTTGAACGCATACTGCTTGAGACTGCGCTAAAACATACCAATGGCCATAAGCAGGAAGCGGCAAAGCGTTTGGGATGGGGACGTAATACACTGACGAGAAAACTCAAAGAGTTAGAAATAGACTAACTTCTCTAAGTTCAGATTAGGAAACAGGATAGCGCCAGAGTGATGAGTACAATTTTAGAGCGTTTTATTATCCGACTTTAGCCAGATAAAGATAACCCAGCTTACGCTGGGTTATTGTGTAGCTGTTTAGCACTTGAATCGATCACACCTGCTTGAGCTTGGTTTGATTGTTTTGCAACACACTGCTGTTCATTTTCAACTGGCATAGCCGCTTGCCATAAGGCACCGACCCATAAATTTTGACTTTGTTTCATAGTTATCCCCTTTTCTGTTAGTCAGTTCAAAGTATTCTTATTGCCACTATTAGTAAAATGAATATATTCCATACAGTAGATGCCATTTAAGAATGAACATACCAATCAAAACCTTGCAGCACTATCTAGTGCTAGTGGAAAGCGCTAATTTTACTCGTGCAGCCGAAAAGTGTTTTATCACCCAACCCACATTGAGCAAAATAATCCAGCGACTCGAAGAGAGTCTCGGACAACAGCTGCTACATCGCAACAATCAAAAAGTGGAGCTCACCCAAGCGGGAATACTGCTGGAACAGAGTGCTCGTGAAATCTTAGGGCAATGGCATCGATTACAAGAAGACCTGAACAACTTAAGTGGCCTTAAATCTGGTCGACTTCGTCTCGGTGTCTGCCCTATGATGAGCAGCCTGATCATTGGTTTACTGACAGAGTTTAGGCAACGCTATCCAGGTATCGAACTACAGATGTATGAATATGGCGGGTTTGGCTGTGAGCAGGCGCTACTCAATAACAGCCTCGATATCGCCTTTACCGCACTGCCCACCACCCACGATATCGAATTGGCCAATCAAGCACTAACTCGCTACCCCTTGCTTGCCTGTGTCCCAGAGGGACATGAACTGGCAACTAAAACATCCATTACGTGGCAGGATTTTGCAGCCTACCCTTTCATTCTTTACAACGAAGATTTCTCCTTGGCCAAACTCATTACTCGTCTAAGCGCTAAAGCCGGGGTGCAACTTAATATCGCCTTTCGAAGCGGTCAATGGGACTTCTTGGGCACCATGGTTGAGGCACAAATGGGAGTGGCCATCTTACCCGAACCCATCAGCGATAAACTGAGCAGCAACAAACTGGTATTTATCCCGATGGAGCCCAATCTCACTTGGGATCTAGCATTAATCTGGCGTAAGGATCTGCCGCTGACCCCTGCTGCAGAGGCGCTACTCAGTGTCAGTCAGCAAGCCCAGTCTCCACTGTGAGTGGTAAGCTGTACAGCCATCTTTATCTAAAACAAAAGCAAAAATTAGCACCAAAATCCAATACAGAGCCAAATAAAGGATAAAATGACTCTCTCTTTTGGCTTTTTTTATGATTTACATAAAAATAGTGAAAAACTTTTACTCAATAATTAAAACACCGCCTCTATCTTTTAGCCTACCTAAGCCAACAACTGACAGTCGAAGTAAGATTTGTTTAAAACAATCAACAGGCTAAAGCCAGTTCAACTAGTACTAATGTACAAATAAAAGCCCTTGAAGCCAGTGATTCATCCCGTTAGGTTCCCTAAAGAAGTCTGAAATATCAGGCTTCTACACCCTAAGTAATTAAAACTATAAATAGAGATAAGCCAATGAAGATCTATAACAAGCTAATAATGCTGGGTCTGTTTGCTGTCAGCCCATTGACTTATGCCGCTTCAGGACTCGCGTTCATCCATGGAACAGGCAATCAAACCGATGCACTATCAGATTACTGGACAAGCGAATTTGTCGACTCAGTACGCCAAGGTGCTACCAGTCCCAACAATTATGTCGTTATCAACTGTGATTTCGACCAATACATGTGGGAAGACGTCGCCGCAGGTTGTCTCGCAGAGCAACTCTCGACCTTTATCGACAACAAGGCTATTACTGACCTTACACTCATCACCCACTCCAATGGCGGAAACCTAGTGCGCTGGATATTATCCAACCCCACTTGGGATGGACGTTATCCCAAAATCATCAATGCCGTCTCCAACGTGATCGCCATCGCTCCCTCGAGCGGCGGCACACCACTAGCCGATGCTGTTAACCAAGGTAACGTATTTGAAACCTCATTGGGCTGGTTACTCGGTTACGGCAGTAATGCCGTCAAGCAGCAGCAAGTTAGCTGGATGAGTTACTACAACAATACTTGGCTTAACGGCACCACAAATCGCCCCACCTTAGGCAAGCCGTTCGAGGTTATTGTGGGCTCGGATGTGGAATCGGCAATCTGGGATAGCGACAGCTATTGCGCAGGTTATCAATATCAAGTGGCGCTAGAGACCACACAAAACTGGCTCGATGATTGCTCAGATGGCTTTCTTGAGTGTCAGTCACAAGGTGCCGCTGGCACCGTTTGGTTTACCGACAAGCAGCGCACCGCAGGCAAAGAACCTTTAAGCCATCAGCAAAGCCGCCGAGCTTGCTTTAATCTCGACACCATCATCGCCGATCATATTTAGGAGCCAACTGATGAAAAAATCAATCCAGCTGGCGAGCATGTTCGCCTTAACCACCCTGTTAACAGCATGCCAATCAGAAGAGTCCAGCAGCCTAGATGCTACTGACCAACAGTCTAGCCTCATCACCACAGTGCAACTCTTGCCGCCCAGTGGCAGTGATTTAAGTGTAAAAGACTTAACGGCAAGCGCCTTACCGCCCATTAACCAGGCTCGCGATACGATTCGCTTTTCACAATCTATCGATCCGACACTCAGCTTAACCGCACCCAAAATGACACAGCATCAGCGTAGCGACCAATACTGGCGCACCGTTAGTGGCGCACAGCTGAATGCCGGAATCAAACTAGCCATCAGCCAAAGTGAGAGCATTATTCGCGTTGCTCCCCGTGGCGATAATAGTTCTGGTGGATTACTCCATAGCCCCGCCATCGCTCCTGAGCAGTTGCGCCTCTATAAGATCAATAAAAATGGTATCGATAAATCGGCCTCTATCATCCACTCGATGAGCGATCCGCAAGCCATGGCAACCGCCGGCATTATCGATGACTCCAGCGCACTGACTCTGTCAAAACAAGCCAGCCCAGGCCAATATCAGCTGCAGGTCGTGCAACCATTGGCCGCGCAAGATAGCTATCTTATCAATGTCAAAGAGAAGGGGAGCCCTTACCAGCTTGAACTGGATGCCCCAGCGGCGCTGGCGAGTAATAATGACACGCTTAAGTTCTCCTTAGCGATTAGCGATAGCGATAGCGATAGCGATATCGCACTGCAACCCACTGCGACTCTGAAGCATAGTGATGGCCAATATTATCCACTGGATTTAGTCAATATAGACCAGCAATGGCAGGCGAAACTGCCTGAGGCATTAACCCTCCCCAGTAGCAATCGAGGCCTGAGCGAAATACAGCTAGATATCGAAACCCGCATCGACAACAAGCCCGTCATCCGCACCGTCAAAACGGCATTCAAGCAATATGTGCCTTCAGCAACGTGGGGGCAATCGGCGCAGATCCATTGGCAACAGCAGTTACCCGTTAAAGCGGTATTGGATCTACAAATCGCTAACCCTGGACGCTATGAGCTATCGGCGGTATTGGTGGGTACCGACGCGAACGGTGAGGCGCGCAATATACTGCGCAGCCAGTCGGCATTATGGCTAGAGCAAGATGGTCAAGTCAGCCTCGCTTTTGACGCTGACACTATCATAGCTTCGGGTCTGAAAGCGCCCTTCTTTTTGCAGGCATTGGAGCTAAAAGATCAGGGACAGATGGCAAGGTTAAGTTACTTGAATCATGCGGCGCAACTTTAATCCTTACCGGCAAAACGCCCTCATCATTTGAGGGCGTTTTATTATTACTACTTAAATATCTTGATGTTTATGTATCTTGCCAAAATCGGCCAAGATGGCATAGGCGCACGGGATGATAAACAACACCAACAGGGTCGAGGCAAAAATACCAAACACAATCGAGACAACTAAAGGCTGCACCACCTGTGCCTGTAAGCTGGTTTCCAGCAGTAGTGGTAATAGTCCTGCGGCCGTGGTCAACGAGGTTAAGAAGACCGCACGAAAACGCTCTCGGCTAGCGCTGATCACCGCTTGGTGAACGCTATCGCCCTCATCCACATGATGGCGAATATATTGCACTAGGAGTATCGAATCATTCACTACGATCCCCGCCAGTGAGATAAAACCCATTATCGATGGCATCGACAGGTTATAGCCCAACAGAAAGTGACCCCATAACACACCAATTAGCGCGAGCGGTATCGCGAGCATCACCACTATGGGCTCTAAATAACTGCGAAATTGGAAACTCAATATCGCGAACAGACCAAACAGACCTATCATAAAGCCCTTGGCCATTGAGCTCCCCGTCTTGGCTGTCTCCTTAGCGGAACCTTCAAAATCGACCCTTAAGCTAGGATATTGGGCCGTCACTTGTGACAACCATTCAGACTTAACCTTAGCTAAGGTTTCATTTGCATTGGCACTATGGTTATCAACATCGGCCATTACAGTCACTGTGCGCAAACTATTGATACGCTGAATGCGCACATAAGAGCGTTGATCTTCTAGTTTCGCAATCGCCGACAGTGGCAGTTGGCTACCATCAGCCAGTATGATGGGAAAATTCGCCAACGCCTGTAGGTCGCCCGCCTGCTCGGTATTGAGACGTACATCAATCTCTATATTTTCGGGCCCTACCTGGATCTCATCGGCGGTTTGACCATAGAAAGCACTGCGCAGCTGCGCCGCCACCAGTTGACCATCGATACCGAAGGTTTCTGCACCCGGACGTAAACTGACTTTTATCTCCTCTTTACCCGGACGCATGTCATCGAGGATGCCACTGATCCCATCAAACTGAGCTAAATACGATTGCAGTGACACCGACGCGTGTTTGAGCATATCGAGATCATCTCCCTGCAAGCGCACCTCAATATCACGTCCCGCAGGCCCCATGGTCGGCTGCTTATAGACGATGGAAAGCGGTAGTGCCAGATCGCCGCTATTGGTACGCCAATCGGCAATAAAGGCATCGATAAGGGTGTTGCGCATCTCTGCCGATAGTAGATCTAAGCGCACTGTGGCCACGTGTGGCCCCTTCTCACCTGCATCGGCGTTAAAGTTATATTGTGCTGTGATATCTTGAATCAGCTCAATCCCTCCTTCCACCTCCTCGCTGTAGCGCTCCCCCGTTCGCTTGGCACTGGCTATCAGGTGCTTAACTACACCTTTGGTCTGACTCAAAGAGGTGCCTGGCGGCAAGATGATCCGTGCCTCGGCGATATCGCCATCGAGATCAGGAAAGGGCACAAACTTAATCGCACCGCCCACCACCAAGGAGATTGAGATCAGCAAGAAGCCTAAGATTGCACCGACACTGACATAACGCCAACGCACCATGAAGGTCACTAGGTTCACCAGCTGATCATTTCTAAAGTACTCAAACTTGGCTAAAAACTTACGTTTAAACTTAAATGGCTCACGCTCTTTACCCGCATGGGTCAGCGAATGGTTTAAGTGGTTGGGTAAAATCAAGAAGGCTTCAATCAAACTCACGGTCAACACCATGATAAGCACTGTTGGAATCGCCGACAGCACCGCCCCCATCTGACCGTCGAGCCCAAGCAGCGCGCTAAAGATCAACACAGTCGTCAAGAAGGAGGAGACAACACCTGGTGCCACCTTGCTAACCCCTTTAACCACAGCATCACTCGGGGCCAATCCTCGGTCAATGTGCGATGCAATCGATTCTGCAATCACAATCGCGTCATCCATCATAATGCCGATTGCCATTAACAGACCGACCAAGCTCATGAGGTTAATGGACACCCCAAATAGACTCATCAAATAGAGGCCGCCAAGAAAGGCGACGGGAAGCCCTGCCGATACCCAAAATGAGTAACGCAACGAGAAAAACAGCCACATGCTAAAGAAGACTAAGATGATCCCCTGCCACCCATTTGTTAGCATCATATCTAGCCTATCTTGCAATACCGAAGACAGGTCATTGGTCATGGTTAAGGTTACACCCTCTGGTGCCCGAGTCTGCTCAAGCGCAATAAACGCAGTTACTCGCTCTTTAATCCGCAAGGCATCATCGGCCTTGTTCTTTTGTACCTTGATTAACGCGGCATTCTTACCATTAAACAGGATATGCTCTTCATCCAACTCAAACCTGTCTGTGATGGTGGCAATATCGTCAAGGCGTACCACACTACCATCACTATTGGAGGCCACAATGGTGCGGCCTAGCGCCTGAGGTGTGACCTTACGCTCATCGAAACGCAGCAAAATATTTTTGTCTTGCAGCTCAATATTACCCGCTGGCATTTTGACATTCTGCCGACCCACTTTATCGGCCACATCAGCCGCAGTCAGCCCTAGACGACGCATCGCAATGCTATCTAATTCGATACGAAGCTGGTGATCGGAAAAGCCCGCTATCGATACCAAATTGACGCCCGCATCAATCTTTAGTCGCCGCTTTATATCTTCGGCATAACTTTTTAAATGCGGCCAGCTGGTGTTGGCGACAATCGCGATATCGACGACCGGCTCCGCCCAATCAAGCTCTTTGACCACAGGGGGTTCGATTTGGGCAGGAAAGTTCTGAATCGCATTAATTTGGGTCTGTACATCCACCAGCATCCGCCCTAAATCAGCCTTGGGTTCGAGCTTGAGCCGCATCGATGCCACACCTTCCTGGGCATCACACTTCACCTCTTCAATATTGGCTAAGCCGTCTACCGCATCTTCCATACGCAGACAAATACTCTCCTCCACCTCGACAGGCGAAGCACCGGGATATACCACGGTAGCGACCACATAGGGCGGCGCAAACTCAGGAAAGGTCTCACGCTTTATCGACCCCATATTGATCAAACCCAGCATCAAAAAGGTCAGCATGATCAAATTGGCTAATGTAGGGTGCTTGGTGATATAGGCAATCACAGACTGGCCTCCTTAGGGCTGGTTTGTGGTGCCGTCGGCTCGACAACCTTCAGCGACATGCCAGGAATCGCTGGAATGAGATCGTTAAGCACTACCATATCCCCGGCGGTAACATCCCCATCAATGGCCACTTGCAAGCCATCACGAAACAGTACTTCAACGGGTTTTATCTGCAGTCGGCCATCCTTGTCCATCAGATAGATAGCCCCACCATGAAGCGCCTTTTCTGGGACCACAAAGTGAGGTTTTGCCCCGCCAATGATATCTGCTCGCACAAACATCCCTTTGGTTAATGGTGGGCGAGTTAACAGATCTAACTGGTGAAAATCTTGCTCGACTTCAAGATAAACTCCTATGGTGGCGAGATTTGGATTTACCGTCTCCGCAACGCGAGTCACCTTTGCTGGCCAAGTGAAGCGGTTATTGCCCACTTCAAATTCGACTTCCGCTTGCAGGTCGAAACGTTCGATGGAGGGCATACTCATAGTGGCTGATTTGGATAATATACTGCCCACCAAGGTACGCATATCTTGAATAGAGAGTTCGGCCTTAATCTCTGCGGTACCAAGTTGATGCGCCACCATCATCACAGAACCAGTGGTAACCACCTGATCTTGTTCGATGTTAACATCTGATACTCTGGCATCGAACGGCAGTACCACTTTGGTCTGCTCCAGTCGCCGCTGCGCATCGGCCAACAAGGCGATATCGACTTTCTCTTGCGCTTGACTCACTCGGCGGTCATCTGGCAGCAGCTTTAATGAACTCTGTAAATCTTCTACTAACTTGGTCTGCACCAACAGCGATTGCTTTTGATTTTCGACTTCTGAGCTCGAAACCAGATCACGCTTTTTCAGCGTGACCTTACGTTGATACTCTTGCTCTGCTAACACCAACTTCTGTCGTTCAATTTTGAGGCTGGCATTAAGGTTACGCTCTTGCTGCTCAAGCCGCGTCAACTGAGCCTGAGTTGCATTTAGGTTAGCCTGAGCCTGCGCCAACTTAAGTTCGTACTCCAGCGGGTCGATCGCTAACACCAGAGTGTCTTTTGGCAACATGCGCCCGGTTTCTAACTGTGGATGGCGATAGATAACTTTACCGCCGACCTCCGCCATGGCTTGCCAGACATGTTTGGGTTCCACGCGACCAAACCCTTCGATCCGAGGCGCTAACTCGATCTGCTGAAGCGATAAGACTTCAACAAAACGCGCCTTGTCGTACCCTTGCACTAATGAAGGGGAAGGCTTTAACAGTGCCGCAAAAACCAACACCAGAATACCTATGCCGATCCCAACAAATATCAGGCGTTTTTTATTGTTCATCAGTGTGGTCCTGTTCACGCAATAATCCTCTGCGGAGTAAATTGGCATTTTGTTTGGCTAAGGTTTGTAGAAAATCAGGTGTGAGCTCAATTCCGACACATTTTAGTAGATTATCGGGGACTAAAAAGGGAAACAGCATCATGGCGAAGAAGCTCAGTTGTGCACAGCGGTCATCGATATCCTCTTTTAACATCCCCTTGTCCTTCAACCGTTTAAACATGGCAATATTGTCAAAGTTAACCACCTCGTAAAACGCTTTGGTTACCTCCTCATTTTCCGGCAAGCTTTGATCTAAACCTGCGATACGAAACATCAGTCGAGGAAAATGTGGGTGTTTCGCCATTACGGTGTAATAGGTTTGCATCAAGCTCGCAGGGCTTTCAGCTTTTATGTTCAATTTAGACTGATGCAGCTGCTTGACGACTGGCATGGCCGTTTCACGGATCATGGTAGAAAACAGACTCTCTTTCGAACCGAAGTAGTATCGGATCAAGCCTGGGTCTGTGCCCGCACAGATCGCAATTTCGCGAATCGTGACCTGTGCATAGTCACGCTCAATGAACAAGTTTCGTGCCGCTAAAACCAGCTTAGCTCGATTTTGAGTGTCCCCGCTGGGACGACCGACACGCTTTTTCGCTTCAGCCATATTAATTCCTCATTAGAAGAATTAATTCTAGGAAAAGAATGACTAAATTGGCAGCGAAATAATTCCCCCGAATTAGGGGTTATGTAGAATTAACTTACATGAGATAGGTTGAAGAGAGGTCGCCTGCAGCTGGATTTATGGCTGCAGGGCTAACTTTCACCGCAGATACAGATCACACAGGGTCTTGATGAATGAGCACTTCAACATCGTCGAACAGAGATCTGACTCTCGCCTCAGCCGCATCGGCGATCGTGTGAGCTTCTTCTAGGCTTAATTTTCCATCTAGCTCTAAATGGCACTGAACGAAGGTAGTTTTACCCGACTCACGCGTACGCAGATCATGAAAACCATTGATGCGAGGATCCTTTTCCAGCGCCTGAACTATTTTCAGCTTAGTATCGGCATCTAACTCGCGATCCAACAAGGACTGCGCCGAACGGTAGCCAAGCTCTAGCGCTTGCTGACCAATAAATAGCGCAATTAATATTGCAAACAAACCATCGGCCCACACCCAACCATATTGAGCTAAGAACAATGCTAACAGCACGGCGGCATTGAGTAGTAAATCAGACTTGTAATGCAGAGAATCCGCTTCCACAACGGTACTCGATGTAGCGGCTAACGCTCGTTTTTGTAGCATCACCAAAGCAAAGGTCAGAACAATTGCGATCACCGATACCACCATACCCAATGACGCATGATTTACTGGAGCTGGATTAAGCAATCTATCGCCACCATGAAACAGTAACAAAAACGCCGACCCCATGATAAATGCCGACTGCGCCAAGGAGGCGAGTGGCTCAGCTTTACCGTGACCGTAGCGATGGTCCTGATCTGCTGGCACAATGGCGTAACGTATTGCAATAAAATTGACTATGGATGCGAGCGCATCGGCGAATGAATCGGTGAGTGAAGCCAGCATACTGGCGGAACCTGAATACATCCAAGCCGCCAGTTTGATGACTATCAGGGTGAGCGCTGTCGCAACAGATGCACGACTAGCCAATTTCACCCAAAAATCGTATTGGGAAGTGTCTTTCATAGGGTCACATTACTACTGATTAATGTAGGGGAAGAAATATGACCCAAGTGTAACTCAGTTAAACCTTATGGGCGATCTCCTTTACGCATGCCACGCTTAGCAAAGTTCTCTTTAAACTGAGTTTGCTGCTCAGGTGTGAGTAACTGATAAATCTCCCTTTGTACTTTCAACATTTCGATGCCGCTCTGCTGACGTCGTGCTTGTCTCGCTTCCATAAAGGCTATCGCATCGGCTTCATTAAACGAATCAGCGGTCACAAAGGTTAACATCTGCTCTTGATGAGCCTGACGCACATCACTCGACGGACGTCTCTCTTGCATCGCATCTCTGTGTTGTTGCATTAACCCCCTGATATCGGCGCGCTGCTGATCGGTTAAATTGAGTCCACGAAACATCTTACCCATGTTGTCATGGTAACCTCGATAGTCGCCACGCATATCTTGTCGAGATGCGAAACAATCACCACTGCCATCTCCATTTCCATAATAACCATTAGCGGCATAAGCCATTGGCGTCATTAGTGCTGCAGTTGTAACAAAAGCCAGTAGTCCTGATTTTAAAGTGAACTTATTCATAATTTGCCTCTTACGCTGGTTGCGAGTGATTGCAGTAAATAACTCTGAATGAGTCTGGGTATGACTTAAGTGTACGCCGCGCAACGTAATGGAGAGTGTTTGCTAGGTAAACCTCTGTAAAGTTAATGTAAAGCGCTCTTTAATCAGGGCAAAATGACGACTTTACACAGACTTACATTCGTAGACTGCAATTGACATCGAAACAGGTATACTCAAGCTGTTATAGATGTTGAGAGATGTACCATGAATCAAATACTGTTGATCGATGATGACTTAGGGCTAGCCGAACTGCTCGCACAACTGCTCGAACTGGAAGGGTTCAGTTTGACCTTAGCTCATGATGGCCAATCTGGCCTTGCGCTCGCTTTAGAGCAAGAGTTTGATCTGATTCTATTAGATGTCATGCTACCAAAATTGAATGGCTTCGAGGTACTAAAGGCCCTTCGCAGTAAGAAACAAACGCCAGTATTGATGTTAACTGCTCGCGGTGACGAAATAGACAGAGTGGTCGGTCTCGAAATTGGCGCAGATGATTATCTGCCTAAACCGTTCAATGATCGAGAACTGGTTGCACGTATGAAAGCGATTATTCGCCGCACTGGGCAACAAATTGATGAGATACAGCCCACTATCATCAAATTCTCCGACATCAAGCTTGACCCAAGTCGTCAAGAAGTGATCTGTCAGGAGCAGCTATTAATCTTAACTGGCACCGAGTTTAGCCTGCTCTATTACATGATCCAACACAGCGGTGAAGTACTCAGCAAAGATTGCTTAAGTGAGAAAGTGCTAGGTAAAAAACTGATGCCGTTTGACCGAAGCTTAGATATGCACCTGTCTAATTTACGCAAAAAACTACCCGAACGAACCGACGGTCGTCCCCGGGTTAAGACCCTACGTGGTAAAGGTTATATCTGGTTAACCTAATGAAATTCAGTAGTCTGCCCAATCGCATCTTCATCAAACTGCTACTCAGCTTTTGGCTTTGTAGCAGCCTAATTATCGCCATCGTCGGCCTACTGCCGCTGATCCAGCAACAACACGACCAGACCAAGATTCCCCCTCATCTAGAGGCCTTACTCGAACGCATCGCTAAACGCATCGAACAAGAACCCACACTGCTCGATTCTCGTCGTTCACAAAGATGGCATAGGTTCCGAGAGATGGACCATAAACCTGTACGTTTCTATCTCGTTGATGAGCAAGGACAAGTAGTCAATACCGACAGAGCGTCGAGAGCAATGCGCCGCTTTATGCTGTTAGCGGAGGAGGCTGGCCAACCGATAAGTCATCAATTTAAAGATGAGATCCTGTTCGGCCCCCATGAATTTACGGTCAATGGTAAGAAGTACAGCCTATATGGTCGCCTAGCCGAAATGCACCCTAGACCCTGGTTTTTCTTTTTCATCGACAACATCATCATGACCTTGGTTCTTGCTATTGTGTTATCTGGACTACTATGCGGTATTTTGGCATGGCACTTAGGTAAACCACTAAGATCGCTTAAGCACAGCGCAGAGGCTGTAGCCAAGGGTGAACTGAGTCATCGTGCCGACAAAAACACCACGGCGCGTAACGATGAAATAGGCCAGCTCGCGGTCGCATTCAATGCAATGGCAGACTCTATCGAATCTATGGTCAATTGCCAACAACGGCTTATTAGCGATATATCCCATGAACTGAGAACACCATTAACTCGCCTACAGCTGGCGTTAGCGCTCGCGCGTAAAAAAGGGCAAGAGTCAACCGAGCTAGAACGAATTGGCTATGAGGCACATCAGCTTGAGGCAATGATAGCGGAACTATTGGAATTATCTCGAGCCAAGTTAAACCTGCACGAAAACAAACATAGCTTGTCGCTCAGTGAAACCCTAGGCCAAGTACTGGATGATGCAGAGTTTGAAGCCGAGCAACAAAATAAACAGCTAGTGATCGATATTGATGAGCAGCTGATGTTGCCGATCGCGCCGCGTCCATTGTCGAGGGCAATAGAGAATTTACTCCGAAATGCGATTCACTATGCTAACAAGCAAGTCAGCATTAAAGCGGTAGCCTATAACGAGCACGTGGTTATTGAGATAGTTGATGATGGCCCAGGTATAGCGCTCGAAGCCGATCTCAAAGCCATATTTGATCCCTTCTATCGACCACAGTCAGCGAGGGAAAGAGAGTCAGGCGGCTGGGGGTTAGGATTGGCCATAGCGAAAGCTGCTGTCGACACCCATCAGGGACAGATAACCGCGACCAATACCACTCCTCATGGTCTGTTAGTCACCATCAAGCTGCCGAAATAGCAGTTTGTGTATGTAATAGTGACAGCCAGTTAGCAAACTTTTGCTTAGTGGGGATTCGTTTATCCGAATGCCCCATTAACTGACTTAACGCATAGCTAAATTGATAGTAAATTTGTACATCATCGCACTGCTTAAT
The DNA here is from genome assembly GCF_019457515.1 of Shewanella mesophila. Classification (NCBI taxonomy): domain Bacteria; kingdom Pseudomonadati; phylum Pseudomonadota; class Gammaproteobacteria; order Alteromonadales; family Shewanellaceae; genus Shewanella; species Shewanella mesophila. The sequence goes on from NZ_CP080421.1 coordinate 3,989,345, forward strand.
GCCGTCATCGCTGTTGATCATAGTGCCACGAATATAGTTCCTGAGCAGCTCATCGCGATCAAATCCAGGGCGATCGCCAACAGCTGAGATCATGCCCTGATTCCACTGACAATATTGCGCGAGTAGCTCATTAAATCTATCGCGATACACCTCTGAGGCCTGCTGCAATAACTCTTGATTGGGCATCATGCGCTCTATCACAAAGCGTTTCTGGGCTAGCACATCATGCAAGCGTTGGCAGTGATGGAATAGATAGCATTCAAACGGATCGGTATATTGCTGCTGCTCGCTCTTAGCCGCCGTCAACCAATCTTGATATTGAGAACAGGCAACCGCCACCACTAAATCTGCCTCCGTGGTGAAATGGTTGTAGATGGTTCCCTTCGAGATCTGACTCGCCGCAACAAGATGAGAACGACACAAATCAAAGCTTTGATGCCCCCTAAGACAACGCTGCGCCACTTCTACCAGATACGCCTCTCTCTGTTCCCAGCTACTCATACCGACTCCATCACACTTTCTTAAACAAAACGATTGCAACTTCACAATCAAACTATAGCAGGGTTTCTTGCTAGTCGTTATTGAGTAATACTGATACCACTATGAACAAACTCAATAGCACATGTTAAAAATCGAATTACTGGAAAGTTTTATCGCGGTAGCTGAGGCGGGGAACCTGTCGAAGGCGGCTGATAAAATTTGCCGTACACAATCGACCCTCAGCCTGCAAATTAAGAAGCTTGAAGAGAGCGTCGGCCAACCTTTGCTACTGAGAGACAACAAGGGGGTCACACTGACCGAGTCCGGTGAAACTCTGTTGAATTATGCCTATAAGATGATGCAGCTCAACTCACAGGCGCTGGATGATCTCAAAGATTGTCAAAACCGCGAAACCATCCGCCTTGGGGTTCCCACAGACTATATCAAATGCTACCTTGGCAGTTGCTTACTGGAGTTTATTCGTGAATTTACCTGTATCGAGCTGGTGATCGACACAGATGTTAGCGGCAACTTATACAAACGCTTGCATCAGGGAGAGTTCGATCTGATTGTGGCCACGCACTGGCAGCCACCAGCCAATGGCGAATTGCTATTTGAACGCAAGTTTCATTGGGCTGCGGCAAAAGGCGGCAACGCCCACAAACGCGACACTATCCCCATGGCCCTCTACCCAGAGAACTGTCCGATACGGGCGCAAGTCTTTGCCAACCACCAGCTGACCATGAGGCCGATCAATGTATTGCTCTCAACCCCATCGCCCCAGGCACTGTGTATGGCGGTCGAAAATGACCTGACTATCGCCCCTATTGCCGAGTTTCGTGTTAACGATAAGATGCAGATACTCGATCCCATCGAGCATAACCTGCCTGTGTTACCAGTATTTAATGAGGCCTTATACCTTAATCCCGACACCCAAACCGATGCGACCAAGCAATTGATCACGCTGATCAAAGCCAACGTCAAAAACTTAGCCGAGAATTATCCCGGCTAAATCCCAGCGCACAATCAAGGCTGTGCCAGTCGGCACAGCGGCTTTACGCTCGTTAACCTAAGGTAAACTTATCCACTACGGCCAGCAGTTTCTGATTCAAGGCCGACAACTTATGCGTCTCATCACGACTCGCCGAACCGCTATCTTCTAACACCACCACGATATCGCGTATCTCGGCCATATTACGACTCACCTCGGCCGATACCATGCTTTGCTCTTCAGCCGCGGTGGCAATTTGAGTATTAAGATCGCTCACCGTCTCCACCGACTGGATGACCTCATCAAGATTGGTCGTCACATTGTTAGTCCAATGATTGGTTTGCTCGCAAGTCTCCTTGGTTTGCCCCATAGTCGCGACCGTCGCATCGATCCCCTTGAGCAGCTGACTCAATGTCGATTCTATCTCGGCGGTGCTCGATTGAGTTCTGGCCGCCAGTGCCCTTACCTCATCGGCAACCACAGCAAAACCGCGCCCCTGTTCACCAGCCCTTGCAGCCTCGATGGCAGCATTCAACGCCAATAGGTTAGTCTGATCGGCGATGTCGCCAATCACCTGCAACACCTTGGTGATCGTTGTTGCGTCATGCGCAATATTGCTGATGCTACTCTCGGTCGCCTCGACATCTTCTATCAATCGTGTGACCGTCTCACGAGTATTAGCCACTATCTGTTTGGTGTCATTGATCTGCGAACTTGCCAAGGTCGCCACCTGCGAACCCTGCGAGGTATTACCAGCCACATCATTTGCCGTAGCGCTCATCTCCTCGACGGCGGCCACTATCTGTTCTGTCTCTTGTACGTGCTTGCTCAGCACTTGGCTATTGCCGTCCATCTGTCCCTGCAGCGCGACGATACTCCGCCCAATATCCTGCGAGTCGACATACAGCTCCTTCACTATCCCCTCGAGATTCGCAATAAAACGGTTAATGCCGGTGGCGATATCACCCAGATCGTCACGGCTATTGACTGGTAACCTCATGGTGAGATCGGCTTGCCCCTGTGACAACCCTGTGACCACCTGCTTAAGTTGTATGATCGGACGATACAGCCAATTAAGAATAAGCAGCACCAATATGCTACTGACCAATAACATGATGCCGGAATTGATCAAGGCTGCCTCGAGCGCCTCATCGACCTTGGCATAAGCGGTATCTTGATCGATATTAAGCACAAGAAACCACTTTTTCTTCCCCTGTAAGAGAGGAATAACATGACTGTAGAATAGTAAGTCTTTGCCTGCTCCCTGATACGCCGACGCGAATGCGTCACGCGTCACCATCTCTTGCTCCAGCTGCCCCCAACCTTGCTGGCTCATCAGTTTACCCGACTGTAATTCTGCCATATTGGAGGCCAGCACCTTGCCCGCTTCATCGATAATCGCGGCCGATGCACCGGGAAAATCGATGTTATTCACGGTTTCCTCTAAGATCTCCAGACCAATGTCACCCGACAACACACCATCTCCCACATCGGTAACGATGGAGATCACCGGGTTCCCAGTAACCATATCGACATAAATGTCGGTCAATACTGCCTTGTCATTGTTTTTGGCCAACTGATACCAGCCCCGAGGGCGAGGATCATACTGACTGGGATCGGCGATGCCATTGTGCCAAATCGCATCATCGACCACACTGGCATAGGAGCTACCATCTTCAAACCCCCAAAAGACCGAGTATAAAAGGCTATTCGCTTTGACCAGCCTAGCCAGCATCACATACTCCCCATTGAGTTGACCGCCCCTGTATTGTGCCGCTAGCGCATCGATACTGTTGGCCTTACTCATAAACCAATCCTGTATCCCTTCAGCCTCGAAGCGCGCCATGGTTTGCAGCTTACTGTTCACCTGTTCGACGGTATTAGTCTTTAAGGTGAGATAAGAGAATAAGTTAGACAGTGCCAAACACAGAGACACTAAGAGAATCACCGACAGGGTGATGGTTTTCTTGAAGCCGATGGTTTTCATTGCAGACCTATTTTCGTCATTAAAGCAAAATCGTTGACGCCTACTTTACCGTTGGAATAGATTCCAAACTGTGACGCCAACAGCCCGTTAACATTTGCGCTATTACAGCCCATTAACATTTGATCCATTTTTGATCCATTATAGTCAAAGCCTTAATCACTCGATAATAAAAAAATGCCAACCCTAAGGTTGGCATTTTTATTACAGAGACGAAGTGCGTTTCATCGACTTAGAAGTAATAGCCGAAGTTAATATTGACTCGCTTATCCCAGCTATCACCGATTTCAGGTAAACCGACATGGCCATTATCACGGGTCGAGGCATACATGTTTTTACCCACAATGAAATCGATCATGGTATAAGTTGGGCCTGCTGAAATGGCACAACCTGTGACGTTTTGATAACTGGTATCATAACTGTCGTCGGCAACATCAGGGGTTACCATGCCGAAGTCATTATAGAACTTCAGGCTACCCCAGTCGGTGGCTAAAGTCTTGGCGATATTGACACTGTATGCCTGCGCCTTAGCCGCAATCTCATATTGCCAGTTGTAGGCCGTCACGGCGATCTTGTTGCTATCTACTGCATCGGCGGCGTCATATTCATATTGCATCGCCTGCAGCTGCAGGTTCCAACCTTCGTAGCTGCTGTCCATGTGCAGCGCTACGGCATAGCGGTCGCCATTGCTGCCTGTTTTGTTGTTATAGATCTGCCCATATTCGACAGAGGCGCCAAACAATGTCTTACCACCTTCATAGCTCATCTCATAGGTTTGGCGAAGGTTTAACTGGTTTGTCTCTTCGTTGTTATACTCGGTACCGTTGACGACGCCGCTATACAGATCGGTTGAATAGCGATCGGCGCGACCCGCCCCATATTCGGCATTCTTATAGAAAGCCATCTCAGTTCCCCAGGCGCCGCTCGAATATACCCCTTTCACACCCAAATCGTAGTCATCTTCGAAGCCTAAGTAATAAGGTACGCCAAACCAGAAGCTGTTAGAGATGAAACCAGGATTGCCGAAGGGCACCTGATTGACACCAAACTGGATCTGCCACTCTGGGTTTAGGTCGTAGAAACCATAGCCATAACGCAGCGCTTGCCAACCATCGAAGAAACGGTATTCACTCGCCAATCCCCACTCACCGAGTTTGCCGTTAAATTTGATTGCCGCCATATCAAACGCAAAGTCACCGCCCTTGTCTTTTGAGCTTTCACTGTAGTCTTTATAGGCGTAGTTCACCCTTACAGTACCCGACACATCGATACCGTCCTGCTGCTCTGCTGCCTGTACGGCACTCGCCATCAATGCAGCGGGTATCAACGCAGCAACAAGAGACAAATTTAATTTTTTCATCATTTCACCCTATTATTTATCATTGCCGTGCGATATTAGGTGCACGGCACAACCTTATGTTGGCCTTATACTTGGCCTTACTTCGTTGTAGTTACCACTTCAGATGAGTCAGATCGCACTGAATCACTTCATCTTTATTCGCTGGGGTCCCTGGATTTTTTGCCGACTCACACAACAAGGTTGTGCCATAGTCATTGCGCTTATCGTGAGCATTACTTCTGGCCCAAACGGAGACGATGGCGCGTTCTTCAGGCTTGGCTTCACAGCTACCATCGACCTCGAAGGCATGAATGGTGTTTTGATGGAAGTACATCAGAGGATCTTGCTTATAACTGCCTGCAAGCCATTGGGTATGGCCGTTATGCTGGGCGGCATCAAACTGGACTCTACGCATCTTGTCGTCTTCTTTGACCGTGGTCAGAAGAGGAGAATCGGCACGTACGGCAAAGCTCTTAAACTCATTGCTACAAGCTGGCACGCGCATGTTGTAATAGATCTCTGAGATCGCGTGATTATGATAAGGGTAAAGGGTGTCGACGGACTGCACCGTCATGCCCACTTCTGCCCCCACTTTTTCACCATTGATCTCGTCGATACGCAGCAGCCCCCAGTGACCGAAAATTTCGGCATAGGCATAACCACCGCGAATATTGTTAAAGTTCTTGTCGTTACGCTTACTTTCTTCGGCATACATAGGGAACCAGCCCGCTGCCGCCCACAGGTTTGGCAGGGCGTTGGCGCTGATATCGTAAGGGAAGGCCGAAGGCATTTTGACTTCATCGCCAGTCACCATCTTGGCGAAGTTTTTGGTAAAAGTTTTACCCAGTTTTTGTACGTCTTTGTTGGTGACCTTAGTCTTAAAAAACTTATCAAAAGTTGTGCGCTTAAAATGCTGCGCTACCGGAGAATTCTTGGTGAGCTCTCCACCTGGGTTATAGATCCAGTTAACGTCTTCACGAGCACCGAAGCACTGTTTTGCTTTATCGGCGTTATTGATCACCTGATAGATATTTTTCACCATCAGTTTCATGTCTCTGCGATCCATGATGCACATCTTCTGACCGCCCTGGGTCGAGTCGATAATAGCCTCATCTGAGTTTAGGCAGTGACTGTTTTCGCCATTAGTTAAGGCTACGGCATAGGCTTTTAGATAGGTTAGCGTCTCGTCCCAAAGCATATCCACATACTTCTGATCAGCCTTTGAATAGGTTACAGGCTCACCCAGACATTTAAATTGTGCATTATCAATTTCGCTCTGATCTAAGAAGTCAGGTAGCTCGGCAGCCATCGCCCCATTTGCCGCCAATAATGACAACGCAATAATGGTCTTGTTCATTCATCTCTCCCTTATTTACATATTGTTTTTCACCACTTTGTGGAGGGGAATAATATGCTTGGAATCCATTCCAAAAATGTAATCTGCACATATTTGCAACAATCTGACAGCAGAAAAGACAACTCAGTTCACATAACTGTCAAAACACTGTTTATAAAGAAGTTTTAGGTAAATTAGTGATATAAAAAAAGCCCCTTAATCATGACGACTAAGGAGCATATAAAGCGAAACGGTTAACAGTAAATTGTCTTTGCAGGGATAATGATACGGCCAATGTCGCTAAACGTTTTATTTCACAAGTCTGGGGAGCACCAGAACTTGTTACCCCCATACGGGGAGGAGTTATGATTAGGAGATAGGCCCATTTTTCAATGGGCCTAAATATGGAGATTACTCTTTGTGCTTATCAAACTTAAATGTATGGCAGTTGCTGCATAATGGCTTTTTAGCTTTATGCTCACCATGACACTCTTGGCAAGGTAAGTCTTTTCCATAGTGAAGGTTATTATGTGGGTTCTGCCACTTATCTTCTTCACTACGCGCAGTTTGCTTGACTAAGTCGTCCACATCATGACACTGCAAACAGGCTTGGTCAGACGGAAACTGCTTGATGCCATTGTCATGGCATGTCTTGCAATCTTTGCCGATCACCTCTTTGTGCCAAGGGCGTTGATCGACCGCTTGAGCAGACAGACTCACTAAGCCACCTAAGACCAGCGCGAGTACAATATTTAACTTTTTCATTATTGATTCCTCTTAATTACCGGTCGACTTAGGCTTTCATGACGCTGCGTGCAGCCGTCATACCCATTACCATACACTCAGGAATTGAGCAGCTACCCAAACGGCTCACGCCGTGAATACCACCACACACTTCACCGGCCGCGTACAGACCAGGAATCGGCTTACCAGTGAAGCTATCTTTCACCTCGGCCTTGGTATTCACCTGCACACCACCTTGGCAATAGTGCACTTTTGGCCATAGGCGAACGACAGTAAATGGCGCCTCAATAAACTTATCTTTGGCCTTAGTCATGTTCTTACCGAACTGCTTATCTTCGCCAGACTTAACGTAGCTGTTGTACTCTTCAATTTGCGCTTTAAGCGGTTTCAAAGGCACGTCGAAGTGCTTAGCTAACTCTTCAATGGTGTCGAACTTCCAGCCCACGTTGTACTTAATCACTTTCTTGGTATTTGGATGCTTCTTAGAATCCTTATAGCTGGTGATCAAAATTGGAGGCAGTGCATTACCCTTTTCATCGCGACAAGCAAGCTCTGCATCGGCACGGGTCTTACGGTCGGCGATTTCATTCATGAAACGCTTACCCGTTAGGCGGTTAACCGCCATTGAATGAGGGAAGTTATAGATAGAATAGTTAGATACATAACCAAAACCACCTTCATCAGGTGATGCCCAAGGGCCAGACTGAATGTGTGCAAGATGCACTGGAATTGCGCCTAAACGGAACATTTCGTACATACCTTCACCCGTCGCGCCAGGTGCGTTAGTACAGCCCACTTCAGAGGTCAGGGTTGGATCTTGTGCCATACGTAAATCAACGTTTTGAGCAAAGCCACCTGTGGCCATGATCACGCCACGCTTAGCACGGATATTTAGTACTTTACCGGGTTGGTCTTCACCAAAGTGATAGTTTTGACGCATTTTAACGCCAACCACTTCGCCCTTATCGCCCACCAAGAAGCCTTCAAACTTAGAACGGTTGTGGGTGTTAACACCAATGCGCTTACACTCTTTATAAAGTGGTTGAGTAATCCCTGCACCACAGCTCACTGATGTTTGATAAGTACGAGCAACTGAGTGACCACCGAGCTGTTGCAGGTACGGATGGAATTCAGCACCAGCATCCATGGTCAATTGCAATGCCTCGACAGCGTGTGATGCCACATGACGCAACAAGGCTTCATCGGCAATACCACGACCAGATTTTAGCTGATCGGCAACCATACGATCGACCGAGTCTTGTACACCCTCTTTTTTCTGCATTGGCGTACCAGGCGCCGCAAACAAGCCACCGTTAATGGCAGAGTTACCGCCGAAGTAAGCCATCTTCTCGAAGATATGCACATCTTTCGCGCCCTTGCGCGTTGCTTCAATCGCAGCCGCTAAACCGGCAAAGCCTGAACCAATGATCAGTACTTCGACTTCTTTGTCCCATTTCACACCGTCAGCTTTCTCAGAAACCGCCATTGCAGGCGATGCCATTGCTACACCCGCAGCGGCACCTAGACCTTTAATGAAATTACGGCGTCCTAGCAGATCTATATTGCTCATCTGTTATCACCCTTTTATGTTTTATTGACGAGAAAATAATAGGACTGGAACCAGTTCCAAAACGGGAGTTAATCAACAGTTATCTTTAAAACAACTTCGTAACATTGTTAAAACAATAACTAGCTTCAAATTTACTCAAAATTACTACTTTGTGGGTATTTTGGAACCGATTCCAAAAACGTGTTCGCTGCACATTGAGCTTAAAAGTGAGAGCAAAAAGCTTGTGAGACTGTTAAATTAAATGACGTTTCTTCCCAAACAATAGAACGTCATGGAACTTGAAGAGATCTATCGCCAAGATCTAAGCCTGCTTATTGCACTGCAGATTTTGGTCGAAGAGTGCAGTGTTACTAAAGCAGCAAAACGGCTGCATTTAAGCCAATCCGCCACCAGCAGAATATTAAGTCGTCTGCGAGAGATGCTTGGTGATCCCCTGTTTTCTCGGGTGGGTCAGCAATTGGTGCCAACCCAATATGCCCTCGATTGTTATCAGCAATTACAGGGCCCCACGGGAGAGTTGTTACAGCTGCTAACCCCTAAGGCTTTTATTGCCGAACACTGCCGACAAAAGTTCACTATTGCCGCAACCGATTTTGCCATACAGGGGTTATTACCCTTTATTTTACCCAAGATCTACCAGCTAGCGCCTAATATTAGTATTGAGATCATTCCTGTACAACATCAAAATCTACAGACGCAACTCAGTTTACAAGGGGCCGATATGGCGATCTGTCGCGCCATTGGCCAAACGGAGCAATTACAACATACCCCACTAGGGCGGGTAGGTGTCAGCTGTTTAGTATCAAGCAAACACCCATTGGCAGATCAAGAAGTGGCACTGCAAGATTATCTACACTATCCCCATGCCACCATTGCCATTAGTGATGGCGTTAAAGCGATTGTGGACAGCGCAATCGAGCAGTTCCCCCCTAGAATCGAACTGCTGCGCACGCCGAATTTAGACAGTGCGTTAGCCTTACTAGAGCTACATCCTTTGATTATTACCTTGCCAGAGGGGTTAGCCGAAATGGCGGCGACAAGGCATAGATTACGGGTCAAACCACTGCCGTTTAAGATCGCGGCACTCAACTACAACTTGTTTTGGCATGGGCGCTATGAAATCGATAGTGGCCAGCGCTGGCTGAGGCAGCTAGTAGTAAACTTGATACGACCACTGCTTGGGATGGAGACAGCTGACTAAGCAGCAAATCTCAATAACAATAGACAAAATAGCTAATGTACTAAAAATACTGCTTGGATTAACAATGAAGATCAGACTGAGTAAGGGGCGATATTCACGACCTTGAGAGCAGGCAAGACTCAGGGCCGCCACCGAGGTATCCTTGCCAACTTCAACTGACTTAATAACACCCACAAAAAAAGTGGCTATCTCAGCCACTTTTATTCACTTCAGTCAGTTCTAGCATTAGCGCTCGACCTAAAAGGTTTAAATTAAACCTTAACCAAAATACGTCCAGTAACCTTGCCTTTTACGATATTAGCAGCACATTCTGGTACCGCTTCCAAGGAGACAGTTTGACAAGCTTGCTCATAAAAACTGTCAGGCAACAAGCTAATCACTTGCTCCCAAGCGCTCATTCGTTTCTCATAGGGACAAGATACAGAGTCAACACCGAGTAGATTAACGCCACGTAGAATAAATGGCATTACCGTCGTTGGCAGCGCAAAGCCACCCGCTAAACCACAAATAGCGGCACTGCCACCATAGTTAATCTGTGACAACGCATTGGCAAGCACCTTGTTACCCACGGTATCGACAACCCCCGCCCAGCGTTGCTTATCCAGTGGACGCCCCTCTTGTTCGAGTTCACTTCTATCAATAACGTCGCTGGCACCAAGCTGCTTAAGTAGCTCGCCGTTAACCTCGACTCGACCCGAGCTTGCCACCACGCGATAACCCAGCTGCGCAAGTAAGGTCACCGCCACTGAGCCTACACCGCCGCTAGCGCCAGTCACTAATATGTCGCCAGCGTCAGGCTTCACGCCAGCTTGTTGCAACGCTTGCACACATAACATGGCGGTTAAACCTGCAGTACCTATCATCATCGCCTTAGCTGCATCACAACCTTTTGGCATAGGAACTAACCAATCGGCTTTGACTCTTGCCTTTTGCGCCATACCGCCCCAATGATTTTCGCCCACGCCCCAACCTGTGAGAATCACCTCGTCACCCACCTTGTAACGAGGGTCGGCCGACTCGCTCACCACGCCAGCAAAATCGATCCCTGGCACCATAGGAAACTGACGGATGATTTTGCCAAGCCCCGTCACCGCTAGACCATCTTTGTAGTTGAGTGATGAATAGCTAACATCAACCAGTACATCACCTTCGGGTAAATCCGATAGGGATAATTGACGAACTTCTGCTTGGGTCTGCTTATCATGCTGGGTCAAAACGAGTGCGTTAAACATGGCGCCTCCTTATATTTCAAATAGAACAAAAGCATAGTGTAAAAAATGCTATGAATACACTGCACATTTTGCATATCAACCATGCATCACACACATAGTGACATTCGGCTTAAGGTTTAAGCCCAATCAACTTAAGTTTGCGATACAGAGTATTACGACTAATCCCCAGATGCTTGGCACACTGGCTAACATTGCCATTAAACCGATGAAAGGTCGCCACAATATTAGCGTTAACCATGAGGGCTAATTCACTCTCGCAAGCCTCTGATTGTGGTTCATCTTGTTTGGTTTGCCCTAATTGTTGCTGCAATGCATCGGGAAGATGATGCCAGCAAAGCACCTCTTCGCCATCAGCCATCAGGCAGGCAACCTGCATCAGGTTATCTAACTCGCGTAAATTGCCCGGCCAACTATGGCGTAGCAAACTCGCGAGTAACTCGGGAGATAATCGCTGCGGGGCAATACGATAACGTTTATGCAGTTTATGGATAATCCGCTCAATATCGGCGCGTTTCCTTAAGGGCGGTAGACTCACCTGCAAACCATTGAGCCTGTAATAAAGATCCTCCCTAAACTGCCCCCCGCGCACTAGCCCTTGCAGATCGGCATGTGTGGCTGCGACCACTTGAATATCGACCTTATAGCTACGATTGCCTCCTACGGGAACCACTTCTCGCTCCTGTAATACCCGCAATAAACGACTCTGAGTGGCGAGCGGCATCTCACCAATCTCATCGAGAAACAGAAAGCCACCATCGGCTTGGCGGATCTTACCCTCATAACCATTGCGACTCGCGCCAGTAAATGCCCCTGCTTGATAGCCAAAAAGTTCAGACTCCACCAGCTCTGCGGGTAGCGCGGCACAATTAACGGCCACTAAAGGCCGATTAGCACGCTGACTTTGGCGGTGAAGCTTGTTAACAAACTGCTCCTTGCCTACACCCGTTTCGCCAAAGATCAGTAGCGGAATATTACGACTCACCACCTTGTTCGCTTGCTGCCAAGCCCGCTCTAAAATCGAATCGCGAAAACGCACACCTATCTGCTGACTCACTAAATGAGTCTTTGGCGTGGGCACGAGTTGCTGGGTCTTGAGATGCAAGCGTTGATGGTGAGAGATCGGTTCGCCGCTGTTCCACTCCTGCCCCAAGTACTGACGAACATCATCACCGACTCTAGCGCTATGAAGTAACTTTTTCGCCATCGGATTACAGCCTAAAATCTTACCCTCGGCATTAGCGACCACGATTCCCTGCCAACCAGAGGCGATAAGCGATGGCTGCTCCGCCAGATCGATACGGTAATGACTACCAGGTAAGTGACATAGGAGCGCCGTCTCAACCTGCTGCACTAAGCTAGAGATCAAGAGTAAGGTTTGCTGGGTATGACGCTGCTGTTCGCTGGTGATATCTATCGCCCCTATGATCTCACCGTTTGGTGCAAAGATGGGACTGGCGGTACAACTCATAAAGCGATGTTGGCGAATATAGTGTTGTTCGCCAATCACTGACACCACTTGTTTGGCGGTTAATGCGGTGCCGATAGCATTAGTACCACGGTACTGCTCGTGCCAATTAACACCGATATCCAGTGCGATATTGGCAAGCTTATCTGAGTATTTGCTTACACCCCAATGATGCAGCACATAGCCTTCTGGGTCAGACAAGATAAGCCGACTTTGGCTGTGAGCCATTAGCTGATTAAACAGAGGTAAGGCATGCTGCTGCATTAACTCAATAAGCTGCTTATGAGCATAGTGGCGCTCGGCAAGTGCATCGCGATTGAGGCGTTTCTCTTGAGGTCGATCCGTCTCTCTGAGCCCCGCACCTTGACTACGAGACCAAGAGTCAGATAGCCAACCTTGTGTCGGTGAAGCGATCGTCATAACAGTGTTCCATTTTGGCACACATTAAGTGTGCACTTATGTCACAGTGCGACGGCTGTTCCAGTGCAACATCATCCTGGATAACGCACATTCGGACATCAAAAATTAGTTTTTCATCATACTGTTACTTGTCCATCACCACAACTCCTGCCAGTTTGGCGTGCACCTTGCGTTATCCCTTTTGTTAGAGCTTGTACTAGAGTTTGAGTGAGCTAGATGATCAAGTTGAACGCTTGAACATAAACAGTCGGCACTTAGCACACTTCAAAAACCTGTTTTATTTGAAACACAAAGCAAGACATAAGCGATTTATTGCCACAGAGATGGCGACATTCAACAAGACCAAACAAGGAAGCCAATATGATCTACACAAAACCAGGTAGCCCAAACGCACTCGTCAACTTTAAAAGCCAGTATGACAACTTTATCGGTGGTCAATGGGTGCCGCCAGTCGGTGGAGAGTATTTCACTAATAGTTCGCCTGTCGATGGCCAAGCGTTTTGCCAAGTCGCTCGCTCCGATGCGCGAGATATCGACCTTGCCCTTGATGCCGCCCATGCAGCCAAAGAGGATTGGGGCAAGACTTCGGTTGCCGAACGCGCTAATTTATTGTTAAAAATTGCCGATCGCGTCGAACAAAACTTAGAGTTTTTGGCGGTCGTTGAGACCTGGGAAAACGGTAAGGCAGTACGTGAAACCCTGAATGCCGATCTACCGCTGTTTGTCGACCACTTCCGCTACTTCGCCGGCTGTATCCGCGCCCAAGAAGGCAGCGCCGCCGATCTCGATAGCAATACCATCAGTTACCATTTCCCTGAGCCGCTTGGAGTCGTTGGGCAGATCATCCCGTGGAATTTCCCCCTGTTAATGGCGGCATGGAAAATCGCCCCAGCATTAGCCGCGGGTAACTGTGTGGTACTCAAACCCGCAGAGCAGACGCCTGTCTCGATTCTGGTGATGATTGAGTTGATTGAAGATCTGTTACCAGCAGGGATCCTTAATATCGTTAACGGCTTTGGCACCGAAGCGGGGCAAGCGTTAGCGGTCAGTAAGCGCATCGCAAAACTCGCCTTTACTGGTTCAACCCAGATTGGTCACCACATCTTAAAATGCGCCGCAGAATCACTGATTCCCTCAACGGTAGAGCTGGGTGGCAAGTCGCCTAATATCTATTTTGCCGATGTAATGGATCATGAAGATGAGTACTTAGATAAAGCCGTCGAAGGGATGCTGCTCGCTTTCTTCAATCAAGGTGAGGTCTGTACTTGCCCGTCACGCGTGCTGATCGATGAATCTATCTATGACAAGTTTATCGAACGAGTGATCGCCCGAGCTAAGACTATTAAGCAAGGCGATCCCCTCGATACCGATACCCAAGTGGGCGCCCAAGCTTCACAGGAGCAATATGACAAGATCATGAGCTACTTAGAGATAGGTCGTAACGAAGGTGCAGAGGTACTCATTGGTGGCGAAAGCTGTAAATTAGCTGGCGATCAAAGCCAAGGTTTCTATATCGAACCTACTATCTTTAAAGGCACCAACGACATGCGCGTGTTCCAAGAGGAGATCTTTGGCCCGGTAATTTCTGTCACCACCTTTAAAGATGAGGCCGAAGCCTTAGCGATCGCCAACGATACCGAGTACGGCCTAGGTGCTGGCCTGTGGACCCGAGATATGAATCGTGCCCAACGTATGGGCCGTGGCATACAAGCGGGGCGTGTATGGATAAACTGCTACCACGCCTACCCAGCTCACGCGGCATTCGGTGGCTATAAAAAATCGGGCATAGGTCGTGAGACCCATAAGATGATGCTCAATCACTACCAAAATACCAAAAACTTACTGGTCAGCTACTCGACCAGCCCATTAGGTTTCTTCTAACTCGGCCGCGGCCAAATCCTCTGCTGTAGAAGGTTTGGCCCATTTTTTTATCACCCAATAACCCAGGCCAAGCGCATTATGCCTACCCAGATCTCACCTTTAGCAGAAACTAAGATATTGCCCCACGGATTTCCAGATTGGAAATGATCCATTAGCGGTTTTTCACTTTTAGCCCAGTAACGAACCACGTAAATTATATCCATATCATTTTTGTGGATACCATCATGACCCTACTCGATAAACTGGCCAACATAGTTAGCGACCCTCACTTATCTCCCAAACAAAAGTCGAGCTATTTAGCCATAGAGGCCGAAGCGAGTTTGCCCTATGTCGCGGTTTCCGATGCGGTAACCGCGGCCATGCAAGCGGGGATAATTTGCGACATGTTTGAGGGTCACGCGCCTTTCAAGCCACGCTACGTGCTGCCCGATTATGCTAAATATTTGCGCCAAGGCTCAATCTACTTAGAGCTCGCCGCCGCGACAGATTTAGATGAAGCGATCAACGCACTGGTCATCCTCTATCATCATGTACCATCGGTGACTAATATGCCTGTGTATCTGGGCCAACTCGATGAGCTACTCATGCCCTACGTTGAGGGGGTTGATGAACAAAGCTTGTATCGCAAACTTAAAAACTTGTGGATCATGTTAGATCGCACCCTGCCCGACGCCTTTGTGCACGTTAATATCGGTCCGAGAGATAATATCGTCTGTCGCACCATTCTTAAGATAGATGCCGAGCTAAAACAGGTCGTGCCTAACTTGACCTTTATGTATGAGCCAGCCACCACACCCGATGATCTGCTATTGATGGCCGCCAGCAATATTTGTGAGTGCAATAAACCCCATATCGCCAACTACCCAGTGCACGCGAGCACCTTTGACACCAAAGGATTTGGCATTGTCAGCTGTTATAACGCACTACCACTGGCAGGCGGCGCCAATACCTTGGTCAGGATAAATCTAAAACTGTTAGCCAGGCGGGCGACGAGCATCGACGACTTCTTTGAACATACCCTGCCAAGCTACTGCGCCCTCGCCTATGAGCTGATCGAAGCCCGCGCTAAATTCCTCCATCAAGAGTCGCATTTCTTCGACAGTTTCTTGGTGAAAGAGGGCTTAATTGAACCGTCACGTTTCGCGCCTATGTTTGGCATTTACGGCATGGCCGAGGCGGTGGATATTCTACTCGGCAATGCCCCCATATCTGAGCAGATGGGCGACAAACCGAGCAAACATTACGGCCACCATGACACCGCCAATCAGCTAGGCTACCGCATATCGAAGGCCTTAGATGGCATAGTTAAATCGACGCCTGTGACCTACGGTTACCATGAGCGCGCCCTACTGCATTCTCAAAGCGGCATCAGCCTAGATATTGATGTCACCCCAGGCGTGCGGATTCCCTATGGCACAGAGCCTAATCCTGTGGCGCATATTCAAGCGTTAGCACCTCATCATCAATACTACACATCTGGGATCAGCGACATCCTTACTATCGATGCCACCGTCAAACAAAACCCCGAGGCCATGCTGCAGCTATGTAAGGGCGCATTTAACTTAGGCTTTCGCGAGTTCAGTGCCAATGTCGCCTCTAACGACTTAATTCGTGTCACGGGTTACATGATAAAACTCTCAGATATCGCCACCTTTAAGCAGCAAGGCTCGCGCACCAACACCACAGGGCTCGGCGCCGAAGCGGCGCAAAACACTGGCATACTTAAGCGTCAGCCCAGAGTCGCCGCCCATGAACTCACGCCACACTATTTTTAATAAAACAGCTGTGAGTGGAGTAGCTGAGGGACAAGTAGCTGTGAGCGAAACTAGCATAAACCGAGTGTCGGCAAGTACATTGACCAATGTCAGCCAGATCTTGCCCTTCTCCTGTGTCGACGGGCCAGGCAGTCGGTTGGTGATCTTTTTGCAGGGGTGCAATTACAGCTGTAAAAACTGTCACAACCCCCACACCATCACCCCTTGCGATCATTGTGGTGACTGCATCAGCGCCTGCCCACAAGCGGCGCTCGCCATAGATAACAGCGGCGTGAAACCTCGTATTGTCTGGGATAGTGAACGATGCAGCCATTGCGATCAGTGTTTGTCAGCCTGCACTAAACAATCCAACCCTAAAACCCAGCAGTACAGTGTCGAGCAGCTACTGACACAGATCCGCATTAACCGACCCTTTATCAATGGCATCACGGTTAGCGGCGGTGAAGCTAGCCTACAGTTGCCATTGGTTATCGCCCTCTTTAAGGCGATTAAAGCCTGCCCGCAACTTAGCCACCTCAGCTGTATGCTCGACACCAACGGCAGCCTAAGCCAAACAGGTTGGCTCAAATTATTGCCCTATCTCGACGGTGCAATGGTGGATTTAAAAGCGTGGCAGCAAGAGACCCACAACTACATTACTGGCCGCGATAACCACAGGGTTTTTCAGTCAATCAGGTTACTAGCACAACATGAAAAGCTGTATGAAGTGCGCCTGTTACATATCCCCAGCATCAGCGATTTCGACCAAGAAATAGATGCCCTGTCTCAATATCTAAACAAGCTACCCGAAACGGTACGTATTAAACTCAATGCCTTTCATCATCACGGCGTTACAGGTGAAGCGGCACATTGGCCGAACTGCCATGAAGCCGATATCAAGCGGCTTGCCGCTAAGCTGTCACAGCGAGGAGTAAAGAATCTGGTTCTGCCTAATGTATATTTGTAGCGTGATTTTTGAGCTTATAGCGCCAATCTGCCCATCTTTAGTTTTTGAGCGTCAAGCTGACTTTGGTATTTAAAAGGATATTTGAAACCATGACTTTATGGTTTATCAATTGCCTGCAGCAGGTGCAGCGCAGGGATGCGCCAATGCCGCGTTGACATAGACGTCAAAATAGTGGCCATGTCACGGAACGTCCGCAGCCGCATCTACACGAGGTTATTTTATCTCTTCGATTTAGCCTTTCGGGTATCAATCGGACAATCTAAAGTTAAATCGTTTTTGGACAAAAGTGGGTTTATCTTCGAATGAAGGGGCTGGCATTTTTGGCTTATAACATTTGGCTGAATTGGTTTTTGGTATGGCTGATGGTAGCGTTAACCTTCATTGTTTTGAATCGCTTGCAGCAGGCCTCATGTGCAAACACATTTGTGACGCGCTACGAGCACTTCCATGTGAGCTCTACCTCGGCGTCCATGCCTCGGAAGGTCACAACTGTGTTCACACCGAGTTTTCTATCTCTTCGATTTGACCTTACTGGTACCTCTTGGGCAATCACAAGTTAACTCATTTCTGGACATAAATGATTTAGAGTTTAGGCTCTAACTTATGAGATTTTGATTAGGAAAAGTATGGCAATCGGATCAACTACAGTTTGACACCATAGTCACTTGTTAGCACTTAGATCCCAAACTGTTTCACGACTTCATCAAATACTGCAAGATCTGCCTTTGTTACTGTTTTAACTTCTTTATCACGAAGGACCTTACCAAAATGGACACTAGAATTCCGCAATTTATTGATCGCTTTAAAGTGTTGCAAATTAAGCCCTAACGACTTATCTAATTGTAGAAGTTCAACATAGGTAACTAGTTTACCGAGACCTAAGCCATTATCTTTGTCCATAAGACTTCGTTTCACATCATTTTCTAGCAATAGCTGATAAAGAATCGCTTCACTAATAACACCTGCAAGTATCGAACAGGTACTGTATTGCTCATGTTTCAAGTTAGTTCGATATTGTTCGTAGAACGTTTTAACGTAATCACGAAAAGGACTTGTGACATTTATTTCTGATTTAATAGAGCCAGTAATTTTATTTTGAGGAATCGGAACAATTGTATTTAACAGTACTTTTCTAGGAATGCGCCTTAGCACTCCTCCGATTGCAACATCATTCCAATATTCAGATAAGCTTTCATGAGTGAAAAACCACTGTAAGTATTCTTCCGTAATTCCGAGTTCAATTCCTTTATTAGACATAATGAAAGGGATGAAGCCATATTTTGCTAGCTTGGGTTTATTCAATCTACGAAAGCTCAAATTCCCCTGCATTGCAGGTATAAGAACTAGTGTCCCTGTAGGTATTTCTGTTTCACCTTTAGGTATATCTTCGATCAAGCTTGAAAGAACAGCTGTTTTGGAACCGCTAAAGCTTTTATCTATGATATTCTTATTATTTTTTGACTCCAAACTCTCCTCCACTGGTGAGTGATACCGCCTGTCTAAGCGGATTTAAATTCTTGGCTATAATGTGGGACAAAGCAAAACTGAACCAACTGTTTTAGTACCGTTTTCAATGCCTTTTAGCACTATTTATTCATATGACTCGAGCCAATAATTAGACTTTGAGTCTAGCCCAATACGCTCAAGTCCAATTGTATTCTCACACCTTATTGATTGATAAAACTTTGTTTTCTTTTGATGATAACGCAACAAATGGGCTATGGCTGTTTTTGTTTCTACAGAGGTTCTTAATCCAAATGTGATACTAGATATTGCTTCTATTTCAAGTTTAAAAACTTTCCCTCCATTGTTTGGAAGTAAAAAGCGCCATTCTTTTTCGTAAGCCCAATCAGTAGACTTTGTTGTTAACATTTTAAAAAAGAGTTCCATCGTTGATCTGTGAGAATGACCCATTCCAGTTTTTGCAAATAACAAATATGAGTTTCTTACAATATCCTTTTCAGCCACATATTCAACTTGTCGAAGCCAGTCTACTACGCCATTTGGAGATTCGGGAGCTAATAGAACTGGATCGTAACCAATACAAATCCCTGTATGATTTTGCCCGTAATGTGACCACATAGTTGTACTTTCAGGGTCTTCTGATAGTGAGAGTATTCCCATAGTTTCAGATTCACTATCCCAAAATTCTCGAAATAAATTAACTTTCTCTTTTAAATGAGCATTTGGTTTACCATCTTCAAAAAGCATGTCGAAGCCTTCATATGAAATATTTTGGCCATTATTTTCCAAATACCATTTTCTAAAGCTTAAGAAAGCAGACTTAAACTCTTCAATGGAAACATCCGCATCACTAATCTTAAATTGAGCATCAAATGGATCATTTAACTGTTCTGGTTTTGGTATCCACAATCCTTTGCTTAACAAACTAAGTATGGTGTACTTTTCAAATTCTCGATACTTGAACAATTCATTGGGTATTTCCAATACTATCTCCTAATAATGCTGACATTTTAGTATTTATGCGTTGCGTGTTTATCAGGTTAGACTATTCGAGGCGCATACTCATAATCGTCTCATTTCTAAACAGTTGAAATGATTAGACCAAACACATCTTCTGGAAAAACGAGAATGCATATTTTGCTTGCCTTGTATCGCTTACAAACCGAGAATACGCGACTTTAGTTGTTTGAATTTACTATTCTTTTTATTTCCACTCAATAGCAAATCGCGAACTGATTGTTCATAATTTGGAGATTATCTACACAAAACCAATAATACTGTATAAAAATACAAATACAGGTTAAATATTAGGTTGCCGCTAAGCAGAAACACTTACCTTTCCGGTTGATGAGAAAATATATTGCAAAGAAGTTAAGGATGTATTGGAAGAATTGCTGGCGCAAACACGTAATGGGGCAAAACCTTCTTAGCTTTTAACTCTGAATACACACCAAATACGGCTAAATCGAAGAAGCGTTAGAGATAGGTGTAAGCACGGTTTTGGCCTTCGAAATCATGGATGATTTCGCAGAGCCCACATGGATGTGCTGGCGGCGTGCCAAAAGAGTGCTTGCACATTCCTCGCCGGACAGGCGTTCAGTAACAGCGAAGGTACGACCTTCAAGCTCACTTAACCCATTCCCATCCAGCCAAACGCTACATAAGCTAATCCAGAAAATGCCAAACCTTCATTCCAAGGCCACCAAACTTTGAGGCAAAAGCACGTTAGCTTTTAATGCGTTATTAGTCCCATATGAAGTTAAATCGAAGAGATAAAATAACCCAGTGTAAGCGCGGTTTTGGCCTTCGAAATTATGGCCGAAAATGTTCCAGACATTTTTCGGCATTCCCTCCGTCCTTGGAGGTCAGATGATTTCGCAGAGCCCACATGGAAGTGCTCGCAACGATATCCCTATCTAAAAGCCAGTTCGACAATCCCTGTCTCTCGTTCATAAGCACGAAGCTATGCTTCACTCACCGAGCCAAAAAAGCGCTTGCACATTCCTCGCCGGACAGGCGATTGGCAGCGGTGAAGGGACGACCTTCAAACACACTTCACCAATACCCACGCAGCCAAACGCTAAAACCCCAAACCTTACTCCACAGAACGATCCCATATATTAGGAATAACCTTACAGGTATATCCAGAAATAAATGGCTTTTTATGCCCAGAATGGAGGTCATACACATGGCGTTCTACTGCACCGATATTCGCGCCATAGACGTGGATACTGATCGACACACTATCCTTAAGGGCATTAGATACCTTATGGATATCGCCAATACGCGGTGATACAAGATCAACACTACCTGTGGGCAAATGATGTGAACCAATTGCACGCAAGCGAGCGGTTGCAGGGTCTAGTTCAAACACCTCAGATAGCTCATATTCCTCACACAGCTCGGCGCCGCGCATAACACCAACCATGCCCCATACAGTGTGATCATGCACTGGAGTCGTTTGCCCCGGCGCCCATACGAAACTCACCACAGAAAAACGCTCCAGCGGATCGCAGTACAATAAATACTGCTGATACCTTTCTGCGCTCGCCTTGGCAAACTCTTCTGGCAACCAATCATCATGGCTAATAAGCTCTGATAGCAGGTATTTACCCTCGACAAAGATATGCTCTTCATCGTTGCCAACTTGCTCAACCAAATGGGTAAAAGACTGAATAAACTCCCGCAATCTGGCACTGTTTTCCATGACATCACCTGCTTTCGATTTGTGTTCAAACAAGGGTAGGAGATTTGATCTCGCCAATAAATAGGCAATAGGTCGATAGAAGATAGCTGCACTAGATGATGCTTTACTACATCGAAAGGCGTTACAGTGAAATCATCCATTTACACCAAATGCCAACCAGATCAATCGTTAAACATAAAAATGTCATCGACCTCCATTCCGAGACTAACAAGCTTTGGGAGTAAACTCGTTAACTTGTTAACTCGCTACTCAAAAAATATCAAAAGTCACCCAACGCAAACACAGCTGCGAAACAAGCAAATAAAAAATGCCCCTTCACTCAAACGCCGCTCGACTACACTCAACAATCTGTTGATACAGCCAACGTGAGGCTGGGTCATTCATACTCGGACGATGCCAAACCAGACTGTAGGCGACCTTGCCATAATCGAACGGCAAAGCCTTAGTCACCAATCCCTTAGCTTGCAAAGCGGTCTTGGCCCAGTGACGAGAACAGGTAAACAGCAGTTCACTGTGATGACACATTAACGCCGCACTACCAAAATCGGGCACCACTACAGGGGTGGCACGCTGGCGAGACTGCTGGGCTAACTGCATCTCAAAAAAGGGAATATTTAAGTCGGCGTCGCTAATCCCCACATGACTGAAATCTAAGTAATCGGCCATAGAAATGGTCTCTTGAGAGGCCAATGGATGCGCCGGATTCATTAAGCAGACCATCTGATCGTCGATTAGGGTTTCCCAGACTAAGTCTTGCTCAGTAATGGGTGGCTGACTACGGTCATGGGGCAAGATGATGAAATCGAGTGAGCCTTGCACCAAACCGTCGAAGCCAATCCCCTCTTTGGCGCAGATGGTTAAGCGAATATTGGGAGCGATTTTCAGCACCTTGGCGGTTAATTTCGCCGCCAGCAATTCAAAGGAACTTTCACGCATGGCTAGTGAGAAACAGCCCTCATACACGGCAGGATTAAAGGCTTCCTGGCTAACCATCTGGTTCATATCATTAATAATTTGATGGACGCTCGGCACGAGTCGACGGGCAACAGGCGTGGCCACCAACTTATTACCGTTACGATAAAACAACTCATCATCTAAGCTGTTACGCAGTTGACTTAGGGTCTTACTGACACTTGATGGACTAAGACAGAGCCGACGAGCACTATCGGTCACACTCAAGGTGTCCAGCATCACGTGCAAAGTAATCAAGTGTTTCATGCTAATACGTGAAAGTTTAGCCAGATCCATACCTATCTCATCGAATTAATAACCGCCTAAGGCAATATAACCCTAAATGCCGACTATGTTGGTAGCGATGTCAAGAATCACGATCCCACTCACAGTGACGTTTTCCGCTATCGACTTTTACCGTATAATCGCCGCTCATCAATCCAAAGGTAGGCCAGCATGTTCCATATCGCCCTTTATGAACCCGAAATCGCTCCTAATACAGGTAATATCATTCGCCTATGTGCTAATAATGGCTGCCAACTGCACCTAATTGAGCCGCTTGGATTTGATCTAGAAGAGAAAAAGCTACGCCGAGCAGGTTTAGACTACAGCGATTTAACCCGGGTGACGCGTCACAAGGACTTCGCCCATTTTCTCGAGGCGATGGCCGGTAAACGCATTATGGCGTGCACCACAAAAGGTAGCCGCCCACACAGCGAACTGAGTTTTGAAAAAGAGGATGTATTGTTGTTTGGCCCTGAGACCCGTGGCCTGCCAATAGAAATTATCGAGTCGTTACCGACCTCTCAGCGCCTGAGAATTCCCATGGCCGCGAGTAGTCGTAGCTTGAACCTATCAAATGCGGTAGCGATCATCAGCTATGAAGCTTGGCGTCAAATAGGCTATGAAGGTGCGCTTTAACTCACGCCTTCCGTCACACTGAAGTCCAGACTCAGCAATAGATAATTAGCGCATTCTATGCTTGTTATAGTTGTTGTGGTGGGTTGATAGCGCCCTATTGTGGCTGCATGGCGATGGCTCTATACAACCTGTAGTGGTCTTCGTCTTCATCTAGGTATTGCAAGTTCTGCAACCACAACCAGCCCTTATCCTGACGCTCAAACCGTAACTGGATCAATACTGGACGCTGCTTCATCACCCCTTTGCCTAATAAGGTAAAGGCATTGCTGTCCTCATACAAACTAAAGCTTTGATATTTATCCTCATCAACCCCGTTGTAATACAGCAGCGATACCTCTGGAGGGAGATCTCTAAACCACCAAGTTTCGCTAAACGGGTAATTGGCATGTTCGCTAACCGAGAGGATCAATTGGCGCTTATCGGCGGAGCAGATCGCCTCGACACTCACCATTTTGGGTTGTGCCTGCGATTGTGAATGCGCCCGAGATTGCGCGGCATCACCACGCCACTGGCCGGCAAGTGCATCACAAAAGTTGGCTAGTGGAATTTTTTCCATTCCATAAACCGGAGATAAGCAGCAAATATTGATCACTAAACCTGCCAAGAATAGTTGCTTTAGATAGCTCAATGTCATCCTCTGTAACGATGCAAGTTGCCCTAAGTATGGGTATAAAGTGCCATTTTGTGTCAATGACAGCAAACTATCCCATCGCAAGCGCTTATCATCATTCTATTAAAACCTGACGCAAAAGAAAAAAGCCTCTGACGCTTTATCGCTCCAGAGGCTTTTTATCAATGAGCTTTAGTCATTATTGACCAAAACCTATGGCATCAATTTCAACTTGGGTCACTTCGCCATACTGAGCGGCCACACCGGCAATCTTTGCCGCGTTACCAATCAACACATATTGCAGCTTGTCTTGAGGAAAGTGTGTGCTAATGAGTCGCTGGGTATCGGCCAATGTCAATCCATCGACATTCTTTTGGAAGTCATTGATGAAGGCATCGTCGAAGCCGTATAAGTACATATCCGACAATAGCT
Source organism: Shewanella mesophila (assembly GCF_019457515.1). NCBI lineage: Bacteria > Pseudomonadati > Pseudomonadota > Gammaproteobacteria > Alteromonadales > Shewanellaceae > Shewanella > Shewanella mesophila. The sequence continues at coordinate 4,013,794 of NZ_CP080421.1, forward strand.
CCGCCATTTGACCACTGGTCTCAAACTTTGGCGGGAACTGTCCTTTTACATAGGCTTTTGCCGAATCTAAGGTTGCCTGATCTATCCCTTTCTCCCACAGCCTAGCGTAGGTTTTCAGGGCTAAATCAATAGCCTCCTTAGTGGTTTCACTCTTAGTGAAGGTACTAATTCTAAAAACGCCACCCTTTGAATAAGGCGTAAAACCAGAACGGGCACCATAGGTTAAACCAGCATTGACTCTTAATTCATCGTTTAACCATGAGGTAAATCGTCCACCCAAAATGGTATTAACCACCTGTAGGCCCACATAATCAGGGTTGTCGCGAGCGACGCCTTTACCACCGATCAAAAAGGTAGTTTCAATAGCATCACCTTTATTGACCAAAAGTACTCGACTCTTATCTAGGGTCGGTTGCTGCTTTGCAAGCATAGGAGCTTGCACTGCCTCGCCGTTGCTCCAAGTGCCAAACAAACTAGCGAGTTTGGTTTTCATTACAGCAGGGTCAAAGTCGCCAACGATAGCAATCGAACTGTTACTCGGTTGATAGTAGCTTTTGTGAAACGCACGCAGCTGCGACACATTTAACTCTTCTAAAGAGGTACGAGTACCCGAACTAGGATTACCATAAGGATGCAGACCAAAAACTAACTTGTCGAAGTAGCGACCGATCACATTGCGCGGACTCTCTTTCGCTTGGGCAAGGCCAGCCATCTCACGTTGACGCAACTTATCAAACTCATTGGCATCAAAATCGGGAGAAACCAGCAAGTCACGCACCAGAGGCAGCATCTTATCGATATCTTTTGCCATAAAATCAGCACCGATATAGCTACCCTCTTTACCCGCTTGAGCGCCAATAGAGGCACCAAGGAAATCGACCATCTGCTCGATATCTGACTTAGACTGACCATTTGCACCTAACAGCAAAGACTGTGCCGTCATCCCAGCAACACCCGAAGTAGTGTCGTTAACCGCACCAACTCTTACCACGGCATTAACAGTGATCAGCGGCACCTCTTTTTGCGGCATGAGATAGACACTTAAGCCATTATCGAGTTGATAATGTTCATAGGCTGGCATTTTAAAGCTACCAGTATCGACAGATACCGATTGTTGGGTTGCTGCACAACCGGCAAGTCCCACCGCACTGGCAACGACAAATACCGATGCGAGTCGTGATAATTTTTGCGGGATATGATTTATAAAGTGTTTCATTCGTCACTCTCCTCTGTAGCCGCCAGTACAGCAACGGTGCGATTGGCGCGACGCAGATAGGTTTGTGCAACACGCTGAACATCGGCAGGTGTTACCTTGTTATAAGCCTCTGGAGCATTAAACAGTTTGTCGTAACTGCCAAAATAGAGCTCATAAGTACCTACGGTATTAGCTTTGCCATTAATGGTTTCCATTGCTCGATAGAAATCCATCAACTTAATGTTTTTGACCTTTTCCAGCTCTTGCTGACTGACGCCCTCACGAGCAATGCGGTTGACCTCTGCGATCATCCCTTTTTCCAGCTCTAGTGCTGTAATACCTGGGTTAGCAACCCCCATGACATAAAATAGATTGGGGTCAAAACTCATCGGCATATAGGTTTCGACCTCAATGGCGACCTGTTTTTCAACTAGGCCCTGATAGAGGCGAGAACTGTTACCTGTGGTTAAAATTGATGAGAGCAGATCTAAGGCGTAGTAGTCATCACTGGTCGTGGCCGGCACATGATACGCAAGCATGACATTGGGCGTACTCACTGAGGCTTTTTGCACATACACGCGGCGCTCACCTTTTTGCAAAGGTTCTACCGTTTTGACTTCACGCGGTGGCGCCTGAGCTGGAATAGGCGCAAAATATTTATTGGCTAACGCTTTAACTTCATTGAGTTTCACATCACCAGCGATCACAACAACCGCGTTATTGGGCGCGTAATAGGTTTTGTGATACTGCACTAAGTCATCGAGTGTCCACGCGGCAATATCCGACTCGTGACCAATCACAGACCAACTGTAAGGGTGAGCTCTGAAGGCGGCGCCTTTTATCTCCTCTTGCAGGGTTCGCCAGTTAGAGTTTTCTAAGCCCGTGGTGCGCTCTGATGCCACCACGCCACGCTCGCTCTCGACCATTTTCTCGTTGATATCGAGATTGGCGATACGGTCAGCCTCAAGATCGAACATGGTTTCCAAGGCATTCGCAGGAAACCAGTCGGTATAAACTGTGATGTTCTCTGTGGTATAGGCGTTGTTCGCTCCACCCGCGGCTTCCATAGTGCGGTCGAACATCTTAGGACCATACTTTTTAGCACCGTTGAACATCATGTGTTCAAAAAAGTGAGAAATCCCAGTAATACCAGGGACTTCGTTACGCGAACCCACCTTCCAAAATAGGTACATGTTGGCATTGGGTATTGATGAATCCTCCAACACCATAATCTTCATGCCATTATCTAGCGTGAAGCTTTTAATATCTTCCGCTTGTGTTGCTTGTGTCGCCACTGAAGTGAATAACACTCCAATCGACATACACAATGCGATTATCTTTCGCATCATCTGTCGTTCCCTCTTAGTGAGCAGATAAAAATAAAGGAGTTTGGAGACTAAGTCACAAACTAGCCCCTAAACAAACGTCACTATAAGAGGCTAAATTGCAAATGAGATCAAGTGTATTATGCTGATATACGGGCTACTTAATTGTAACGTATTGCTATAGATATCATATTGGATGACAAACCACTTCTGACTTTATTGCACAACAGGGAGCTAAATCTTGCTAAACAATAGCCCTAAGCTTGTGTAAAAAACACCACGTCGTTATCTATCACTTCGAGTTGCCACTGAAAATGACTCGCAATCCATTCAAATGTGGTAACGCTATAGAAACGAATATGGGTAAGATCGCTCTTGTAATGCCAATGAGCAAACGCTTCTTCGCCTAATACCCGCTTAGTCATAATCGCAAGTACACCATTTGCTTTCAGCATAGCGTTTAGCTGCGTGAGTAGCGCGGAAGCCTCTGCAACATGCTCTATTACCTCTGTCATGGTGATAAAGTCATATTGACGAGTGAGTAGGTCGGGGCGGTTGAAATAATACAGATCATAGTTATCCATCATTATCCCTGACTCTTGGGCCATAACGCTAATGGTTGGCCCGGGACCACAGCCAAAATCCAGCCCTTGCATGCTGGGAGATAAGCGCTCGCGCAGCGGATTCCAAGTACGACCAAGGAAACGTCGATAGCCTAAATCTTCACTATTGTTTTCATGATGATCGTAGAAGGCTTTTTCATCAACCGAACTTAACAGATAAGCCTGAGGTACAGACACTAACTGACACACATCACAACGCAAATATTCCCTATGTTTATCGCGATGAAAAAATGATAACGCAGGGCTGTTACATAAAGGACAAGAATTCACAGGGCTTCCTAGGGTTTAGTTTAGGCCAGTCACAATAAGGGATTTATCGGTTAATTATTAAGGCTTAGGTATTTTTCGCTCTTGAGCGGCAGCTTCTTTAGCTTCACGTAAATACTTCTCTTCACGACTCTCACGCTCATTAAACTGCTTTTTCGCTTTCTCTCGCTGCGCGTCTTCCCATTCTCGAGGTTGCAGTCCCTCTACCACCTTCTGCTCGCGAGCCGTGTTTTCCTTGACAGCTTGGCGGGCCTTGTCTAGCTGAGTCTGCTCAGTTTGTTGCGACAACACCTTAGCATCATCAGCCTTCTGGGAAAGACTCTTCTCCTCACCCGCAAGCAGATCAGCGCTCGCTAAGGACAGCAAAAACAGAAGCGGTCCCCATTGTTTAACTCGATTGTTCTCAACAGCCATCTCTCTGCTCCTTGGACTATGCCGCCTTTTTACGTCATTAATGATACTAGATTAGCTGACTTACACAGCCTAATTTTTCCTTCACTGGACGAGGTTATGGTACTGATTGTTATGAATAGCCCGATTCTCAAATAAAAATGCCCTACATGTTTGAGTCTAAACGGTATTCGAGGTACTTTTACTATTATCGCAATGAAACAATGATTAACCAGTTGTTAGCCATAGAGTCATTGATTAAATCCTTTAGCGGAGAGCCATGGATGAGCCAATGGTTTCAGATACTTAATCAGTTAACGTCTAATATCCCTAGCATCCAGCATCAAATTGATGGGTGGCGACAATCACCTGACGCTCAATACCTTGCAATATTAAAGGGTTACTCGTTTTTGGCCGCAAACCAAGGCACCCTAGACTACTTTCAAACCCAGCAAGATAGTTTCATCAATGCAACCCCTTATGACTTCTCTCCGCGCATTCAGTCTTCTGGTAGAAATAGTGTCGAATATTCACAACAAATGATCGACAAGACCAGTAACGGACAAGAGATAAGCTTTAACTGGTTGCACATGAGTCAGCTTGGCGGCGAACTACCAACTAAAGTCACGATTTATCCGGCAACATTCAAAGAGCAGGCCGTCACTGTAGTGCTATTTGAACCCACTAACCGCCGTAGTAACGTCAGACGCAATATGTCTAACGGTTTTGAATTGTTACCTCCTCAGCTAGTGTCTAGCATCTTAGAAGATAGCGCTGAAGCGGTTTATATCACCGATGGCTCACATAAAATTATCGCCGTAAATAAGGCTATGTGCCGAATCTGTGGTTATAGCACCGACCAACTCATCAACAGAAAAGCTGAAGAAATTGGCCTATACCAAGATGCCGAACAACAAAGTAATGAGTACCTTAAGAGCCTAGAGGAGCGAGGTAGTTGGCAGGGAGAAATCACTAAATCACGCTCAGATGGTAGCCAATTCCCCGCATGGAAAAGCTGTAGAAAGCTGCAGATAGAGGGAGAAGTCTTCTACGTTACCCTATTTAGCGATATCAGTGCTCAGAAGCAACTCGAATTGCGTCTGACTGAACAAGCGATGGTCGACACCCTAACAGGCCTCCCTAATAGACATCAGCTGAAACAACTACTCAATCAAGTATTAATTAATAATCAAGCCACTCCCGATAAGTTAGGTGCCGTGATGTTTATGGATCTTAATGGATTCAAAAACATCAATGATTGTTTTGGCCATGCCACTGGCGACAAGGTGCTGCAATTGGTTTCGGCTCGACTCGAAGCGAGCTGCATCGAAAAAGCCGATATTGCCAGGCTAGGTGGTGATGAGTTCACCCTGATACTGCAAGACTGTCATAGTCGCGCTGAGGTGGAAGAATTTTCAAAAAGTTTACTGGCTATCTTCGATGTGCCCTTTGAGATCGATGGCCAGAAATTTTACCTCGGCACTAGCGTTGGTATCGCGCTATTCCCCGAACATGGACGCCAAGCCTCACAGCTACTGAGCTTGGCTGACACCGCCATGTATTGCGCAAAAAAAAGCCCTAACCATGTTCTGTTTTACGACACGAATATGCATATCGAAGCCGAGCAAAAACTAAGAATGCTCAACGATTTACGCCATGCACATAGCCTTAAGCAATTCAAATTAGCCTATCAGGTGATAGTCGACCTTGAGTACAGCAATGTGATCGGAGCCGAAGCCCTGCTTAGATGGCAAAAAAGTGACGGCACGGTAGTTGAAGCCAGTGATTTTATCCCACTATTGGAAGAGACTGGATTATTGATCACCGTGGGGCAATGGGTACTCAATCAAGCTTGTAGCCAAATTGCGTTATGGCGAAAACAGCACGACTGCCAAATACAAGCCTGTATCAATGTCTCGCCAATTCAATTGGAGCATCCCGATTTTCTTAAGCAGGTAAAACATGCCCTCGACCTCAGCAAACTTCCAGCGAGCGGCTTAGTACTTGAGATCACCGAATCGGCACTATTAAGGCAACCCGAGCGGGTAAAGCAGACCTTAAACCAGCTCAAATCGCTCGGCGTTAGAATCGCTATTGATGATTTTGGCGCAGGCCTATCATCTTTAAGTAAGTTAGGTACTTTGCCTATCGATACCTTAAAGATTGACGCGAGTTTCGCCAAGCGTTTAAGTGAACCCCAAGGGAAAGAACTCTGCCAGGCAATGATCCAGCTCGCTCAAGCACTCGATATCCAATTTGTGGTTGAGGGGATCGAAACCCTTACGCAAAAACAGATATTATCAAGCATGGGAAAAGGCTTTGGGCAAGGATATTTCTTTGGTCACCCCGAATCGGCGGAGCGTTTTAACTCGACTAATTTTAGAGAGCATTGAACCGATAGCCGTGCCAGTTTGCATTTGTGCGGTGCGGCACTGCCTCCCTGCATGGACAGTGCACTGGCACAACTATCTGACCACTTGCTTACAAGTGACTAAGGCCATTAGACCCGATTTTGAAACGAATTAAAGTGATCCGCGCCGAAAGATGATTAAGCAAACCCTGATGTTCATCACAAGTTTTGTAAAAACTATTTTATCTTAAATATCTTTGCCTTACAGATAACGGCATCGCATTTAAACGCTGCTCAACTAACGCATTTAAGGCGTCAGTCAGCGGTGACACGTCACAACTAGGCTCAATCGCTTTAATCCCCATAGCGGCCGCTTCAAGGGTCGATAAGCTATCGGCTCGCTTCGCCTTTCGAATGATGTAATTAGAGGGCGAGTTCAGATCTAGATGCACAGCAGAATATTGATTCAACCAAGGGTTAAGGGCTAATAATTTAAACACCTTACGCCAAGTACCATCGATCAATAATAAGATCACATCTTTAGGTAGGGATAGTTCGCTGACACTCTGACTGTCTGCCGATGGATATAAAACAAAAATAGGCTTAATTTGGCTATCGAGATAACTCTTAAGCACCATAAAATCTTCAGCAGTCTCGCCAACCACCACTTGCAGATCCGGTATTACCGCCTTCATCAACTTTACGCTGTTTTTGGCATGTTTCACCTCGCCAGGATCTTGCAACACAACAAGTTCGACGCTGGTCGCAAGGGGTCGAATACTGGCACACAAGCACGCATTCGTGGGATATTGGCAATCAGGACAATTTGGACGTTTCAAAACATTCTCGCATAAAGTGCATAGATTTATAGTTTACAAAAAAAGCCTGCATTAAGGTCAAATAATGCAGGCTAAAGGGTGTTGCGTTTTGGATAATGAAGCGGCTTAACCCGAGTTCAGGTTACTTAATGCGCATGTCGCTCCTGATGCCAATGATCTAGTCGACTCATCGCCATCATCGCCAGTAATAAGATTGCTAATCCGCCCATAACGACCACAACCGCATAAGGCGCAGTTAAATCCGTTTGCTGAACTAGCCCCGCGAGTATAGATGCGCCACTCATCTGAATAAAACCTAACATGGCCGTGGCGGTACCTGCGCGCTCACCAAAACCAGCTAGCGCCATGCTAGTTGCGGGGCCGAGCAACAAAGCAAAACCAATACATAACAACATCATAGGTAACATAAAGGCGAAAGCCGCTGCCAAGCCAACCTGCGGGCCAAACCATTGAGCAGCGACCTGCAATAAGGCCGATGCCACTAAGGTATTTAACGCAACAACTACCGTACGACGATTGCCAACGCGCTGAATAACCATAGGCGCGGCGAAGCAAGCGACAATATTGACCACAGCATTCAGACCAAACAAGCCGCTGAAGGTCAACTCAGATACACCAATTCGCTCAATTAACCATACTGGAGCGTAGGATACATAACAGAGTATTGATGCCATTCCGGCCATACAGGCAAACGCATAGAACAAAAAGTGAGGGTCAATTAACACAGGCTTATAGCGCGACCAACGATACAATGGCCCAGTTGTAACTGTGTTTGCGGGGCGCGTCTCTGGAAGTCGGTAACCTACGACTATCATGATCAAAATGGCATACAGTGTCATAAACACAAAAGTCGAGCGCCAACCAAACTGCAACGCCAATAGCCCACCGAGCGTCGGTGCTAACGCTGGGATCACACAGATCACACCGTTTAAATAGCTGTAGTAACGGGCACCTTCTTTGGGGGTAAAACAGTCTCGTACCGCACTAAATACCACAATTGATGTGGAACAGGCCGCTAATCCCTGTAGCACTCGGGCGATCTGTAGCCAATGAAACTCCATCGCGACGGCAGCGAGTAAGCTGCTGGCGATATAGAGTAATATTCCAGCCATTGCGATAGGTCTGCGCCCATATCTATCGGCCAGCGGACCAATTAAAACCTGCCCCACACCCATGGCGAATAGGAACAAAACTAATGTCGATTGGACATCGCTGGCAGATACGGCAAATTCTGCTGCCATTGTGGGCATTGAAGGCAGATAAATATCGATGGCGAGTGGGCTAAGCACGACCATTAACATTAAAATGGGTAACAAATTACGGCGCATGGGGTCTCTTTATCTAATCAAAGTAGGGTGAAGCAATTAGGGTCTATTTTAGATGAATGATGTTATGAACAGAAATGGTATAATTTCAAAAGCTAATTTCCTTTAAGGAATATCATATGAATCTGGATAACCTCGCTCGTATCGATTTAAATCTGTTGGTCATTTTACAAGTCTTACTCGAAGAGCGTAGCGTCACTCGTGCGGCGAATCGCTTGCACTTAAGCCAATCGGCTCTAAGCAAAAGCCTCAACCGATTGCGCGACACCTTAGGTGATCCGCTGTTTATTCGCACCGCTCATGGACTAAAGCCCACGGCTCACGCAGTAATATTGGGGCAACAGTTACCGAACATGCTGCAAGGACTTTATCAACTTACTCAACCTCCTCGATTTGTTCCAGCAAGCAGTACTCGGCAGTTTTCCATCTCTATGGTCGAAAGTGCCTACGAGACACTCATCCCTTACTTTATCGGCCCACTGCTAAACAACGCCCCCAATCTAAGGCTCGATTCCTATCTTTGGACGGAAGAATCATTAGCTGGACTACAAAAAGGTCAAATTGACTTTGGTATAGCAGGGCGAGACATGACGCCGCAAGCGGATATCGTTACCGACCGATTACCGGAAGGGATTGCCCATCAGACCCTATTCACCGACCACCAAGTGTGCCTAGTTCGGCGAAACCACCCAATCTTGACTGTGCTAAAAACTGACAACTGGAACTTGAACATCTATCTAGAGATGTCTCATGTGCAGGTGCGTTGTGAGGGTAATGAATGGTGGGCACTCGATTACCACTTGGCCGATCTCGGCCATCGTCGCCATTTAAGTACGACCGTGCCAGACTTTTATGGCGCCGCCAGTATCTGTGCTCATAGCAACCTGATCTTTACGCTACCTTCAAGTTTTGCCAGCCACGCCCAGAAACTCTATCCACTCGTCGAATTACCGCTGCCGCTAGAATTTTCGCCATTGGCTTATGTACTGCTGTGGCATGAACGTAATAACGATGAACCCGGACATAAATGGATAAGAGAGACCATCTGTAAGAGTGTGGCAGATGCCTTTAACCAACAAGATAGATTTGGTTCAGCCTAGGTTAATCTAGACTCTGTTAAGGTAAAGGGGTTGGTTCGCTTGAAGAGATATCTGGTTACAGTTTTTGCCAAAGATTAACCGAATTTAACGTGATATCTCACCTGACAATGTGCAGAATCAAACCTTAGCAAATACAGGAGAAACTATGATCTATCATCAATTTCAGCAGACACCTTTCCAGAATCGATTTTCTGGTAGCAAGGGCTGGCTCGCATTTGCTATCGGATTAATTGTCATGACATTGGTCTTGCTAGCGCTTCCCTTTGTCATCCTCATTGGGGCGTTGAGCTTTATCACCTTGAGCCTGTTTGGGCGTCTGTTTTTAAAACGACAACTGGCTAAATTTCGCCAGCAAAGCCAAGATCAATTCGGGTTTGGGCACCACACGGAACAGACATCAAGTGAAACCGCAAACGTATTTAACGATAATACCCCTTTCGGTCGTGATCACGCTCCCCGCCAAGGTCGCACATTTGAGCACAACCCTAACGAGTAAACTTGGCTACTCGCTCAAAATAGTTGGCGTGATTGATCAAGCTGAATAAATGGGTTGCAGTGTCACCACCTCAACTGTAACCCATTTTAAATAACCGCTAACAACTTACTCAGACAAAAGCTCTTGTGCGCGTTGGAGGGTGATTAACTCTTCTGAGTTGGTGGTGACCTTAAGCACATTCTCTATCTGTAACACTAAAGATCGCCACAAAGGCGTAATCACTTCGAGTTCTCGCTCGCTGGCACGTTGGCGCGCTATCTTAAGTAACGCAGCGGAACCTACCACATCGATACGGCCTAAAATGCCATCGGCTAAGGCGATGCTTAACTCAATCATCGCAGGGACACTGTGACCATACTTGACCACTTCCCGCAGATAGCGCTCGGCAACGGTGAAGTCATCACCCAAAGAGTTCTCATTATTGAGCATCTGCTGAGCGCGATTTAACATCGCATCCAATTGCCCCTGCTCTGCTGCCTCAGCCATCCACTGTTCACTCGCCAACGGATCGGCAATACAACCCTCTCCCCGGGCTAACATCAAGGCCAAATGATATTGTGCATGAGGAAATCCCGCTTGAGCCGCAGAGGAAATGTAGTGATAAGCCTGGGTATAATTTGCCTGCTGATAATACAGAACACCAAGGTTAGCCATCGCCTCCGATTGCTCTAAGGCGGCGGCAGCCTGTAAGTAATGTAGCGCATCAGTCTGACTGACTTCTATATGTTCGCCGCCCACTAAATAAAAATAGCCTAACAGTGCCATCGCATTAGCGACACCCACTTTAGCGGCGGCGACAATCGCATTTTCACCGGCGACTCTATCCACCTCACCACTATAACCATGGAGCAGGCTCACGCCATGTTCATGCAAGGCATCTGGATAATGAGGTGCCGCTTGAGCAAACCAATATCCCGCTTGCTTAAAGCTGTTATCACTCTGGTTGACATTCGCTACCTGCTGCTCATTATCATCGAGAGCTTGCTCCTGCTCTCGCTGGATCAAGGCGCGAGTCTTCAGCGACATACCGACCAGATATTGCGCCTGATGATCATTTTCCATCACGGCGCGATAGCATAAGTCTCGACCAGCGATAGAATCGAAAGGCTCGAACTGATATCGCGGTGGCTCAGTTTGATGAAGCTGTCCATATAGATCGACCACAAGCTTAAGCAAACGCTCAATAGCACGCTCAGCGATCTCTTGCAGAGCGTCTGTGGTCAAATGATATTTTTCAGGATGAGCACCACGGTTACCATCACCACGGAGTCGATGCAAAGCACGAGTGACTCGAACATTGATCACCCGCTCTCTATTTAGCGTTTCTATACGATCGTACAGATTGGGGCTGTCGAAAATAATGTGTTGTGGCTTAGCCAGACACTCAGTCAACTTATGAGTAAAACTACGAATATGCAGCAGTGCTTGGGTTGGTACGTCACGCACATAACTCTTTGCGATGCGGTAATCATCTCCGAGCTCTGATGAAAATTGCGTAACAAGTTGGGTATCTGTCAGCACAGGTCGCACTCCGCAAAGGTGACAAACAGGGCCTGATATTCAGACCCTGAAAACGCAATCGTCGTTAAACTTGCTCGTCGATATTCGGGCGAGAAACCATATACAAACGGAATAATGCCACGTTAACAAACAAGCCAAAGAACGCCACTATCACCTCAACAATCAACATTAAAGGTAAGCCCACCGACTCGGCCAGACTCGATAAGGTACCGCCTATCAGTGAAAACGGAATATAAAGCATTAATAGCAGAAGGGTTTTAAATGCAACAGGACCACTAAATTTAAAACTTCCCTTGATCGCCGCCAGCGGCGTCAAACGCTCGACAACCACCATAAAATTTACGTAGGCTAAACGCGCAAATATATAGATACTCATCACTAAGCCGATTAACCACAAGGGGCCAAACGCGGCAAACAACATCACAGGTGCGATAATTGCCATACCAGAGAAAACCCCAGCAAGCAGTAAACCAGGCACAAAACTCAAGCTGGTCTTTAAAATCATCGCATTTGATGGCTCATGACCATGGGATCTCACTTCCATAAACAGAGTTAAAGAAGCAATTAACACAGAAAATACGAGTAACAGCACTATCATAGCGGCCATATGTGAGGCGCCAAATTGTGGGTTCTCGAGATCGGCACTGTTAATCTCCATCCCTAACCACATTTGAATCCCAACCTGAACAAACAGAATTGGCACAGTCAGAATGGCTAACTGACTAATATGATTGCGAAAGAAGTTATATGCTTCGGTCAAAATCGCTGATAATGACATAGGTCTTTCCATTAGATAATTATAAACCAACCAGTAAGTCCGACAGGATACCGAAATTTCAAATTTAATGCACAACAGATGTCTAAAAATAGATACAAAATCTTGACCTAGTTGCGCTAAAATATCTGCCAAATTTGGAACTTTTTTACCATAGGATGGCTATAAATGAAATTATCCACCGTTATTCCCGCTCTACTCGCAACACTGCTACTAAACGCACCCGTTTCAGCTGGGTGGTTTGATGACCTCACCAAAGAAGAGGAAACAAAGCCCGTTGCAGTTCAAACAGAAAATAACGACCTTGTAGGCTCGGTGATGTCTCAGCTAGGTTTGAATCAATCTCAGGCAGAAGGTGGGCTTGGTAGTCTACTAACCCTAGCAAAATCAACCTTGGGCGGTGATAGCTTTGGGCCTATCGCTAGTGCGATCCCTGGCATTGATAGCTTATTGGGCGCAGCGCCTGCATTAGACAATGATTCAGGTATGTCTGGCTTATTATCAAAAGCAGGCGACTTGGGCTCATCTTTACAAGGTGGCGCACAAGTATATGACTCATTTGAGAAACTCGGGATTTCAAAAGAGTTAGCTAAGCCTATGGTCGATATCGTTAAAGGTTATCTTGACGCAAATGCAGGTGCAGGTACCACAGATCTACTCATGCAAGGACTCGGTGCTATTTTATAATCCCGTCTGAGCGTAAGGTGTAGGTTAACATGAAAAAGAGTTCATCTTGTTAAGATGAACTCTTTTTTATTATCAAGTTCTAAAAAAACATTGAGACTCAAATAAGGCATGAATGATGATCGCGAAACTAAAACAATTTCTCAGCTCTCATATTGAGCCAATCTCAGCCGAAGAGCAGGCCAAACATCTACATCTAGCGGCTATAAGTCTGTTGTTAGAGGTGGTCTACGCCGATGAAACCCTAGACGATACGGAAGCCAAACTCCTACCAGAGATGCTCGCAACTTCACTCTCCTTGAGCCCCTCAGAGGTGGAAACCTTGATAGATGAAGCCAAAGCCATCCAAGGTAATTCGACCTCACTCTATGAATTTACCAAGGAGATCAACTCACAATGCTCTATCGAGCAGAAACAGCAACTGATCTTGGCGATGTGGAAACTTGCTTACGCTGACGGAAAGCTATGTCGTTATGAAGACCAGATCATACGCCGTACTGCCGAGCTATTACATTTAAAGCACAGCGAATTGATCCAGATGCGCAACGTGGCAATATCAAGTTAACAGCCAGAGTAGACTCGCTCGCCAGCCCAGGCGGCTCAGCACTTTTACCTCTTAATGACCTCACAATGGGGTGATCACTTGTGCGCTACAACACCCTGAGTCGATCACATTCTTATACTGATTGGTATAACTTAACTAAAACATCCACTACATCACTTTTTAAATTTCAGAACATAGCGATTGGTCTTGCCTTTGACCGACTTATCGAAGACGCTTTGAGTCATGGGATCTTGAGGGTTTTCAAGCAGTGATAGCGAATCTACGAGGGTAAATCCTGCTTGTTGCATCAGCTCAATCACATGAACTTTAGCTAAGCGATGCAGGCGATGAGCGGTTTCAACACCACTGCCAGTAATCGCATCATGATCTATGATGGCAACCAAGCCTCCGGGCTTGAGACTGTCATAGAGATGCTCAACGAGTCTAACCCTATCGATCGCAGGCCAATCCGCTTCATGATAAAACATGTCATGGAAACCTAAGATAAAAAAGACGCTGTCGAAGCTATTTTCCTTGAACGCCAAGTCGTCGGCTTCGCTCACCAACACCTCCACATTTGAGAAGCGATCGGAATAATTACGTTCGGCCAACTCCGCTTTTGCATAGGGCAGATAAGCTTGATTGTTGTGTACCAGTACGCTTCCCTCCTCTCCCACTACGCGAGATAAAAGTTCGCTGTAATATCCACCACCCGAAAACAGATCTAATACTTGCTGACCTGGTTTGATATCGTAAAAAGCCAAGATCTCACCTGGATGCCTATCTGGATCTCGCAACTTATCACGTTCCAGTCGCTCTGGTGCATTCACTGCGGCCGTGATCGCTTCACTCTGCGCAGTGGCATAACTTTGGCTAGTCATACTCGCCATCACTCCCCCCATCAAACACAATAAAATTCCCCAAGATATTTTCACAACAATCGCTCCTCAATTTTTGTATTTATACCAATCAGTATAAAGATGAGATTACACCTGAAACTCACACAAGGTGTTAACAATATGTAATAAAAAGTATCTTACTAAGATATCTACAGGCTTGTATCTGTTGAAAACCGACCAGTACCTAAAGTTAGCAACGCAACGAACACGTCAGCGCCCACTAATGTGTAGGCGCTGGGGATTATCTTAGGTTGAGACTTCTGATAGTTTAGATATTGGCTAAAGCGAGTTGTTTGCGAACATGGTGAACCTTTTGCCACCAAAGCAAAGGCGCAACAACCAGAGTGAGTATGACGGCGTAGAGCATATTCGTCCCTAACGCGATGGCCATCATCAGGCAAAACAACACCCCACAAATGACTAATGGCAGATAACGTTTGCTCAGCAGTTTTGCCGCTGCCAGCATTGCCGCAAAATAGATGATGACAAAAATACCGTTCGTCCAGGCGATCAAATGCTCCAGTTCTTGGCCAAACAGATAGGTGAGTACGATCACCCCTGCCATAGTCAACAATACCGCAATCAATGCCCTTACTGGTACACTGTGTTGATTGAGTTGATCGAAATAACGAGGCAAAACACCTTCACGACTAAAACTCCAAATCAATCTGGCTACGCTGGCGGTATAGACATTTACCGTCGACAAACCACCAGCAATGCCCAGCACTCCGATGATCTGTGCACCATAACCACCAACGAGCTGGTCAAAGGCGACAACCATAGCTAAACCATCGGTTGGCGGCACAAATAACAACAGGAGGGTACAGGCAACATAAACGAGTCCGACTAGGACGGTGCCAATAATCATTGAGGGCAGCATATCTCGATTGGGATTTTTAAAATCGCCTGCAAGATGGGTCATCGCCTCAATACCGAGAAAACTCCAAAAAGCGATACCAGCCGCCGCCATCACTAAACTCATATCACTGCTTGCCGTAGGCACAGCTAGCTCAAGGTCGCTTAAATTTGCTCCACCTGCACCAAACATCACTACTACAACCGTAACGATAGCGAGTGTTAGGGCAAATTGCAGCTTGGCAGACACTTGAATCCCCTTTAGATTGATCGCGAGTAGCAGGACCAACAGCATCAACTCGATCAACACTTGCTTCCAACCCGATAGCGGAACCAGCTCATTAACGAACTGAAACGTCATCATAATCGCAGCGGGTGCGCCAAGGGGAACCACTAAAAGGAAAATCAGCCCTATTGTTCGACCCAGCGTGCGGCCAAAGGCTTTTTCGACAAAATAAGCAGGCCCCGCAGCATGGGGAAACACACCCGCTAGACGACCAAAGACCAAAGTAACCGGAATGATGGCCAAGGTAAGAAATATCCAGGTAAGCAATGCGCCCGAACCAGCTAATGCGATAGTCATCTGAGGAAGAATAAACACCCCAGTGCCTAACAAAGTGGTGGCCATTAGGCCTGCGCCCTGCAAACGACCTATGGAGCCTTGGATCTGGTTCATCTTCTTATCTACTAGGGTTATTAATGGCTTTAGTATAGACTGTTCCGCAAGAACAAACTGTCACACCATTCCGACGAAGCCATGCCGATAACCAGCATTTTAACGGAATTTTCAGAATAAACCGACAATTCGTCGCCTTATTACAGAGAGAACCGATCTTGGACAAATTCGATCAGGCAATCATCACAGCACTGAGACAAGATGCCAGACAAAGCGTTTCCAGTATCGCTGACACCGTGAGCCTATCTCGAAGCGCGGTTTCAGAGCGGATAAAAAAGCTCGAACAGACAGGAATTATTCGCGGCTATCAGGTTTTACTCAGTGAATCTCAAAAAGAGGGAGTTTCCGCTTATTTTGAGATCCAACATCGCTGCCCGCGCTGCGCCGATGTCGTTCATGTATTTCAGGCCATACCCGAAGTTGTCACCTGCCGCGGAATTACTGGCGATATGGATCTACTCGTCTATGTCCAAGCTGAGTCGATGCGACGATTGCATGAGATCAGAGAGTATATCGATGCCCAAACCGATATCATCAAGATAAAAACCCATGTCGTAATGAGCGAGTGGATCGACAACAGAGGTTAGTGAGTTCCATTAGCTGGTTAAGCCGCGAATTTGGCTTTCATTAACAGTTTAGCCACTCAGTTTCCCTTAAAATTAAGTTAAAGATAAACTAGTGCAATCATTACCTTGGCCAAACAATTATGCAGATTGAAAAAACAGCCGAATTGAATCTACTTTGGGGTTCACTCATTTTAGAAGAACTTGCTCGCCTTGGTGTCCAGCACATCTGTATGGCACCGGGATCTCGCTCAACGCCATTAACACTTGCGGCAGCAAAACAGACGAAATTGAAGCAACATCTGCATTTCGATGAACGTGGATTAGCCTTTAAGGCGCTAGGGTTAGCCAAGGCAAGCTGTGCCCCCGTGGCTATCATTACCACCTCAGGAACCGCCGTCGCTAATCTTTATCCTGCAATCGTCGAAGCCTGGTTAACTCAGGTACCATTGATTGTATTGTCGGGCGACCGACCACCTGAATTGCTCGACTGCGGTGCTAATCAAGCGATCGTTCAACCTGCAATTTTTGCCAACTATGCTCAGCAGGTAAATCTACCGACTCCCGATCTGAGCATTCGACCGGAAGCACTGCTGACCACCTTAGATGCGGCTATCACCAATCAAACTCAACCCGTACATATTAATTGTATGTACCGTGAGCCACTTTATCCTGGCACCATGAGCGCAGACTTTACCGACTATTTAAGCACACTGGGGAATTGGCAACATACCTCATCGCCTTATACTCAATATGCCAAGACTCACCTAGAGAGCGCGCCTACCTCTGATGCGCTGGCGAGATTTGTTCACGGAAAAGGCGTTATCGTCGTTGGCACCCTAACGCCACAACAACAGCCCCAACTCATTGTCGAGTTCGCGCACAAGCTTGGATGGCCACTGCTGACGGATGCTCAATCTCAACTGAGACAGCATGGTGCGGCCATAGGGAATATTGATCAATTACTGTTACAGCCCAAAGCCAGGGCACTATTGCAACAGGCCGATAAGGTATTAGTATTCGGTGGACGTTTATTGTCTAAACGCCTGATTAATTATCTAGATGAGCAAAAGTGGAAAAGCTACTGGCAAGTGTTACCCCAGCAGCAAAGGCTAGATCCAAGCCACAGTGCAAAACAGATCTGGCTAAGTTCATTAAGCTCTTTTACCTCACTACCTTGGCCACGCTCTTCTGAAGCCAATTGGGCCGCGCCGTTGATCGAGGTGAATGAAAGATTAGCCACCCTGTTTGAGCGGCAAATCGACCAAGGTGAATTTGGCGAAGCCCAAGTTATCCGTGCCATTGCGAGTCAGACAGATCAACAGTTATTTATTGGTAACAGCTTGCCCGTAAGACTATATGATATGTATGCGCCAATCACTTCGGCGGCAGCCTCTGTCTACACTAACCGTGGCGCATCGGGTATCGATGGCTTGCTGGCGACCGCCTGTGGCATTGCCGCCCATAAGAAACAGCCAACAACCCTTATCATTGGCGACCTGTCTCAATTACATGATCTGAATTCATTAGCCATTGCAGCCAAACAATCGAGCCCGTTAGTCATAGTGATCCTTAACAATGATGGCGGCAATATTTTCAACCTATTACCTGTACCCGATGAGAAACTGCGTAGTGATTATTACCGGCTATCCCACGGTTTTGAGTTTGGTTACGGCGCAGCTATGTTCGGTATTGCCTACAACCAAATCGATGATATTGTCAGCTTCAATGAGGTCTATCGTGATGCCCTCGCCCACAATGGCCCATCGGTAATAGAGGTGAGTGTCGCGCAAGATCAGGCCAGCAATCAGATAGCCAAAATTGCAGCATGGATAACACAGAGCTAATGTTGGCCTCAAGCTGCTATGGCGATCCGTCAAAACCTGCACTGGTATTGCTACATGGCTTTTTAGGTAACAAGCAAGACTGGCAAACACTTATGCCAAGACTGAGTCAGCACTTTTATTGTGTCTGTCTCGATCTACCGGGTCATGGCGATAGCCCTAGCATCACACTTGATAAGCCAGGTTTTGTACAAGTGTCGCAAGTTATCGAACAGACACTTGCAGCACTTAATGTGTCTCACTTCCACCTGCTCGGCTATTCATTAGGTGGCCGTATCGCACTGCATATCGCACTGCTAATGCCGGAAAAAGTGCTTAGCATGACACTCGAATCCTGTCATTATGGTCTCGATAGCCAAGTATCACGCAGCGAAAGGCTCCAAAACGACGAGCAGTGGGATGAGCGCCTGCAACATCTTACGATGACGGAATTTCTAACGCTTTGGTATCGCCAAGCGGTATTTGCTGATCTGAGTGACGATGTGAGAGCAAACTTGATCAAACGTCGGGCGAACAATACCGCCGCAGCCCTTCGCAGCATCTATCTGGCGACTTCTTTGGGGCAGCAGCAACATTTGTCTAATATACCTAACCAATTAGTAGGTGATTGGCATTATTTTGTTGGGAAACAAGACAAAAAATTTATGCATTTGGCGCAGCAGTGGCAAAGCAAGGCGCCGATTAAGCTGCATTTCTTCGAAAATGCAGGTCATAATATCCACCTAGTAAGTAGCCAAGCTTTCTGTAATACCTTGATTCAACACCTTCTAAAGGATCGTACATGACGCTCTTAACTCTTAGCCTATACAGTTATCAGATCCCGCTCGATAAACTGCTTCCTGTGGGAAATCAGCGTATTGAGACTCGAGAAGGTCTAGTGCTTCAAGTAAGCACAGAAACACAACGGCAAGCAGTAGAGATATCACCGCTATCAGGTATCGATGTTGATGGTCAGCCAATAACAGGCTTTAGTCAGGAAAGTATTGCAGAGGTTATACAAGTCCTCGTCGAATCCATGCCATCACTTCAAGGGCTACATATAGACAAACTGTTAGATGTTGCCGACACGACGCCACTTGCATCTCTCGCCTATGGCCTCAGCCTGCTACATGCCAAACTGAATGGAAAACTATCCCTTCACCATGACAGTGCTGGCATTATTCCGCTGATCTATCGCCATCAAGATGAAGCCTCGGAGCATTTACAGCAACGCGTTAACGCATTAAGTAATAAGGTTCATGCGGTAAAGGTTAAAGTCGGACAAACCTCGATGGAAGATGAGATCCTACTCATACACCAAATCTTGGCTATTCGTCCCGATCTCAAGCTCAGACTCGATGCCAATCGCGCTTTTACTCTAGAGCAAGCGATCGATTTCTGCGCCTGCCTGCCATTGGCTTCAATTGAGTATATTGAAGAACCTTGCCACAGCGCCAAAGATAACGTGCAACTTTTCCAAACTGTGGGAATCCCTTTTGCATTAGATGAAAGCCTAAACGATAAAAGGTATCAATTTAACATGCTCCCAGGACTCACAGCTTTAGTGCTTAAGCCTATGTTAATAGGGCACCTTAATCGCTTACAGCAACTTATCGAAGAGGCCAATGTTAATGGCGTTAGAGCCGTTATTAGCTCAAGCCTTGAAGCGAGCCTAGGCATCGAAGCACTCAAAGCGATAAGCCTCGAATGCACGCCAGATGAAATTCCAGGGTTAGACACCTTATCAGCCTTTAGCTGCGATCTTATTGTCTCTAGCGGAAAGCAACACTGCTTAAGCGTCGACGACTTAACCCTTATTCATCGGTGCAAATAGGAGTTATTGGTGGCCTTACTTATCTCACCTGTGCATCACTCTGCGGTGGTAGCGCCAAAACAAACGGCCATCTATTTTTGGCAAAATAGGGCATACCACAGCCTAAGTTATTGTCAGCTGAGTAATATAGTCTCATCGGTTGCCACTCAACTTAAACAAGCAGGGCTTAAAGCTGGAGATCGTTTAGCCTGTATCGACAATAATTCAAAAGAGATGGTCATTCTGTATTGGGCATGTATCGATGCGAGTATCATCTTCTGCCCTTTGTCACCACGGTTCCCCAAAATACAAATTAGCGAGTTAAGTCAATGTTATCAGTTTGATAGGTTCTGGGCGCCGCAACAATTTCAGCATCTTTTGCCTGAATCATCTCTAGAGATAGATTTTATAACCCCCCTAATTAACGCCACCCCAGAGACCATAGATAGCTCACAGCCAGCCAACATCATTTTGACCTCAGGCAGCAGCGGCCAACCTAAAGCCGCAGTGCATTGCTTAGCCAACCATATCTTCAGTGCCAAAGGCTCAAGCGAACTCATTGCGATTAATCAAGGCGACAACTGGCTACTGTCACTCCCGCTGTTCCATATAGGTGGGCTCGCGATTATCAATCGCTGCGCGCTCGATCAAGCGGCTATAACTCTTCCCGCAGCCGAACTGTCGCTAGGTGAACAACTACAACAGCTCACTCTGACCCATCTCTCTTTAGTTGCTACCCAGCTGATTAGGTTGCTGGAACAAGACAAAAATGCACTCATAGGCATTAAGGCGCTGCTCCTTGGCGGAGGCGCTATTGGGTCATCGCTTCTGGATAAGCTCAAACCGCTAGGAATAAACGCTTATACTAGCTACGGAATGACCGAGATGAGCTCTCAAATCACCACCGGATTGGCCACCAGTAAAGGCAGCAGTGGTAAGTTGTTAGCTGGACGCGAATTAAAGATTATTGAGCAGCAAATTTATGTCAAAGGTAAAACCCTGTTTATGGGCTACCTGGCACCCAACAACCCACCCAAAAGATCACAAAACAAGCCTCAAGTATTAGAACCAGAGATCCACCAAGATATACAACAAGGCGGAAAAAGGCTTTGGCGACCACTAGACAATGAAGGCTGGTTTAACACGCAAGATTTAGGTTATTGGGATGAAGAGGGAGATCTAGTTATTATTGGCCGCGCCGACAATATGTTTGTCTGTGGCGGCGAAAATGTGCAGCCAGAAGAGATTGAAGCCGCCCTTAAGCGCCATCCAAAAATCACCGATGCGATTGTCTTTCCAATACCAGACAGCGAATTTGGCTTCCTTCCCGCGGCGATTATCAAAGGCTGCGTTAGCGAAACCAGCGACCTTGATGATTTTGTACGCCAATATGTTGCCAGTTTTAAACGCCCAAGACAGTATTTTGCGTGGCCCAATATCGAAATCGCTAGCCTTAAGGTTTCTCGCAAACAGCTTATCGCGGCAGTATTATACCAATCAGTATAAGCGTTATAGCTAAGCAACTTTAACAATCCATTGAATTTTGGGCATAAAAAAACCTGCTTATTCGCAGGTTTTTTTATTGAGTAGCAGCTTAAACTTCCATGCGCCCTTTGAGCTTATTCATGGCGTTCTTTTCTAGCTGCCTGATACGTTCAGCAGAGACTTGATAGGTTGCGGCAAGCTCTTGCAATGTCGTCTTCTCATCATTCAACCAACGCGCTTGTAAAATATGTTGACTACGCTCATCAAGGGTCTTGATGGCTGCTAACAGTCGCGTTTGGTTATCTGATTCGAAATTATCATTTTCTACCTGAGACGCCAGATCTGAAGAGTGATCTTCAAGGTAGTGCACAGGTGAATAATCTTGATCATCATCGTTATCACTTGCAAGATCGAATGCGGGATCTTGCGCCGCCATACGTGATTCCATTTCGGTCACATCGGCTTTAGAGACGCCCAGGTTTTCGGCAACCATAGTCACCTCTTCATCACTAAACCAGCCAAGACGTTTCTTAGCTTTGCGTAGATTGAAGAACAACTTGCGCTGCGCCTTAGTGGTTGCCACTTTAACGATACGCCAGTTTTTCAGCACATATTCATGGATTTCAGCTTTTATCCAATGAACAGCAAAAGAGACAAGACGGACACCCACATCTGGATCAAAACGTTTTACCGCCTTCATCAAACCAATGTTACCCTCTTGGATAAGATCTGCCTGTGGCAGGCCATAGCCAGAATAACCTTTAGCGACATGAACAACGAAACGAAGATGAGACATAATCAACTGCTTCGCAGCCTGAAGGTCACCAGTCTCTTGCAAACGCTTCGCTAGCTCATACTCTTCCTGAGGCTCCAACATACTAATGTTGTGCGCAGAATGAATATAAGCCTCTAAGCTACCGCTGCTTTGAGGGACAACTAGTGCCATTGATTGCGTTTGACTTGTCATTAACGCTCCTACTTCTTGTCTTTCAAAAATTTAAAACTCTAAATGCCAACAGCTTAGAAAGCCGATACGCCTTGCAACGCTTTAAAGAAGTCGTTTTACACAAGGCTAAGCTGATGAACTATCAACGATCTGACAGTCTATGTCAATATTCTAGGTCAGGCAGATGCCAATTTCACCCAAAACTATGGACATTTCAAGTGAACAATAGTTCATAAAGGGGATGATTGCGAGATCATGACGGCTCTATAGCGCGCAAGTGTTGACGCACAGATAGATAGGAGCCTAACCAACCTAAAAACGAGGCAAGCAACACTAATTGACCTAACTCAACGACCGTTAATGACTGCATCTCCAAGCGACTACCATAGAGGCCTAATAGATCGGCAAGCGCGCCATCAAGATACCACACCAGCACATTGATAATGAGCCAAGCTAAGATACCACCAATCACTCCAAACCAGATCCCAGTATAAAGAAAGGGACGTTGGATAAAGCTTTCGGTGGCTCCAACTAATTTCATCACCTCAATTTCGGTGCGTCGATTCATGATAGCCAATCGAATGGTGTTACCAATCACGAGTACGACCGCCAAGACCAACAATACCGCAATAGCCAACACGGTACGTTCCAACAATCGCACCACGGCCTGCAAACGTTCTAGCCACTCAATATCCAGTCGACCGAAACTTACTTCCGGCTCTAGCTCCAGCTTCTTTAACAGCTCTCTGGCCCCATTTGGACTCGCATATTTCAGTCCTGGCGTAACGGTGATCACCGCAGGTAATGGGTTTTCATCTAAATAGGCAATCGCCTCACCAAATCCAGACAGACGTTGAAACTCATCCAATGCCTGATCACGATTGATATAATTTACCGCACTCACCTCTGAATAAGCGCTAATACGGGTGATCAAGCTCTGTATCGTACGTTCGCTTCTCCCCTCATTAATAAACAGGGATATCTCAGCCGCACTATTCCATGATTGAGTGATGGTTTCAGCATTCTTAACCAATACTTGTAATGCAGCCGGCAGACTAAGACTCACGCCCAATACCGCCATTGTCATCAGTGATGAGATAGGATTGCGCCATAACTCCCCCATGCTGCCCATTGCATGCTGAATATGACGGATGAAGAACATCACTATGCGCCCAGTAAAAGGAAGTTTACTGCGAACTAATTGAGGTTTCTGACTCATCTTTAGCTCCTCAATTACAAGTTGGGTGAAGCTGAAAGCTCTTCACCACCGAGTATTCGACCTTGCTTCAAGGTCAAGGTACGATATTTCATTCGCGCGATTAACCCAAGATCATGAGTCGCGATAAGTACTGTCGTGCCCGAATCGTTAAAGGTCTCAAACAGGCGCAATATATCCATGGACAATTTGGGATCTAAGTTACCAGTAGGTTCATCGGCTAACAACAGTGGGGGCTTGTTGACAATAGCACGAGCAATGCCCACTCGCTGCTGCTCACCGCCGGATAACATGATGGGATAATGGCGCTCTTTGCCATACAGCCCCACCATATCGAGTGCGGCCAGAACACGCTTTTTTATCTCATGGAGTGCAAAACCTTCGATAACAAGAGGTAAGGCGATATTGTCAAATACACTACGATCCATCAGCAGGTGATGATTTTGGAAAATCATGCCGATATCACGGCGAAGATAGGGCACATCTTTAGGGCGAATATTAGCAATGTCATGACCGTTAATTGAAACACGTCCAGCATTCGCGCGTTCAATCACAGTAATTAACTTGAGTAAGGTACTCTTACCTGCGCCAGAGTGGCCAGTTAAAAATGCCATCTCTCCACGCTGCAGGTGAAAACTGACATCGCTGAGCGCCTTCTGTCCACCAGAATAAATTTTACTCACTTGCTCAAATCGAATCATAAATGCCCAATCTTAGTTATTGCAAAGGTCTGCCTAGAGAAAGTGCGCCAGCAAAAACCCTCCAAATGGAGGGTTGCACTTACAAGAAAATTATTGCTCTTCACCTTCTTGACTAAATAATGCATCGACAAAATCTTTGGCATCGAATGGTCGTAGATCATCTATCTGCTCACCAACACCAATATGACGAATAGGAATACCAAACTTATCAGCAATTGCGAAAATGACACCGCCTTTTGCTGTGCCATCTAACTTACTGATGGTGATCCCTGTTACACCGACCGCTTCTTTAAATAGCTGAGCCTGACTAATTGCATTCTGTCCAGTGCTCGCATCCAAGGTCAACATTACCTCGTGAGGCGCAGACTCATCGAGCTTCTTCATTACTCGAACAACTTTTTTAAGCTCATCCATCAAATGCGCTTTATTCTGCAATCGGCCAGCGGTATCGGCGATCAACACATCAATTTTACGAGCACGAGCCGCTTGCAACGCATCAAACAACACCGAAGCACTATCGGCACCAGTATGCTGTGCAACAACAGGAATATCATTACGTTGCCCCCATACTTGCAGCTGCTCTACCGCCGCGGCGCGGAAGGTATCACCTGCTGCTAACATGACAGACTTACCCTGTTTTTGATACTGTTTTGCTAATTTACCTATGGTGGTGGTTTTACCGACACCATTGACACCCACCATCAAAATAACGAAAGGACCATCGACATTTTCAGGCACTAAGGGAATGCTCACCGGATCTAACGTCTTTTGCATCTCTTCGCGCATCAGGTCGTACAATGCTTCTCCATCTTTAAGCTGCTTGCGACTCGCCTGCTCTGTCAGACTTTTGATTAAACGCGTGGTCGTTTCAACGCCCACATCGGCGATCAATAGCTGCTCTTCGAGTTCTTCAAACAGATCTTCATCGATCTTCTTACCCTTAAACAGACCAACAAAACCACTACCAATATTCTCACTAGTACGCTTTAGGCCACGTTTAAGACGGGCAAAGAAGCCCTCTTTACTCGGCTTCTGTTGAGGTTCGGGCTGCTTCTCAGATTGAGTTTCTGCCTGAACTTCTGCTTGAGTTTCTGGCTGTACTTCTACGGCATCCTCAGCAGCTTCGATAACGACAACTTGCTCAGCTAGTTCGGCAGCTACACGCTCGACTTCCGCTTTCTCTGATGCCAAACGCGCCTCTTCTGCCGCCTTAAGTGCATTAACACGTTCCTGCTCGGTTGCAATACGTTCAGCTTCGATACGGGCAGCTTCCGCTTGCTCTAATGCCAAACGCGCCTCTTCTGCCGCCTTAAGCGCACTAACACGTTCTTGCTCAGCCTGCTCGGTTGCAATACGTTCAGCTTCGATACGTTCAGCTTCCGATTGCTCTATTTGTTCTACTTCAGATGTTACTTCTACTTCTGGGGCCGCGACTTCCTCTTTCGATTTGTCTTTACGGAACCAGGAAAAAAAACCTTTCTTTGCCATGTGTAATACCAGTACTCAGCTAACTGATTTAAAATTCGGTATGAAGTCAATTTGTGCCCGTCATTATAACCAGATAGCGAGTCCAAATATGCAGAAAAGCACGGCATTTTTTCGTTAATGCCAGCCTCTTTTCACCATTTTTGGATGCTTTGAGTTAAAATAGCGACTTCAATTTAGCGCAACAGTCTATCACTTTCTCAGGTGAGGCGAAATTAACGCTGAATTTAGCAAACAATCAACAGGTGTAAGATGGCTAAGAATCGCCCCGCTAGCGGACAAGTAAGAATTATTGCAGGACAATGGCGCTCTAGACGCTTACCCATTCACGATCTCGAAGGCCTACGCCCAACGACAGACAGAGTCAGAGAAACGCTATTTAACTGGCTTTCTGGCGATCTTGTCGGCGCGAGAGTGTTAGATTGTTTTGGCGGCAGTGGTGCCTTAGCGCTTGAAGCCCTTTCTCGATATGCGAAATACGCCAAGGTATTCGAACTGCAAGCCAGTGCCGCTAAGCAACTACAACAAAATCTCGTCACCCTAAAATGTAACACGGCCGACGTGATCCATGGCAACAGCTTATCGTTACTTGCACAGGCTCCAGATGATGGATTCGATATTGTGTTTATCGATCCGCCTTTTCGCAAAAATCTTGCAGAGCAAAGTATCACTCTACTTAGTGAAAACAACTGGTTAAACGATAATGCCCAGATCTATGTAGAGACCGAAAGTGAATTAGCTCAACTCGCCGTTCCTGCCGATTGGGTACAGCTAAAAGAGAAAAAGGCCGGCCAAGTTATTTATCGTCTATACCAATATCAGCCTTGATACACAGGAAAGATTTAAGATGAAAATGATGATCCTAGCCGGTAAAGCCATCACCTTGTTTGCATGGGGCGTCATGCTCTACAACTTATTTGCCCCCATTGACGGCAATATAGGCACACTATTAACCATACTACTAGCGATAACCTTGGTGATGCACTGTGTTCAGGTGCTGATATTTCACGCGCTATTTAAATCACTAATGGCCATAGAGAAGTTGCATTATTTAGCCGTACTACTCTTTGGTGTATTTAGCTTATTAGAGTATCGCCAACGCATATTGTTAGCGCAACGAATAGATAGCCGTTAAATATTAGTCTAATAAAAAAGCACCTCAAGGTGCTTTTTTATTAGGTAAAACCTGAACTATAGACCGGGAAGTCGCCCTTGATAACTAATGGGGTAGAAACCTTGGCTATCTTTTTTACCCAGAAAAGTCAGTGCTTGTTTTAGGTCATTGGGCTGTGCATCGGTTTCTTTTATCTTAGCCGTTACCTGCAACAAGTTATCAGCCTTAACTACTGCATTACCTGTTAAACCGAGTTGATTCATGGTTTCATCGGTTGCAATCTTAATGTTGCCATCGACACAGCTCAGCCCTACACCTACATCACCTAGCGGATATTGACCAAACTGATTGTTCACTTGCAAATGCTGGGCAAACAACTTGCCATTTAGCTGCTCACACCAAGGCTGACCTTGATCTAGCTGCTGCACAATAAGGCTAAAGTTACCTTCAACCTCGGCTCGAAAAGGAAGACGAGTATTGCCAATTAAGAAGCTACTTGGCGCATCGAATCTAAGCTCTTTGGCATTAATACCCGATGCGGATAGAGACACAAAACCTTTACCATTAACTGCGCTGGCTCTGTTACCAATAACCAAGTCGAGATTCGCCTTGCCTAGAAACAACCCCCAAGGACTAAGCTGCCACTGAATCAACTCCAATTGACGCTTCTGTACTGTGACCAAATCTGCATTACCAGACCAGATAGTGCCAGAGACACCGCTGATCGCAATATTGTTTGGTAAGGGAGCCAATTTAACCGCGACGCTTGCAGGAAATAGCGCGATAAGGAAAACCAAGTAAACGGCGACACCAATAATAATTTTTTTAACTAAACTCACAACTACACCTTTAAACGCATATTACTGCGACAACTGTATACGACGGACTTTAACAAGACCTGGTGTATCCGATTGAGCCAGATCGATATTATCCAACGATAGCCCCTTCTGCTGCACAAGATCACTCAAATAACCTAAAAGAGAATCGAAAGGCACCTCATCCATCCATACTTGAATTTTGTTGCCTTGTGGCTGCATCCGAGTGATCTCTAGACCGTAGCTTTTTGCACTCTGAGTCACCGCGGCACTCAAACTGCCAGAAAACCCTTTTTGACCACCTGACTGTTTAAGACCAGCAATTTTATTCGCCGTTTGTTTCACATAACTTAAGGTGCTCTTCTGTGCCGTTAAGGATCTCTGTGCATCGTTCTCGGCATCACTTATCGGTGTCCAGACTCCCCAATAGAAAATCCCCATCACAAGCACTACCGCACAAGCACCAACAAGTTGCTGCTCACGTAAAATTAACCCATTCCACCAAGTCTTAATATTCTCCACTTACTTGCTCCTCAGGGTTAAGGTGCTGGTCACTTCATCTTCGCCACTATTCATAGCACCTGAATCGACCACAAACTGTTTGGTGATTATCTCTTTAAACTGTTCTATTTGAGCGTAGCTCTTGGCGGTTATTTGCATGCGTAACTCATTGCGACCACTATCAAAACGCAAGCTTGTCGGCTTTAAATCAGGCACCTTAGTAAAAGCGGCAGCAAGTTCATCTAGCATAGTGAAGAAGGCGGTGCCGCCACCAGAACCTTGCAAACTGCGCAGCTTACTCTCCATTTGAGAGCGAACATTTACCACGCGAGAACTTCCCACAACCTGTTTAAATATCTGCTCGCTTTGTACCTGTAGTTGTGCACGCTCTGCATTCATCTCATAGATATTTAACCCTTTATTGACTAGGGCTAACACTAAGGCAACGGCGATCACTATGGCACTATTGCGCCACAACATTAGGTGCTTACCGTACTCGCGCTTAGGTGTGTAAACACCAGACAATAGGTTAAGTGGCGCGTTCAAAATACCTTTGGCTAACACTAACATAGGCAGATCTAATGGCTGCTGTTGTTGCTCCACGCCTTCAATATCCAGCTCACTGTAACTGGCCAGTGTAATAGGCCCATTTAGGTTTTGCTTCGATAATCTTGGTAAAGCGGCTTCAAACCAATTCGCGTCAAGGCACACGCCTGATCCACTGCCCGTACGGAGCAGATAATCTTGACCAAATTTCATCGCCGCCCACTGGCACTCTTGCAGAGGCAAGGCTAAACAGTCGGGGACAATTTGCCTTGCTTTGATGCCTGCATCGCTTAACCAAGATAACCAGTTTTGCATCTGTTCATGAGCAACAACGGCCACGCTCAACGACTCACCTTCTCGAGGACCTGTAACGAAATGCAGTGCGTCGACATTCTCAGCCAAATTCTCTTCGAGCATAAAAGGCAAGGCCTTCAACGCTTGACGCTGCCCCTTTTCAGGCAGCTGAACCGACGTTAAGGTGATCGCTGACGCAGGCACCAAGATATCGACCGGACGGTTACCCGCACGCTCTGCCAGAGTCGACAAAGCACTCGCATCAGCCAATTCGCCCGACGCGATGATCTCTTGCTCCTGCTCAGACCAAACAAGCCATGAGCAGTTTTGCTCTATGCTTTTTCCTAAACGGATAAATAATCGTTCACTCAATGTATTTCTCCACAAGCCTGATAAAGTCCCGCTTTATTGACTCGTTTATTCTACTTAACCTGCCGCTCACGAGCGACAAAGGTGGTTATTTCTGCCCGCCATATTGACGCGTCAATACTTCTAACTTGTTCTTACCTGCAACTCGCAGCACGCTCTCTAAACGAAAGGTTGCACTATCCACTTTAGCGCCAGCTTCTAATAAAAAATACTGACTCTTCAGGCTAAAACTCGACGCTAA
Source organism: Shewanella mesophila (assembly GCF_019457515.1). NCBI lineage: Bacteria > Pseudomonadati > Pseudomonadota > Gammaproteobacteria > Alteromonadales > Shewanellaceae > Shewanella > Shewanella mesophila. Next base: position 4,043,570 of record NZ_CP080421.1, read on the forward strand.
GTTTTTTTCAGTTCGCAGCCCAGAAATTGAACCATTAGCCCAGAAATCCTCAATGGTGTCATAACCATCCCCAGGACGCTGATTAATAATGCTTTCCGCTTCACCAACACTAATTTTGTTATCAAACATGCCCGCTAACAATGCGGCGTGGTCGACCTCTATGGTGTTAACGTTCAATACCTGTCGATCATTACCCGGTATGGCACATACATAGGGAGCCAACTTAAGGTAGATATCTTGGCTAAATCCAAGCACAGCTCGCAGTTCACTGCGATGACTCATCAAGGTATTTGCCGCCCGATATGGCACGGTTCTCGACTCATAGTCGGCATCTTCAGCGCCAAATGGACTCGCAATCGTATCTTCATCGACATAATCTTTTAAGGTATGAGCCAGTCTTTCGGCGGAAAAATCATCCATACCCAAGGCCACTAATAATCCTTTAAATTGCAGCGCTGGCAGTGACATCTTAGGTTGACCGTTTTCAACCTCTTTGGTCTCCATCGACAAGGCATTGAGATTGAAACAGGCTTGCATATCGCTAATCCTGCCACCTATCTCACCAAGCTCTGCTGGAAACACCACATCGGCTTGCGCCCAATACTGTTGTCTGTGGATCTTGCCCTCATCAGCATCTTCTAAATCTTGCTTCAGCACTTTCTTGGCTAGCTCTTCTGCAGAGAGCGCATACCAATAGGCTTGATCATACTGCGCCAAATTGATGGTGCGGCGCACTGAAATCTGATTACGACTATTAATATTGGTAGCAATAATCGCGATCATCGCCACGATCAGCAAAACAACAATCAACGCGACACCGCGCTGTTTATGAGGAAGATTAGTCATTCTCATCTATCTTCCTACCATTATCATCTTCGTCGTTATTGCCGCCAGTATTATTACCGCCGTTGTCGTCACCGGAGTTATTGTCGCCTGAGTTATTCCCATCAGAATCCTTGCCGTTGTCTTCTTCGCTACTTTTTGTGGCGATTGCGCCTAGCGGCAACAGAAACTTACGTTGGATCTTACCTAAGCCTTCGACCTCAACTTCCATCGCGATCCCTTGGGGCAGTGTTGTCGCTTCAACTTTGCGCTGCCACTTATCATCGACGAAGAAGGAATACTCAACTGACAACACATTTCTAATCACTATGGTCTTTATCGGCTCCGCGCCAAACTCTGGCTCTGGATAAGGAAAATACCAGCGCTCCAAATTATTCTGTTGAACAACATAGGCTACCGACTGCACGCTACCGCGGGGCAATATCCCATCAGGGTTTAACCAGCCAATACGATAAAAAACAATGGCTTCAGATTCAGAATCAAATAGATCTGAACCCGTTTGCAGTACAGTACTGCCACGACCACCTTCGAGCATTCTTGGCGTCCGGGCCACCATCTGGCCAAAATCGCGCTCTAATGCGCCAAAGCCCTGCTGCAACGATTTGAGTTTGGTGGCAAACTCCTCTGTTGCGACATCGTTTTTCATTACCGTATGCAGCACAGAATTAGCTGCCAATCCAAGCATGGCAAAGATGGCAATGGCAACTAGCATTTCCAACAGGGTAAAACCCTTAGCAGACCTACTCATCTTTAAACACATAACTGCTGACTTGAGTAATAATGCGCTTGTATCGCTCATCATCACTGACACTAATACGTATCATACGAAAACTATCATCTGTGGTTTTTACGACTTCCTTACGCCAAAACCACTCTTTGTCGGCCAACTCGACGCGTCCCTCTTTCTTGCCTAATTCTGGGAACTTACCCTCTAATCTGGCATCGACCATCTGATTACTTGCGACCCACTGTGCCAGGGTACGCTCCTCTAAGATCGGCATGTTTGCCATTTGCTCACCAAGACTCTTGGTGATCGAAACCGCGGCTATTGCAAACACCGCCAAGGCAACAATAACCTCTAACAAGGTCATACCCCGCTGGTTAGGATTCACAATTAAGCCCCCAACCTAATCGCCCTTTGCCTTGAGCAAGATTAACGAGATAATTCATTGAATTCATCCTCTCGCCCCAGAGTCAGTCGACCTAACGCATCACCCACAACTAAGGCTTCAATCTCGTTACCCAGTTCATCTTTACTCACAAAGGTCAGCTCAAACGAACTCATCTCACCACTTGGGAACAGCATGACCTGAGGCTCAGGAAACTTTTTCTTATCTTCAGCCGATGGTTCTATAAGCGGCTCATCGAACCATGAATCTTGCTCTTCATCATCTTGTGACAGAGGCAATCCGTCGAGTACTAGATACATCTGCACCCCGTACTCCATCTCCCTCTCTGCGAGCAATCTATCTTGCTGCAGAGGTTTCCACTTACCTTCGTCATAAACCACGAACTTATAGCCGTCTTTTTCGATCACAATACCGATGAAGTAGCCGCTAAGCACAGTTTCATCGAGCACTAACTCGGTGGACGCCATAAATTGCCTTGCAACGCGCTCGAGTGCCTGTTGTTTGTCGGCACCACCAGTGGTAAAAGTGACAGCCGAAGCTGCCAATCCCATGATCAGTACGACTAACAACACTTCCATCAGGGTAAACCCGGTCTGGCGTGACACTCTCATCAACTAGGCTCTACTTACTGAAAATCTTGAAGGTTCCAGCTACCGATATCATCTTCGGTGCCAGCTTGGCCATCAGGGCCAGCACTGAAGATATCAATCTTACCTTGCTCACCAGGGCTTAGAAGCAAGTAATTGTTTCTCCAAGGATCTTGAGGTAGACGCTTCACATAGCCGTCCTCACGGTAGTTACGCGGCTCAGGAGAGATAGTCGGCTTTTGCACCAACGCTTCTAGTCCCTGCTCTGTCGTTGGGTAAATACTGTTGTCTAAGCGATACATGTCCATCGCGTTTTCTAAGGCCACAATATCAGATACCGCCTTCTGTACATCGGCCTTGTCTTTGTTGCCCATTAAGTTAGGTACAACCATAGAAGCAAGGATCCCTAAAATAACGATAACCACCATAACTTCTAATAGGGTAAAACCTTTTTGCTTGTTTCTTGCTTGCATTAATACATCCTCTATAAAAAGTGCCTAACCGTAAAAAGTTAGTACGCTACTGCAATGTTGATGCCTATTGCATCATCCACTAATCATGTTATTAAGTTCTAAAATTGGTTGTAGTATCGCCAATACGATAAACAAGACTACCGCTGCCATACTCACCACCAGCAAAGGCTCAAATACCCCAAGAGCGATATTAACATTTGACTCGAACTCGCGGTCTTGGTTGTCTGCGGCGCGCTCAAGCATCTGCTCTAGCTGGCCACTTTTTTCACCCGAGGTGATCATATAGAGCATCATAGGTGGAAAAAGTTTAGTGTTAGCTAATGCCGCACCTAAACTCGTGCCTTCTCGCACCCTCGCCGTTGCCTCTTCGACAGCGGCCCTTACCCGCACGTTCATTAACACTTCGCTGGCAATGCGCATCGCATCGAGCAAAGGTACTGAACTGGCGGTTAAGATGCTTAATGTACGCGCAAAACGGGCGGTGTTAAGCCCTTTGCTGACACGACCAATCACCGGCATCTTTAACAATGCGGTATCGAAACGCATCCGATTGGCGGCGTTTCGAAGTAACTGCTTAGCGCCGGCAATGATGACAACAATCGCCACCAACACCAGCAAACCATAATCTCGAATAAAGTCAGATGAAGCGATCAATAGCTGAGTCGTCCACGGCAATTCTTGCCCCATATGCTCAAATTGACCGACCACTTGTGGCACTACAGCAGCGAGCAATATCGCGATAACGCTAATCGCCACAACAGTAAGCACGATAGGATAGATCATCGCTTGGGTCATCTTGCTTTTAAGCTGCTGACGACGTTCGGTATAATCGGCGAGACGGTTAAGCACCACTTCTAAGTGACCCGACTTTTCACCCGACGCCACCATAGCGCGGTAAAGATCATCAAAAATATGGGGGAACTCAGCCATTGAATCGGCAAGGCTGTAACCTTCTACCACCCGTGAGCGCACCGCCATCACCATGCTGGCAAGACGATCCTTTTCACATTGCTGGCCAACCGCCTTTAGCGCCTCTTCTATCGGCAAACCTGCCGCGACTAAGGTAGCTATCTGACGAGTGATCAATGCCAATTCGGCAACCGAAATGCCACGCTTAAAACTAAAACCACCGCTCTTGGTTTTCGACTCTTTCTCGACAACCGCAGTGATTTCAAGAGGCATTAAGCGCTGTTCACGCAGCTGTCCACGGGCATGACGCGCCGTATCGGCTTCAACGACACCCTTTTGCTGTTTTCCTTTGGCATCAAGCGCCTTGTACTCATATGCTGGCATCGATTACTCCTCGCGAGTGACGCGCAGCACTTCTTCAAGGGTTGTCACCCCACCGAGCACCTTACTCATACCATCATGGCGAATGCTAGGAACCGATTTACGGATATGCTTTTCGATGGCTAACTCTCCGCGGCCGGTATGGATAAGCTCACGAATATTGTCATCTACCAGCAAGAGTTCGTGAATACCGGTACGACCACGATAGCCATTGTGGCCACAAGCGGCACATCCATTGGCGCGGAATATGGTACGAGGATCGTCAGCAGAGATACCAAGTAGTTCGCGCTCACGCTGATCGGGCACATGCTCAGTCTTACACTTAGGACACAAGGTACGGATCAGTCGTTGAGCTAACACACCCAATAGACTCGATGAAACTAAGAAAGGTTCTACACCCATATCTTGCAAACGGGTGATCGCGCCCGATGCGGTATTGGTATGCAGTGTTGAGATCACCATGTGGCCCGTGAGCGAGGCTTGAACTGCGATTTGAGCCGTTTCTAAATCACGGATCTCACCGATCATCACCACATCGGGATCTTGACGTAATATGGCTCGTAGACCTCGAGCAAAGGTCATATCCACCTTAGTATTAACTTGAGTCTGACCAATACCGGCCAATTCATATTCAATAGGATCTTCGACGGTTAAGATATTGGTATCGATTGAGTTAATTTCGGTAAGGCCCGCATACAAGGTGGTACTCTTACCCGAACCTGTTGGACCGGTCACCAAAATGATACCGTGAGGCTTACGCAGCAATTCATCAAATTGATGACGAATCGCATCTGTCATACCAAGCTGTTTTAAGTCGAGATTGCCAGCGTTCTTGTCCAGTAGACGCATAACGACACGTTCACCATGACTTGATGGCATGGTCGATACACGCACGTCGACCGCACGACCCGCAATACGCAGCGAGATACGACCATCTTGCGGGACACGCTTCTCTGCAATATCTAAACGCGCCATGACCTTAATACGCGACACCAATAACGACGATAGTTTGCGATTTGGCTTGAGCACCTCTTTGAGCACACCATCGACGCGGAAACGCACCACCAATTGCTTCTCATAGGTCTCGATATGAATATCGGAAGCTTCCTCTTTAATCGCTTCAGATAACAAAGCATTGATCAACTTAATGATCGGGGCATCATCATCACCTTCGAGCAGATCTTCAGTTTGTGGCAACTCTTCTGCAAGGGTAAAGAGGTCCATCTCATTACCTATATCTTCCATCAGCTGCTGCGCTTCAGAAGAGTTAGCCTGATAAACCTGAGTCAACTTAGCCTCAAATACATTGGCTTCAAGCACCGCTAGTGCCAACTCCTGGCCGGTATAACGCCTAACCTCAAGCATCGCCTCAAGCGGCGTTGTCTGAGTATGATAAAGGATCAGCTTTTCATCTTCGCCTTTATCTAAAACCAGTTGAAAGCGATGCGCAAACGCAAATGGCAGACGCTCGCGGCTGTTTGAGTGAAAAACTTCATCCGATTCGGCCTCTGAGACCAGCCCAAGTTCACTCGATACCTGGGCAAGTTCATCACTTTGAGCGGCTTGCAGATCACTCATCGGTAGCATCTTGCTGTTTGTTTTCATTAATTTGTTTAAGAGCGGGATCGGTTTCACGCATTTGCGTCTCTAACCCTTTACGGTCTTTATAACGTTGCAGCACGTCATTCACCTCTGGTGGCAGATACTCTTCCTGATTCCACTCTTCAAGCACTGGCACATCGGTATTTGGCATCAGGTTAACGCCACGCTCTTGCTGCTCAAGCTGTAATGCACGGAAGTAGTTGTACTTACGACCTGCAATGCCTTCCATGGTGATGCCGTCACGGATAATGGTTGGCTTAATAAATACCATCAGGTTTTTCTTCTTCTTACCACTGGAAGAAGATTTAAAGAGGTGACCGATAATAGGAATATCACCAAGGAAAGGCACCTTCTGTACGCTCTCTTGTACTTCTTCGTTAATTAAGCCACCTAGCACCACAATTTGACCCGAATCGGCCATCACAGTCGTGGTTAAACGACGAGTTGCAAAAGTCACATCGACACCTGTCTTACCATTGATGCCAGAGACTTCCTGCTCAATGGTCAATTTGACTGTACTTCCTTCGTTAATTTGCGGCACGACCTTAAGCTTTACACCCACCTCTTTACGTTCAACCGTTTGGAATGGATTACTGTTACCGTTACTTGAGTTCTGGCTGCCAGTTAGAATCGGCACTTCATCACCGACAATGAATGACGCTTCTTGGTTATCTAGAGTAGTAATAGAAGGTGTTGCCAGTACGTTTGATTTTGTGTCACTCGATACCGCTTGAATAAGCGCACCAAAGTCCCCCATAGCCACGCCCCACGCCATACCGTTCACTTTACCCAAAGCTTGAGCTAGTAGCGTTATATCGCCTCGCTTATCTGGGTTAGTTGTAGTAACAGGATTACCATTCCCATCAATAGTCGTGACAGTATCACCGTCTTCACCTTGAGCCTGCCAGATACCTGCACCAATCTCACCTATGGTTGGGCCTAAATTATTAAACTGAGTACCGCCACCCGACTTGGTTGCCCACTGAATGCCAAAACCAACATCATCACCTTCGGCCACTTCGACAATAATAGCCTCAACAAGCACCTGAGCGCGGCGAATATCCAGCTGACTAATCACACTTTCGATGGTGCGCATCTGATCGGGTTCTGCACTAATGACCAGCGCATTAGTGTCGGCATGGGCCATGATATTGATATCATTACGGCGCTTACTGCGGCCGCCCTGCGCTTGAGCGCCACCATCTTGATCGCTAGCGAGCTTCTCGGCAAACCCTGTCAGCACTTCGACTAATTCTTCAGCTTTAGCGTAACGAAGATAGCGTACTTTAGTGTTTCCTGTGGTAGCCTGTTCGGCGTCGAGCTTCTTAATCAAGCTAACTACACGTTGGCGACTCTTTTCATCGCCACTCACAAGCACGGCATTAGTTCGTTCATCGGCGACCACTTTAGGCGCCTGCCCAGGAAGTTGCGACTGATTTGCCGTTGAGCGATAAAGGGTGTCGATAATTCGCACCATTTCGCCAGCCGAGGCAAATTCAAGTGGCACCACTTGCACTTCGGTATCCCCCTGCTTGTCGACGCGACGCACAATCTCAACCAGCTTGTTAACCACGGCAGCGCGGCCCGAGATCATCAAGACATTAGATGGATCATAGTTAACGACGTTACCGCCACCGGCATTATCATTTAACTGACGAAGTAGTGGCGCTAACTGCTTAGCCTCTGTGTTATAGAGGGCCACAATACGGGTTACCATCTCATCGCCCAAACCAGGCTTATTATCATCGGCGACTCGAATTGCCGAAGTTTTGGCGTCCTTGTCTTTAATGACTTTAATGATGTTATTGTCCATCTCCACTACTGCATAACCATATACCTGCAGTACGTTGAGGAAAAACTGATAATATTGCTCATCACTAAGAAGGTCGTAGCTACGCACGTTAATCTTACCGCGCACAGTTGGGTCGACGATGATGGTTCGATTCAAATTTTTACCAACAATATTGATAAACTCTTGAATGTCTGTGCCCTTGAAATTGGCCGCATATTGTTCTGACCATGCAAGCGAAGGCGCTAATAATGAGGCCCCCATAACAACGCTCGCGATAAGATTGCGGCGAATTTTCTTATTGTTCATTTAATGACTTCCCCTAAACCCTTTTTTATTGCGGCAAACTAAACATGATCTCGACCAGCTGACCCTCTCTTTCTACCATCAAAGAGATCTCGGTCAATTCCGGCAACTGCGCCATCACTTCCAATGCTTGGCTCATTTCAGTCAGATCATAGCCGTTGATTGATTTTGCTAAATCGTTGGCTTTAAAGCCAGCTTGTTGAAATAATTCTCTGTCTTTTCCAGGATTCAAACGATACCCCTGCAGCTCACCGTTACTGTTAACCGGTGAAATAGCGAGATAATCGGTGATCTTACTGGGATCGGCGAGTATCTCGTCACGAGAGCTCTCTAACTCTTCGGCAACGGCTTGGTTGCCTCTCTGGTCAACTTGACGAACGTCACGGGAGCGCTTGGCCTCTTGCAGCTGCCTATTCGCCTCACTTTCCGTATTATATTTGAGACCATCTAGCATCAAGGTTTCATAGCGACCGCTGTTAGAGATAATAATCCTATCTGCATACACCTCTTTAAGCGATGCAGAGGTACCCTTTATCTTGTCGCCTAAGCTATAAGTATTTTGGCTGCCACTGGATTCGATAACCGCTAAACCATGTTGTTCCGACGTTGAAGCAACAACGCCAGTTAACTGAATCGATAGTGAGGTCTTTGGTGCGTCGGTGATCTTCTCTTCGACTGGGGCAACTTTAGGTTGGTTACCATTGGGATCCGCTTTGCCAAAAAGTGACAAATTCTTCAAGGTGGTCAGATTTACGACTGAAGAGGAGTTACCATTACTAGTAGGAACAGGTTGCCATGCCCTAGGAGTCTCAGAGACAGGAACCAACTTCCATGTGATCTGAGCTAACAAATAGATGGCGACAACGAGTCCCACTCCAAAAGTAGCGCTACTCAAAGGCTTATGTGGTATGCCTTTGGCGATAGAAATTGCTTTATCTAATATATCCATATTATGTGGACCCTCTATACAGGTCTCTATTCTGATTATGATAATTTAGGAACTTGTGACTCATGCTAACCTACACTGCTATCGGCAACAAGCCCATAACAGCTGCTAAATTGGCCTACGAAGACTAATTATGCTAACTTTACGCGCCTGAAAAGGGTGTGAAGTGGGTCGCTATATCATCTTATCGCTCCGATCAGCATCGGACTTATTGTCCAGCTTGTGAACTCGCCCATCTTTATACACCTATGGAGATACGATAACCATGGCATCTGATCAACAGATTTCAGTTAGGCTCGACAAATGGTTATGGGCTGCACGGTTTTATAAGACACGTGCCATAGCCAAAGAGATGATTAACGGCGGCAAAGTACACTACAATGGCCAGCGCGCTAAATCGAGCAAAGTTGCGGAAGTTGATGCCGTGATTAGAGTAAGACAGGGATATGACGAAAAAGAGGTCGTCATAAAAAAATTATCCGAACAACGCCAAAAAGCGGTGATCGCACAAGCCTTATATGAAGAAACGCCCGAAAGCATAGCAAAAAGAGAAACCTATGCCGAAGCGAGACGCCTAAATGTACTCAATAATCCGGCACCAGATACTAAGCCAGATAAAAAGCAGCGTCGCCAACTAATACGCTTTAAAGAAAGCTAACTGTGAGATTGAAATGAGCAAAGATATATTAAATCGCTACCTATTTGATAACGCTGATGTACGCGGTCAAATCGTGCAACTTGAACAAAGTTACCAAGAAATCCTGTCAGCACATACTTATCCAGTAGCGATCCAAAAGCTACTGGGTGAGCTAATGGCGGCCACCTCATTGCTCACCGCAACGTTAAAATTCGACGGTGATATTAGTGTTCAAGTACAAGGTAGTGGCCCTGTTTCCTTAGCCGTTATTAATGGCAACAACCTTCAACAACTGCGTGGCGTTGCTCGCTGGGATGGCGATATTGATAACGATGCCGATATCGCAAAGCTGATGGGGCAAGGCCATATGGTCATTACCCTAACACCAACAAACGGTGAACGTTACCAAGGTGTCGTCGCCCTAGACAAGCCGACCTTAGCCGAATGCTTGGAGCAATATTTTGCCCAATCAGAACAGTTACCGACCACGATTCGTTTATTTGCCAACGGCAAACAAGCCGCAGGCATGCTGCTTCAGGTTCTACCAGGGGAGAGCGAGCACAATGAAGAGTTCGAACATCTTGAGCAGCTAACCAGCACCATTAAAGCAGAAGAGCTATTTGAGTTAGATGCCACGGACGTATTACATCGTCTGTATCACCAAGAAGAGGTTCGTCTATTCGACCCTATCGAGGTGAGCTTCTCATGTACCTGTTCTCGTGAACGCAGTGGTCAGGCGCTTCGCACTGTATCGAAAGAAGAGCTCGCTTCCATTTTAGCCGAGCAAGGAAAAATAGAGATGGGCTGTGAGTACTGCAACAGTAGCTATAGTTTCGACTCTATCGATGTTGAAGCTCTGTTTAACAATGCCCAAACACCTGATACAAAACAGTAAACAACAAGCCCCAGATCAAAAACCAAAAGAGGGCGCTCGTGAGCGCCCTCTTTTTTTCAGCAATTTCACGATCTTCCTCACACATTCAATAGCGCTTAAGTTACAATCACGATTCTGCGCCTATCACGCAGAAAAAATAATAACAAGCTGGCACAGACCGGCGCCCAAAACCTACTAAAAATGATGGAGACCTTACAGATGGCTGATGGATCGAAGCAAACTCATAAAAACCCCTCAACGGCACAACTTATTGAGTTTGCACTTGCTCGTGGCGAAGGAGAGCTAACAGCGAATGGTGCACTAGTGGCAAAAACAGGAGAACGCACAGGACGTTCACCTAACGACCGTTTTATCGTTAAAGAAGCCAGCTCTGAAAATGAGATCGATTGGGGCTCTGTTAATAAATCTTTCGAGATGGAAGCCTTTAATGCCCTATGGGATCGCGTAGAAACTTATCTACTAGACAAAGAAACCTTTGTATCTGACCTTGAAGTGGGTGCCGACCCTGAGCATTACCAACCTATTCAAGTGACCACCGAAACAGCTTGGCATCAGCTGTTTGCTCGTAATCTATTTATCGTCCCAGAGCACTTTAATGCCGCCAACAAACCAGTATGGCAGATCATGAATGCACCAGGATTTATATGTGATCCTGAGCGTGATGGCACCAATGCAGACGCAACCGTTATCATCAACTTCGCCGATCGCAAAGTGCTACTTGCTGGACTCAAGTATGCAGGCGAAATGAAGAAGTCGATGTTCTCAGTGCAAAACTTCCTATTACCAGCTAAAGGCGTACTGCCTATGCATTGCTCGGCTAACGTCGGCACAGAAGGTGACACCACGCTATTCTTCGGCCTGTCGGGTACAGGCAAGACAACCCTTTCAGCCGATCCTAAGCGCTTTCTCATCGGTGATGATGAGCACGGTTGGGCACCGGGCGGCGTATTTAACATCGAAGGTGGTTGCTACGCCAAGTGTATCGACCTAAGTCAAAAAAATGAGCCTGTCATTTGGGATGCTATCCGTTTCGGCACTGTGCTAGAAAACGTCACTATGGATGAGCACCGCGTACCTGATTACAGCAATACCGAATTAACAGAAAATAGCCGTGCAGCCTATCCGCTTGAGCATATCGCTCAGCGTAAAGAGGAAAATCGTGGCGCAGAGCCTAATGCCGTCGTGTTCTTAACTTGTGACGTTTCAGGCGTACTACCGCCAGTTTCTAAGCTAAGCAAAGAGCAGGCTGCTTATCACTTCCTCTCAGGCTACACGGCTAAAGTGGGCTCAACAGAGATGGGCTCAACCTCAGCGATTCAGTCGACCTTTTCGACCTGTTTCGGGGCGCCTTTCTTCCCTCGCCCTGCCGGAGTATATGCGGAGCTGTTGATTAAGCGCATTGAGTCATTTGGCAGCCAAGTTTACCTAGTAAATACTGGCTGGACTGGTGGCCCTCATGGCGTTGGCAAGCGTTTCGATATTCCAACCACTCGCGCCATCGTCGATGCCATTGTCAGTGGTGAACTGAAAGATGTGGAAACTGTACATATCGATAAACTTAACCTAGACGTCCCCGTTGCGATCTCTGGTGTAGATAGCCAACTATTAAACCCTGTGAACACTTGGGCTGACAAGGCTGAATACGATAAGTACGCCCAGCAGCTAGCAGAAGAGTTTGCCGCTAACTTCGTTAAATACGATGTTTCTGATGCAATTAAACAGGCTGGTCCTAAAGCATAATCGAGTCGCAACAGCACTCAAATGGCTCCGTTAAGGAGCCATTTTTTATCTGCAACTTAAGACTTACACCCAACCTACCCGAACGGGTAATGGTAATTTAATCATAGCTATAGATAATAGACCCTCAGTCGTATTGGGTTAGCCTGCTAATCCTTTTACCTTTAATATTTGTAAGGACACAAATATGCGTCTAAAGCTTCTAACATCAATTTTACTCACTACTAGCTTGCTCTCGGCCTGCGGCGGATCCAACTCTGATGACGGTACAGATCTCCCGCCTGACGGAGGCACGCCACCCGATGGCGGCACACCACCAAGTAGCTTTAATCATCAAATCACGGGCAATGTTGTTCATACAGGTGCGGTAGCTGGTGCCGATGTCTGTGTCGATTTAGATCAAAATGGACAATGTGATGAATCCGAGCCCAGTTCAACGACCAACAATGATGGGCTTTATCAAATTGATTGGGAAAGCGACCAAGAGCAACCCACTTATGATCTAATTGCCACATGGATTCAAACATCCCAAAGTTTAAGCAAGCCCTCGCCCCTAAAAGCAGCCATTAAGCCAGAGCTAACACAACAGGGCGTGGACGCTAATAGCCCTGTAATCTCTGATAGTGGTGAAGCTAAGTTAATGGCACTACAGGAGCACAACGGGGCCATTAATAGCTTAACCAACATTGAGTTTCAACGTACTACACGCATGCGACAAGCCGGTGAAACACCTCTTGATATCGCCGCCGAACGACTTATTCTTGCCGCCCTTTTACATACCATTTATGACAGAGGCGAAGCCAACACCTATCAACTCTCTGCAACCCAGTCTGTCGATGTTGATTTTCAAGATACCTATAAATTACATCAATATATTGACGCACTTATCGGCAATCAGCTTACCGATTATTTAGCGGTCGATGATGTAATGTCGATGAGCAAAGAACGGCTCAAACAATTAATTAAAGACAGCGGCATGGAAACCCAAACATATCTAGACAGCGATCCCATGGACATACGCTTCCTAGTTAACAACACCTTATTAGCCCAAGGCTATATTGAAGCCCCCATAGATCAAAAAATCATGTCAGCAGATGACTGGCAGGTGGTCACTACCAATTTCCTAGAAGACGAGCAGCAACCCAGTAAGTTCAACTTGGCCCCAGCAAAAGTCAATAACTCTTTTACACTAGACTACGGGGATCCTGCGCTGTCTTTCACTGGATCAATAAACGATGGCAAGGTATGGGGACAAGTTATTGATACGGATGACGGTACAGCTCAAATCGAAGAGTGCTGGAATACCGATATGGGCAAATGGATCAACCCAGATAGAGACGATCAAGGCTATCAACCTCATGCAACGAAGTTTGTTAATAACAACCTACAAACGGTTTATCGCGGCACTAACGTACCTGTAACCGTTGAGTTCACGAAATACCAAAGTAATGGTAGCGACTGGCAGGCCATCCTCAGCACCACACCTGCGGCGTTAAAACTAAGCACGCTGAGCTGGCCCACCGTTATTTATCGCTACACCATTGAACAGGCCGAAGATGTCATGTGTCGAGTTCAAGATGATTTTAATGTTTGGCCAATGCCAGCGCATCAAGATCCCCTACGACTGACCACCACAGATATGGCGAGACTCTTTTGGCCAAGTTTCTATCCACACGACATTGAAATTGATGAAAATACTAAACGGGTAAGTATTGATATCACGGGTGAAAAGGAAACCTATGAATGGTCATTACTGACTAGCGCTAGCGGCCAGTCGATGATCCAGATAAAACAAGTGGATCTTCCGGCTAAATTCGCCGAATTTGTGTTGCCAGATCATTATCTGATTGTTGGCGCTGATATTATCGAAATCACCCTCAACGAGGCGATGCGATACGGTGCCGAAAATGACTACTTGAATCTTGCCTATGATGGCGAAGAAGATGGCTTTAACCAGCGCTTCTATCAACATCTATCATCTCTGGTAGCGACCACCCAACCCTAATCCCCATCAGTATAATAAAATGACAACAGCGTTGAGGAGGCTTCGGCCTCCTCAAGCAATTTGCACTAAGTACCAATTGCAGTATCCGCATTAATAGTCCGCCTTATCGTCATATTTTTAAAAGATCACCATATTTTCCACGAAAAAAATGAGCTTTCTTCAATTAAATCCTGCTTTAATCTTCAGAGCCCTATTTTATCATCAAGGTTTGTCACGATTCACAGACCTAACCTTGTAGTAATGCTAGCCTCCTGCCCTTAATTAAATCGCTATAATCGATCAATCAAAGATACGATAACGAAGAGGCCATTGTGGCAAACAAAACCCATAAACTTATGCGTAATATCGGGGTGCAGGTGGTCATTGCGATGATCATTGGTGCCATTGTCGGCTTCATCATGGGGGAAGATGCCAGCATTTTCGCTCCGCTGGGCACCATTTTCATTCATTTAATCAAGATGCTAGTGATCCCTCTCGTGCTAGTCTCTATTATCTCAGGAGCCGCGAGCCTAGGTGATAGTCCCTCAGCAGGAAAAATTGGTATTGGCACCTTTGGATTTTTCATTGTCACCTCAGGTATCGCGGTCGGCTTGGCGCTGCTGCTAGGCAATCTGTTCCAACCAGGCCAAGGCGTCGATTTTACCGCTCACAGTAGCAGTAATTTAATGACGGTCACCGAGGAACATGGTGCACTACCAGGAGTCATGGACACCTTTATCGGCATGATCCCAACAAATGTGTTCGAGTCATTAACGGGCGGCAACATCTTACAGATCCTCGTTTTTAGTATCTTTTTTGGGATCGCGCTAACCAAAGTCAAAGGTGATGGTGCCAAGCCGATTCTGGCCGTCCTAAATACCATAGTCGATGCGTTTGTATGGATGATTAACTGTGTGATGATCATCGCCCCAATCGGTGTATTCGGCCTGATGGCAGATTCTGTCGGCACCTTCGGTTTCGATGCGCTTGAGGTGGTATTCAAACTGTTTGCTGTATTTGTCGTTGCAATTTTACTGTTTGGTTTCCTATTTTTTCCGCTCCTTGTACAACTCTTTTCTCGCGTCAGTGCGAGAGAATTTATCAGTGCGATGAAGAAGCCTCAGGTCATGGCGCTATCCACCGCATCATCCATGGCAACCTTACCCGTCAACATGGAAACCTGCGAAGAGGAACTCAAGGTATCTAAGGCAACCGCTTCTTTCGTGCTACCACTCGGTGCCACGATTAATATGAGTGGCAATGCAATCTACTACGGCCTAGTGGCGATGTTTTTTGCTCAGATGTATGGTATCGATCTTTCACTCACCGCCTACGCTGCCATTATCTTTACCGCGACCTTAGGCGCCATAGGCCAAGCTGGTGTACCCGGCCCCTCCTTTCTCGTTGTCGCCGTACTGATGGCCGCCGGAATCCCTATCGATGGCCTGCCGTTGTTATTTGCCTTAGACAGAGTGTTCGACATGATCCGTACTTCATTGAATATCACTGGCGATGCCGCCTGTGCACTGATCATGGATAAATATACCCAAGAAAAATAATGCCCTTAAGCGCTTGATGGACTGCAGTTAACGCGAGTTCATCAAGCTTTTTAACGATTTAATCTCCAATTTCTACGCCCCCATCTAAGCTCCCCATCTAAAAGATTTGCACTTTATCCTTTGTAAAAAGTAAAGCGAACCAATCATTATGTAAAATACACTTGACATCAAGGCGGCAGGATACTAGTTTGAATGTCAAGCTTGCTTTACTTCAAAGCAACACCTTGAGAGGGATTTTATGATGAAACATATATTCAACGCGATTTGCGCTAAGGGACTACCGGCAAGAGACCTTAAAAATGCAAACAAGGTAAACCTATTGGCACTGCTATGGGTGGCTAGCTTGGCGCTAAGTAGCTATCTGTTAAAACAAGAACCACTATCTGCAAGCTGGCTGGTTGCCACTCTGTTTGTGGTGCATAGTACGATAGGTATCTTGATGATATTGGCATACAAACGCTTTTTGACTCAGCTAGATGAGATGGAGCGCAAGATACAGCTTGATGCGCTGGCACTCGCCGTCGGTGTCACGATTGTCGGATTCTCAAGCTATTCTGTGTTGGATCTTGCCGATATGGTGCCCGATCTGAAAGCCTCTTATGTCATCGTCAGCATCGCAGTCACCTATATGGTTGGTATTATCTCAGGCCGAGTACGTTACGGATGAACAATCAATTAAAACTACTTCGCGCCCAGCGTAACTGGACTCAAGCCGACTTGGCAGGCTTACTCGACGTATCTCGGCAAACCATTAACGCGATTGAAAAAGATAAATATGATCCAAGCTTGCCCCTCGCTTTTAAGATAGCGCGCCTATTTGAACTGCCAATAGAAGCTATCTTCGATGACGGTAAAGAGATAGCCTAGCTGTCCCAATAGCCATGAGGCAAACTATAGAACAAGGCGTTGGGTCAGTTGTCGAGTAATCCTGGCGCCTCGGCTCTTGCTAAGCACCACACCTGGACATGAATATATCGAGCTTCAAACAGTGCCGCTATGGTATTAGCTGTCGTTCCTGTAGTGACTACATCATCAACGATTGCGACACGTTGGTAATTAACATCATCATTTAACTCAAAGGCATTCGCTAAGTTGCGTCGCCGCTGCTTCCCAGTTAACCCAGCCTGAGACTTGGTATCGACTCGCCGCAACACCGCATCATCAACCAAAGGAATATCGAGCTGACGACTCAGACTATCGGCAATTAGCCATGCTTGATTAAATCCTCGCTGACGCAGGCGATTAGGATGCAGCGGAACGACAATCAATGCCTGAGGCCGCTGAATAATAGCCAGTGCTTCCAGCTCGATGACCCGTTGCACTAGCGCTCTGGTTAGACTCTCTAGCCCTGCTAATTGAGCCTGATACTTGATCGCAGCAACATGTTCACCAAGCCCTTGGTGATAACTGGCTGACGCGATCACCATCAGGGGAGACACGGCCATGCAGCGACCACAGTACGCCATCTGCATTAGCATGGGTCGGCCACAGCCGAGACAGGTTGGAGTTTGATAGAGGCTGGCAGATAAGCAGTGCTGACAGATCCCCCGACTGTCATCGGTTATGTCCTGTTGGCACATCAAACAGCGATTAGGTAAACTAGCACCCAACAAGCGTCGCAGCAGAGAGACTGTGCGCTGCAAGGTTAGCGTATAAGTTAACATCCATTTAGGTAGAGGCATTTTGGTGAGCCAGCAATCCATGCATATTAAAACTATAGGACAGGGTCATCCCATCGTCATGCTTCATGGCTGGGGAGTAAATAGCGCTGTATTTGAACCTCTACATCAAATGCTGTCGCAGTATTGCGTCCATTATGTTGATTTACCTGGATTTGGTGACAGTCCTGCACTCGATGGTGATATTGATACCTGGGTTGACCACATTATCGAGCAGACTCCAGAAAACGCTATTTGGGCCGGATGGTCACTAGGCGGACTCGTTGCTACACGCGCCGTAATTCGCTATCCAAGGCATATTAAGGCATTGCTCACCATAGCCTCATCTCCCTGCTTTATGGCTAGAGAAGCTGAGGGTTGGCCAGGTATTTCGCCACAAGTACTCCATCAATTTGGTGAACAGCTAGATCAAGATTTAAGTAAGATGATAGAGCGCTTCTTAGCGATCCAAGCGATGGGGAGTGAAACGGCCAAGCAAGACATCAAGCAGTTAAGAGATCTCGTGATGGCCAAGCCGCTACCACAAGCCTCTGCACTTAAGCAGGGACTCACTATGTTAAAGGAGGTAGACCTGCGTGCACAACTTGGAACGCTAGATCTGCCTTGGCTAAGGGTATGGGGCCGACTCGATGGTTTAGTGTCACGCCGAGTACAACCCTTAATGCCACCAGCCAATAATCAGATACAAGATTTGATCTTAACCAAGGCGTCTCACGCGCCGTTCTTCTCCCATAAACAGGCATTTTCTGACGGCGTTTTGAGTTGGCTCAACAAGATTAGCTAGGAATCACTTTAATTTAACGCAGTTTTTGTTTATTATTTAAACACTATTGTAGGAGTGAACTCAATGTTAGTGGTTACCAACTATCCCCAAGTGCCTATAGCGACGACGAATCCCGCTACGGATACTGCGCGGGTGGAAAGCCAACAACGCCCACCTATCATTCCGCCCCCACAACTATCGAAGGGAAACGAAGAGCGCCCCTTTAATCCACAAAATGAGCGTGCAGCTGATCAAGCCAATATCCAAGCCAAGCTGCATGAAAAAGTTCAGGCTAAGCAGCAGGGGCACGGTCAGCAACAGCAGGAAGAAAGACAACAGCAGGAACAGGCAAAGCGCACCGCACCAGCCATCATAGGGCCTCAACTCATCAAACCCGCGCTGCAACGCCGCGATATTCGCAGCCCTCAAACCGAACCGCGTCAAACACCTGTGGTAAACGCAAAGGCGCCATTAAAACCCCAATCAACGAGCTTTTACCAAACGGTATCGGCACATATTTCGAGCTTCTATCAAACCCAAACCCTCCCCAAGGGAGAGCCCGGGTTATCAACCTTTATTTAAGGCGCCTTACTCTCTAACGGTGGCGTTTTATATAGCTGATTTTGATAGGCCATACTGCCCCACAATGCCCAAGATAATGCCGCCTGTTTCATCTCATCACTCTGATCTTGATGCACCAGCGTTTTCGCGCCAAAATCATATTTAAATCCTGAAGGATCTCGGTCTGGTTGCAGAATCACCACATCGTCACCACGCAAGTAAGCGAGGTTTTTGTCGTACTGCATCAAAGCTCTTCCTGGCCAGTCTGCGGCAACTTGGGTGAGATCTCGTCCCAGCATGGGGTAGCTATCTGAAATACCCATTAACGATAAGACTGTTGGCGCTAAATCTATTTGACTCACCACTCGCTTATCTTGTTTAGGCTCAATGCCATCACCTAAAATAATGCCAGGTATTCTAAATCGCGATATAGGCACAAGGTCTGCGCCACCAACACGGCTATCATGATCGGCAACCACCACGAAAATCGTATCTTTCCAGTAGTCGGATTGTTTAGCTAACTTAAAAAACTCACCCACCGCATAATCGGCATATTTAGCGGCATTATTACGCGTCTGCTTAGGTTGCTCATAAAGCTCTATACGATCATCAGGGAACTCGAATGGATCATGATTGCTCGAGCTAAAGACTAAACTAAAGAAAGGCTTACCCTGTTTATGGAACGCCTCAAACTCTTGGTTAGCACGGCGCATCAGATCTTCATCCGATACCCCCCAAGAACCGACGAACGCAGGATCTTTATAACTGTTTTCGTCGACAATATTGTTAAAACCATTCCCCAAGAAAAAGCTCTTCATATTATCGAAGTGACTCTCACCACCATACACAAACTGGGTTTCGTAGCCGTGTCGCTTCAGCAAATCGGCAATGGTAAAGAAGTCGGTTTGACTCTTACCTAACTTAACCACAGCGCGGGCTGGTGTTGGTGTAAACCCTGTGGTTACTGCCTCGATGCCACGTACCGAACGCGTTCCTGTGGCATATAAGTTCTCAAACGTCCAACCTTGCTGAGCAAGCTCATCAATTTTAGGAGTTAAGGGCATGCCACCTAAATGGCCCACATAGCCGGCGCCAAGACTCTCTTGCAAAATAATCACTAAGTTCTTTGGATTACCTTGATAAGAAGCTTGGTTAAAGGTCACGCTTGGCAGCTCATCGGAAGTAAATGCGCTCAATGGTCGGCCGCTTTCCTTGCGGACAGTATCGATAATGACCTGTTTATCGAGTTGACCATACACTTTTGATGCGTTCTCCTCATTGCCCATTTGATCTATGGCAAAAAAGAGCGAATAGGAAGAGTTAATCACTAGAGCATTAACTAGCGGATCATCAGCAAAAGCCACCATTGCAGGATTCAGCGGACGATGCCCAAGACTAGAGCGAGCGCCAAGGAAAGTAATAACGATAACTAACAATGCAATCACTGGGCGCCATAACCAACGCGGATAACGGACATCGCGCAGCAGGTAGCCACTAAACTTCCAGCCGCCCCATAAGGTTGCACCGCTAACCAGCAAACCTAGTAGCAATTCGCCTTTACGGCCAGCCCACAACATTGAAAGCACTTCTTTTGGATAGATCAAATATTCGATATAGAGTCGATTTGGACGAATGCCATACTCTTGAATAAACGACGGGGTAGAGATCTCAAGAAACACCATCAACCAGAGTCCAAGCGTCAGCCATACTCTAAGCACCTGCTTCCAGCCACGGCCAACCAAATGATCACCACCAAAAATTGCCGTACCTAATGCGGCAACACCCCATAACCAACATAGGGTAGCAAAATCAACACGAAGCCCTTGAATCAGTAGATGTGACCAACCATCGACGGCCGCGACTCTATCGGCTTGCCAGAGACCTAAGCCAATGCGACTCAACGTCGCCACAACGATTGCTATCAATCCAAAATACAAAATAGAACGAAACGGTCCCATTTTTGAAGCCGGTGTAATCATAATTTTCCTAAGCCAATCAGAAGTTAATATGTGCCCTCAAGGCAACAACTAAATAGGTACGACATAAAGTCGCTATTTTGACATAAAAGCGCTAGATAAGTTCGAAAAATCTCCTTCCACCACAAAACGAGAGGAAGTTGCACCATACAAAAATGCCGAGGCATTGGGCCTCGGCAACTTTTACTTCAACAAATGGTACTATTTCTTTAATTTAGCGAAAGCATCGGCAAAAGCATTTCCCATCGCCGCATTGGCGGGGGCTTTCGCTTGCTTGTTATGGTTCTTATGCGCAGGCTTACCTTGACTGGCTTTATTTGCCTTAGGTGCAGCCTGACGCGGCGCAGCTGCCTTTTCCGAGGCTTTTTCATCGAGGCGCATGCTCAAACTAATTCGTTTGCGTTCAACATCCACTTCCATCACTTTGACTTTCACCACATCGCCGGCCTTAACTACGGCATGGGGATCGCTAACAAACTTATCGGTTAATGATGAAATATGCACTAAGCCATCTTGATGAACACCCACATCGACAAACGCACCAAAATTGGTCACGTTAGTCACCACGCCCTCTAAGATCATATCAGGCTTAAGATCTTTGACCTCTTCTACGCCCTCTTTAAAGACGGCCGTCTTAAACTCTCCACGAGGGTCACGGCCTGGCTTTTCAAGTTCACTTAAGATATCGGTGATCGTGGGTAGACCGAACTCATCGGTGATAAAAGCCTTCGCATCGACCTGTTTTAACAAGTCGCTATTACCTATCAAGGCATCGACCGCCTGTTGCTGGGCGCGTGCAATCGTCTCAACTAGAGCATAAGCCTCAGGGTGAACTGAGCTGGCATCTAATGGGTTATCACCATTGCTAATACGCAAGAAGCCAGCCGCCTGTTCAAATGCCTTTGGTCCAAGACGCGCGACCTTTAACAGCTGCTGACGACTACTAAACTGACCATTCTCATCGCGATAATCTACGATGTTGCGGGCTAAGGTTTTGTTTAAACCAGCGACTTGGGCCAACAAAGGCGCAGACGCCATGTTTAAATCGACACCGACACCATTTACACAATCTTCCACCACGGCTTCTAGTGACTGAGACAGCTGACTCTGACTGACATCGTGTTGATACTGGCCAACACCAATAGATTTGGGTTCGATTTTAACTAGCTCTGCCAAGGGATCTTGCAGACGACGCGCTATAGACACCGCGCCGCGAATAGAGACATCCAGATCCGGGAACTCTTCGGCCGCAAGCTCCGAGGCAGAATAAACCGATGCGCCCGCTTCACTGACCATGATCTTAGTTAAATGAGGCACTTCAGCCTTCATGGTGGCAATCAACTCGGCGGCTAATTTATCGGTTTCACGGGAAGCGGTGCCGTTACCAATGGCAATAAGCTCGACCTTGTGCATTTTGACCAAGTTAGACAGGGTGCGGATCGATTTATCCCACAGATTTTGCGGTGCATGGGGAAAAATCGTCGAGTGAGCCACTAACTTGCCAGTATTGTTAACAATCGCTACCTTCACGCCAGTTCGCAACCCAGGATCGAGCCCTAATGTGCATTTAGCTCCGGCTGGAGCCGCCATCATTAAATCACCTAAGTTACGCGCAAACACATTAATCGCTTCGGTTTCTGCACGTTCACGAAGCTTAGCGATAAACTCAGTTTCCATCTGCAACGCAATTTTAATACGCCACGTCGAAGTAACGACCTGTTTAAGCCATTGATCAACTTCGCTGTCAGTCAACTTAAGGTTGAAGTGTTCACTAATGATCACCTCGCAATAGCTAGCTTGCTTAGCCTCAGTGTCGGGATCGGCATTCATATTGAGGCTTAACACACCTTCGTTGCGGCCGCGGAGCATAGCCAGGGCGCGATGCGATGGGATCTGCATCATCTTCTCGCTGTGCTCAAAGTAATCTCTAAACTTAGCGCCCTCTTTCTCTTTGCCTTTCACCATGCGGCTTTCAAGCACGGCGTTCTGACTTAGGTGACGGCGTACTTTTTGTAGTAACTCGGCATCTTCGGCGTAACGCTCCATCAAAATAAAACGCGCGCCATCGAGCACGGCTTTGGTATCGCCAAAACCAGCCTCACGATTAATAAATTCACTGGCTGCGACTTCGATATTGCCTTGACGATTTTGTAGCAGTTGATCGACCAAAGGTTCGATTCCCGCTTCAATCGCGATCTGGCCTTTAGTGCGGCGCTTAGGCTTATAAGGTAGATAAAGGTCTTCGAGGCGAATCTTGCTGTCCGCCTCGTTAATCGCCGCTTTCAATTCAGGAGTCAGCTTACCTTGAGTATCTATGCTAGAAAGAATCACCTTACGTCGATCATTGAGATCACGTAAATATCCTAAACGGCTAAATAAGGTCCGCAGCTGGGTATCATCTAAACCACCTGTGACTTCCTTACGATAGCGCGCGACGAAAGGAACCGTGGCGCCGTCATCCAATAACGTGATTGTTGCCGTCACTTGCTGCTCGCGGACCTTGAGTTCCTGAGCGATGATTTGTGCAATATTTTGCATAGATTACGTCGTGCCTAAATTGATAGATTTCATTGTCGCCAAAGATACCACAGGCGCTAGATAAGTTGTACGCCAAACCTATGTGAAAAAGCCCGCAAGACGCAGGCTTTTTGAATCAGTTCACCAAATACGGTTTAATTAGCGACAAAGCGCTTGCCACTGCTTTGTGGCTTCAGGATCGCCATTTCGATAGCCAATATAGCAGTTCAGTTTTTTAGTCGTATCACTTTGCAAGGCCAGATCTAATCCTGTGGGCACCTCGATAAGATGCAATCCACCTATCTCGGCGCAAGTCGCTAAGGTATCGATAAACTGTCCGCAGCTTTGACAGTGATGGCCTTTACCTCCATAAGCCGCAATAAGCATCTTGGGATCGAAACCATTATCATTACAGGCATAAATAGCCGCATCACCCGCCTTACCTAAATGAAAGATATTGTTGCGCATATACACTATCACGGCGTTAGCGCCCTGCTTTTGCAGATTGATGAGCTCATTGGCCTGAAAATTAAACCCGCCATCTCCAGTAAGCACTAAAATAGTCTGCTGACTGCCAAGCTGCGCTAGTTGATCGCTAATCGCTCTCGCATAAGGCAAACTTGTCCCCATCGCGGCATACCAAGGATTCGCCAAATAACTGCGGCCAATATCGCTCGCCCCTGTTTCGAGTTCAAAGCTAGCAAATAAGGAGTTGCCCACTTCAGGCACAAAAATGAACGACTGTTGCAACTGACGCTGCACCCGATTAATACAAGCGGCGATATTGTGATACCCCAAGGTACTATCGTAATCCAATGCCTGCTCACTCTTTACGGCTAACAGCGATTTAGAGATAGATTTAGAATAAGAATAAGAATTAGAATTAGACTTAGATTCAAAGCGATAATGCAGCTGCTCCATCACCGCGAGGATATCTTGCTCCCATTTAGCCGTGCCTTTTACCATGGTCTTGTTGGGGTGATTGTCTATGGTGTGCGTTTGGCTGCTAAAGGCGTTATTAGTGTCAGAGGGAAAAATGGCGCTGCCCAGCTCTAAGACATAATCGACTCGCTCATCTATATAGGCTTGATGTTCAAGTTGACTAAAGACCCCGTTATAACTACCTAAACACAATGAGTCCCTCTCATCTAACATTCCTTTGCCAAACCAACTGGTGGCATAGGGCAGATCATGTTGATGACAAAATTCGATAATATTATTGAGTAACGCTTTATTTAATCTCAACTTCTCGCCAAGAAAGACCAGAGGATATTTTGCCTGAGACAATTTTGCCTCAATCTGGGCAGCAATAAGCTCTGCGCCACTAAGATTAAGCGTCTGGGTCTGAAAAAATGCAAGATCGCGAGGAAGAGAGAGGGCTTGGGTGGGTTGATGTACTAGGTCTCTCGGGATCTCAATATATACGGGCTGACGATTGATAAAAGCATGGCTCAATAGATCTAAAAACTGCTCCGCTGCCACATTGGGCTGACCACTATGACGCTGACCTTGCAGACGCTCCGCTCTAAGACCTAAGGCTTTAAACGCATTTAATGCCGCATCGAGATCGGTATGCCAAGCGCTATGTGGATGCACACTATGATGCAAAGCATCACTGTTGATCTCAGTCTCACCTGGCGCACCCGAGATAAAAATCACAGGTAAACCTTCGGTACGGGCTAAAGCCGCAGCCGAGGTACAAGGTAAACTGCCCACGGTATAGGTGGTCAAACAAACCCCTAATGGATTTAACTCAGCTTGTGCACACGCGGTAAAGCCCGCATGCATTTCATTGCTTGAAGGCAGTACCGCTATCAGCTCAGACAGAGCGTTAATCAAGTTAGCGACAAAATCACCGCCGACACCATAGACTCTCTGCACCCCAAACAGCTGCAACTGCTGGGCGATGCTCTGACCGAGCGTCGGCAGTTGCTGGTAATATTGTTCACCGAAGTTGTCTTGTATCTTAGCGTTCATCACGTCACCGCTTAACCATATCTGAGAGAACGCAGCCTAGAGGGGTTAAGGGATTCATGTGTTGATCGAGATCAGTTTAAAAGATTTGAGCCCTAAGTCCCCTGCGAAAACTAATCGTTACGTTCTAGTTGAAATGACCTTTACAGCACTCGATAACCCTGTATTGATATCGTTACAGCCATCAGTATTGCTCTCAAATTTGAGGAGATGGATTAACACTGATGAACAGAGAGAAGCTGATTGGAGTGAATTGATACCGCTCATTCGAAAGAGATAATGAAAAGAAATTGCGCAGTAAAAGGCTTTTGTTTCTTGGAGGAATTGCCCTTTACTGCGATGAGACTAGGCTTCGAACGCCTTAT
Organism: Shewanella mesophila; assembly: GCF_019457515.1. Classification (NCBI taxonomy): domain Bacteria; kingdom Pseudomonadati; phylum Pseudomonadota; class Gammaproteobacteria; order Alteromonadales; family Shewanellaceae; genus Shewanella; species Shewanella mesophila. The sequence goes on from NZ_CP080421.1 coordinate 4,069,183, forward strand.
ATTGGATCTTATTGACGTACCACTCTTTTTTGCCTGCGGGAGTTCTCACGACAACTTCGTCATCGACCTGCTTACCAATTAACGCACGAGCCATAGGTGAGTCAATCGTAATGTAACCTAGCTTAGTATCTAGCTCATCTTTACCCACAATACGATAACGCACCACTTCACCGGCTTCATTTTCCAGCTCTACCCAAGCACCAAAGAACACCTTGCCCTCTTGCTGGGGTGAATAATCGACAATCTTTAGGTCTTCGACTCGCTTAACTAAATAGCGAACTCGACTATCTATTTGTCTTAAAAGCCTTTTATTATAAGTGTAATCAGCGTTTTCGCTTCGATCACCTTGCGCCGCAGCCTCCTGCACCTTCTTGGTGATCTCTGGCCGATACTCCTTCCACAAATACTTTAGCTCCCTATCGAGGGTCTGCCAGCCTTCGCGGGTGATTAACATGGCTTTTGTATCAATACTGGATTTGTTTTCCATTTAGCTTAATCACTCAACCTTTAGTTAGTTAGACGTTAATGATTTATAAATTAGTCATTCCATCTTAGTGGTAAACCACCATTAATGGCCAGATGATACCCATTGATAGAGGGAGATGACAATAGCATAACTCAGCGAAACACGGCCTAAGATTAACCACGCAGTTTTTACAACCAATAAGCATCATCAACTTAGACGATTCAATTTAGTTACAATTTCGCGTACCAAGCCCAAATAGACTATAATCTACTTTTATTTCAAACAATTAAATCATTAAAGATCGAGCCATAATCATTCTAGGCTAAGATGTAGATGAAATTCTCGCTAGTCATTTAATCGGCAAAACAGCTATATTAAGCGAGCATATAAAATTAATAATGAATATCAGCAAGTTGGACTGGCTTTTATTGGCCAATCGCACTGAAATAAGGGATAAAAAGCATGGGACAAGAAACCTCTAAAATTCTCGTCGTCGATGATGATATGAGGCTAAGAGCCTTACTAGAGCGTTACCTGATGGAACAAGGTTATCAGGTTAGAAGTGCCGCTAATGCCGAGCAAATGGACAGATTGCTCGAACGTGAGAACTTCCATCTACTTGTACTCGATCTTATGCTCCCTGGCGAAGATGGCCTGTCGATCTGCCGCCGTCTAAGACAGCAAGGCAACACCATCCCTATCGTCATGCTAACCGCCAAAGGGGATGAAGTAGACCGTATTATCGGCCTTGAGTTAGGAGCAGATGACTATCTACCTAAGCCCTTCAATCCTCGGGAGCTACTCGCACGCATCAAAGCGGTTATGCGCCGCCAAACGCCTGAAGTACCTGGAGCTCCGACTCAGCAAGAGGAGGAGATAAGCTTCGGTGAGTTTACCCTAAACCTAGCGACCCGCGAGATGTACCACGGCGAAGAGGCGATATCGCTCACCAGTGGTGAATTTGCAGTGTTAAAGGTGCTGGTCAGTCACCCGAGAGAGCCGCTTTCACGGGATAAGTTGATGAATCTTGCTCGCGGTCGTGACTACTCAGCACTGGAACGTTCTATCGATGTGCAGGTATCACGTCTACGTAGGTTGATAGAAAAAGATGCCGCCAACCCTCGTTACATTCAAACGGTATGGGGCCTTGGCTACGTATTTGTGCCAGACGGGGCGGCTCGTCGCTAATGCCGCAAACAATTTGCCGCTAATCGATGAAGTGGCTTAAACGATTTCTACCTCGCAGTGCATTTAGCCAAACAGTATTACTGATTGGCTCCTTGCTGCTGGTTAACCAATTGGTGTCATACCTCTCTGTCGCTGTTTATTTCATTCAACCCACTTACCAACAGATCAACCAACTCATTGCTCGCCAAGTAAAACTCCTGTTTGTCGATGGTGTCGATGTCGGCCGTGAACATTTGACCATGGTCGATGCGCTCAATGCCAAAGTACACGATGATGGCATGCACATTTACAACATCAAGCAAGCCCGTGAAGCCGGCGTCGAAAGAGCGACTTATTACACTTTATTGTCGGCACAGATGTCTGAACATCTAGGGGGCAAGGCCGAGGTGAGAATTGCTCAGGGTAAAGAGTTTGAGATCTGGATCCGTCCGCCGCAAGCGCCGTCGGTGTGGATAAAAGTCCCCTTGACCGGATTTAATGAATTCGGTTTGTCACCGCTAACCCTCTATCTGATGGTTATCGGTGCGCTCAGTGTTGCCGGAGGTTGGTGGTTTGCCCGCAAGCAAAATAAGCCACTTAAAAGACTACAAAAAGCGGCTATTGCGGTCTCTCGAGGAGACTATCCAGCACCACTGCCACCGAGTGGCTCGACCGAAATTATCGAGGTAACGAACGCCTTTAACCAGATGTCTCGTAGCATGCAACAGCTAGAACAAGACAGGGCCCTGCTGATGGCTGGGATCTCTCACGATCTACGCACGCCTCTGACCCGTATTCGCCTCGCCTCAGAGATGATGGTTGAAGAAGATGAATACCTAAAAGACGGCATTGTCCATGATATCGAAGATATGGATGCCATCATCAATCAGTTTATTGCCTATATAAGGCAAGATCAGGAATCGAACCGTGAACAGGGGCAGATCAATGATCTGATTGAAGATGTGGCCCAAGCCGAATCTAAACGTGAAGGTGAGATAGAGATAGCACTCACCTTCTGCCCCAAAATCCCCATGCAAGCGGTAGCCATTAAACGTATCATCGCCAATTTAGTTGAAAATGCATTTCGCTATGGTAATGGCTGGATCAAACTCAGCTCAAACTTCGACGGAAAACGTGTTGGCTTTAGCGTGGAAGACAATGGTCCCGGTATTCCATTAGAGCAGATCCCTAAATTATTCCAACCTTTCACTCAAGGCGATAGCGCTCGTGGTAGTGTCGGCTCAGGATTAGGTCTGGCCATCATCAAACGTATCGTCGATCGTCATCAAGGCGAAGTGGTCTTAACCAATCGTAAAGAGGGCGGTTTACACGCCCAAGTTTGGTTACCCTTAGAGTAGTTCACCTCTTCTATAAAAAACCAATTCATCAATATAGATAATCGCTCTGCACTGTCATCAACTTGTCATGTTTACGTAATAATCTGGCGCAAATTATTATTGGCGCGTGATAATGAAAATTTCTACTCTCTCACTCTGGGCCTCTGCAACCCTGTTACTCCTAGCAGCTCTTCTGGCGACAGTCGTCGTTTGGAGCGGCCAGCAGAGAACACAAATCGAACATGAGACAAGCCTGTTGGCCGACGTGCAAAAGCGCTTCTTGGTAGAGGTTCGCCGCCAACTCGAAGGCTATTTAACTAGTGGTAACGCCCAGTTATTGGACAACGCCAAACAACAACTCAATGATATCAGCAGCGATATCAATCGCCTTTCTCACCAAGATGCACAGCTAGTCGCACAAGCTATCTCAAGCTTTATTCTTGATCTCGATAGCCAATATCGCGCGGCAGGTAAGCTCGCTGGTAACCCTAGAGAATTACTGGCCCATGCAGAAAGCGAGATGCTCTCTTACAACCAACATCTTGCCCAATATGCCACCTCAGGGCTTATCGAACACTCCGAGCTCGCCATGCAATACATGGCGTTAACCCAAGAGTTGCCCCCTCTGGTTTACCAACTTTCTCAGCTAACTGAAGGTTATTTACTAGATAAAGATCAGCGCCTTAAGTCGATACTTTCTACTGCTACCCAAGCGCTAACCCAGTGGCACGATAAATTGGCCAAATTGCCCTTACTGGGAATCTATGAAACTCAGGAGGTCGATGAATTTGCCCTTGGTGATGATGAAGCAGAGCAAATAGAGATTGGTGAGGCTGACTATAGCGAACTCCTATCTCTGAGCAATCGCTACGATAAAGAGGTCACCAATACCGATAATCTATTGATTGCCAACAGACAAGCACAAGATGCCATGATGACAGCCATCGCAGACATAGAGCGGCAGTTACTCACCCTAGGCTTGGCGCAACAATCACAAACCCGTGAACTTAAACAGCAGCTACAACTCATCCTCTACGGCGTTGTTTCCATACTTACGCTGTTTGCACTAGCCTATCTGCTGTTGCAACAGCAGCGAGTGGTAAAACCGCTTAAGCAGCTCAATATCGCCTTTATGCGCTTAGGTGAGTCGAACGAGAGAGAGCGTATTGCGATTCATCGACGCTGCGAAACGGGTCAGATAGCGGGCCATTTTAATCAGCTATTAGATAGATTCGAGTCGGAAGATGCAGAGCAAAGGGTCAAAATAAGCAAAATTTCAGAGTCGCTTTCTCAGTTAGTCGAGCGAATATCCAAGCTGGCGCAAGGAACTGAAACCACACTAAACATTGTCGATATTGCCCAAACGCAGACAGAGCAGATGCGCGCAATCGCAAGAGACGTCAGCGAACTATCCTTACAAGTAGAGCAGAGTGCCCAGCAAACCCATCGGCAGATGGTGTCGAGCCAAGATGAAGTGAAAGCCGTGATGACAGCGGCGGATGAAACCCAACAAGCCGTAAGCCATTGTCACCAATCGCTTAACAGTCTTAATACCTCAGTGAGCGATGTCTCGACCATCATAGATGTCATCGGCAATATTGCCGAACAAACTAACTTACTCGCACTAAACGCCGCAATTGAAGCGGCTAGAGCCGGGGAACAGGGCCGAGGCTTTGCCGTTGTTGCCGATGAAGTTCGCAGCCTATCACAGCGGACACAGCACTCTTTGCAAGAGATCTTGACCATACTCAATCAACTGACAACCGCAAATAGTCAGTTAGAACACAGTGTAAAAGGGATCGAAAATGCCAGTATTAAACAGTCTCAAGGAGCGCAAGCGCTTTGGCAAGTCACTCAAACAGTACAACAGCAAGCGCAAGAGATGAATGAAACGGCCAAGCAGGGCAGCAATTACAGCAGCAATCAAGTAAGTCACTTAGACCAACTGTATAGCGCCATGGATGAATTAAAGCAGCACGCTTTGCACTCGGCTGAGCAAAGTGAAGTGATTGCTAGCGAAGTCGCCCAGAGTGTAGCCGATATAGAAGCGAGTTTAGGGATAGATGTTCCCCCAGAACAAGATAAGTGGGTTGCTTAACCATAAGTATAAGCAACCCAGCACAGTTACAGCGTAGCAATTACCACTTCAGCCTTGCTTACCTCAAAGCTTTTAGGTGCTTCGACGTTAAGGCTAGTCACTACGCCGTTGTCGATCACCATGGCATAACGCTGTGAACGTACGCCGCCAAACCCAGCAGTATCCATCTCTAGTCCCAACGCTTTAGTAAAGCTTGCATCACCATCGGCAAGCATCATCAGCTCGCTAGCATTTTGAGCTTCGCCCCACGCCTTCATCACAAACGCATCGTTAACCGATACACAAGCAATAATGTCGACGCCTTTGGCCTTAAACTCATCGGCTAAAACCACATAACCCGGTAAGTGGGCTTCTGAACAGGTTGGAGTAAATGCCCCTGGAACCGCAAAAAGTACAACTTTTTTATTGGCAAACAACTCGGTCACATCGTGATTAACCATCCCCTCTTTAGTCAATTGAGCTAATGTGGCTGATGGTAACTTTTGTCCTTGTTCGATCATGAGTCACTCCTTAATGATGATAAAAATGGATAACAGTGAATATAGCCTCCAGCATAGTCCTAAATTGCTCTAACAAACACCGACTAAGCTTGTGGTTACTCAATTTATGACGTTAATTTAACCTGTGGCGTTTTGGGCTCACTAGACGATAGGCTTTATGACAACATTTGCCACAAAGGACTAAACATAGTTCGCTCAAAATTGAGATAAAAAAGCCTAGCAGCAAACCTATAGCAATGGCACGGCCATCTAACATAATGGTATGGCTAAAATTCTGCCATACCTGATCGCGGATCTCTGGCAGAGGGCTCATGACAAGTTGGTCGAACCCACCATAGGTCGACTGATTAAATTCAGCGAATGCCTCTGACAACAACCGATATCTTTGGTAAATCGTCTCGATGCTCTCACCACCAGCGTTGAACACGGCATCGGGATTTTGTTTATAGTGAGCGATTAGCCTATCGATATCACCGCCGAAGAAACGGTCAGCGTCACGCTGAAACTCGGCCAGACTCTGCTTAGCCTCCTGGGTATGAGCCGCGAGCGCCTTGCCATACTGATCGACAAAGGCCGGCACCTGCACGCCTAACAGCACGCCACAGACAAACAGCACCAGCCTCAAGTAATCCATCAAACGCCTTAGCATTAATCCGACCTTAGCCTCTCAATTAACAGACATTAGCTCTCTATCACCACGCTAGGATACTGCTCGCTGGCATACTCATGATAGATATCGTCCAGAAAACCAGGTAGATCATCCTCTGCCAGCTCGGGTGGGATAGCCACATCATAGATGCGGGCACGCATCCCCGCTTGCGATTCGTTAAACAACTGCCACTCGCTACCGACGCGTCTAACCGACATAGATCTGCCGAACACATTTACCCTTATCATCGCTCGCTCCCAAAACACCACTAGATTAGCAAGCTAACACTCGCCGCAAGACATCACAATAGCAACCAAGCATCACTCACAAGGCAGAGAAGCAGATCAAAATTAGTAGCTGAAATTACAAATATAGCCAATAGAGAGTGAATCCTTATCAATCAAGAAGATAAGTTTCCCATAAGTAGTAAATAAAAAATGAGGCAACTCTCACCTCTGCTCCTTGACTATTCACAGTTACATGAACCAATAACATAATGATTATAAAGTAAATTGTATTGTAACCACTCAGTTAGAGGTACCTAACAAATCAATATCGAATCAGGTATGAATAAAAAAATCAGTTTTTAAATGAAAAAGCCAAATTGATTGGCTAAAGTTAAATTGTGATTGTTGAATTTATATAGATGAAGCGATTTTTGTCATTATAACAACTTTTGGTAAGTGTAAAGAATATATAGAAAACTTAACGCATGTGAGGCTGATATGTCCGGTACAAAAAATTGGGTTGAGGTTCTTCCATGGAGCCAAACTTTTGAGACTAAGCTTCCGTTAATCGATGAACAACATAAGCGGCTAGTTACACTTTTAAATGAAATGGGATCTAAACTGGCACTCGGTGACGAACTGCTTGAGCTCGATAACGTACTAGACGAACTCCACAGCTATATAAGTTATCACTTTGAATTTGAAGAGAAAATATGGAACAAATACTTTGGTGATGATGCATGGGCCATTAAGCATCATCAAACGCATTCCGACTTTATTGCTAAGGTGGATTATTTCAGACAGCAAGCACGATCAGGTAAGAGAAAGGCATTGTATGAACAAATATTACACTTTCTGCTTTATTGGTTAGCACATCATATTTTAGATGACGATATGCGGATGGCCAAAGTTATCCACTCCCTGGATGCTGGTATTTTGTTACAAGAGGCTAAAATTAATATTCAGACTGAAATGAGTGATTCCATTGAGGTATTTATTAATTCACTACTTAATACGTATGGAAGCTTAACTTCACGAACATTAGAGTTAGAAGAAGAGAAGAAAGAACATGCTAAAGTTACACACGCTCTTGAACTTCGTAAACGTCAGGAGCAGGAGTTTGGCAATGAAATCATAAACAGTGTGCCAGGGCTCGTCTATTTATGCGATAACCAGCAGAACCTCATTCGTTGGAATAAGCGTTTCATTGATGATCTTGGTTATTCAGAAGATGATTTGAGAAGCATGAAAATTTTAGACTTTATCGATAAATCGCAACACAAAAAAGTTTTAACTGCATTGTCAACACTGTTCGATGGCAAATCAATTACAGAGGCCGAAGCCAATGTAAAGACAAAAAATGGCAAACTGATTCCATATTTATTTACTAGCACACCCTTTATCATGAATGACAATCCTTGTTTTATTGGTACAGGAATTGACATTTCTATACGTAAAAATTTTCAAGATAATTTGATCAGAAAGTCGGATGAGCTGAAAGCAGCATTAATAGGAATTATTACCGCTGTTAGTAAGGCGTTGGAGACTCGTGACCCATATACTGCAGGACACCAACAAAGGGTTAAAGAGATAGCTACAGCCATCGCAGAAAAATTAGGCTTGAATGAAGAACGTATAGAAGGTTTAAAATTGGGGGCCAGTATCCATGATATTGGTAAGCTAGCTATTCCAGCAGAAATGTTGGTAAAACCTACTCGATTAACTGAGCTCGAATACAGCGTGATAAAAACTCATGTCGAGGCTGGCGTAAATATCCTTAAGGGCGTTAATTTCCCTTGGCCTGTTGTTGATATAATCGAGCAACATCATGAAAGACTTGATGGTTCTGGATATCCCAATGGACTAAAGGGGAATGAAATTTCTTTAGAGGGGCGTATTCTAGCAGTTTCTGATGTTTTTGAAGCAATGTCTGCTCATCGACCATATCGCCCTTCTCTAGGGATAGATAAAGCCATGCAGGAATTAAATATTAACAGCGGAAAATTATATGACCCTCAGGTTGTTGAGGCATTAAAAGAAATATTGAAAGAGGAGCCAGAGAGAATAAGCCCGCATATATCAAACTGATTATCTGGTGTTCATCATCCCACTTTTCTTTAAATTATGATAGAGCGAATGTTGCAGCAATCAAGTTCACTACGCCATAAATCCGTTTCTGTTCGGTAACAATGTTACATTGTTACCGGCTAAGATATCACAATGAGTTAAGAAATATGGAGTCGTTATTAATCAGGCTTACCCGCATGAATATATCATCATTAATCAATAATATAACTAGCCACCTCTCCAATATCAATACGCACTATCTTGGCCTACATCTGACAATGTACTTTTAACATTTATTGCTATCTATGAATAAGAAAAAACTGTTGATTTTATTCGAAGTAGTGAGCTTGAATACCAGGCAAGGTCATGAACATTTTAAGAGCAATGGCAGACCAAAGTTGACCTAGCCATCCTACGGTGATCTTATGCTCCTCTTTTTAGGAGTAGCCATGAACATAGATACCATCAAAGCACATTTCTCCATCATCCGTGGCGAGCGACAAAGCCCAAAAGTCGATTACCCTGTGTTTGATATTTTGTTTAGCTCGATCTGTGCCGTGATAGCCGAAGGTCAATGCTGGGCTGACATTCGCGAGTACGTTCTGGCCACCATGAATGGTTTCTTAAGCAGGGCTTGTTTGAAAATGACGTGCCTGTTGATGATACTTTTGTCCGCCTGATTGCAAGCATCGATCCTGCTGAATTTCGCGATTGCTTTCTGGCTTGGATGAAAGCCGTACACTGACTGACCAGTGGTGAAGTGGTAACCATTGATGGTTAGACCTTGCGCGGCTCTATGACAGACACGACAGGCAAATCGACAAGCAGTATCTTACCCCTGCCAGCGCTGGCGAGGTTCAGCACTTCAGAATCCGACATCAAGTAACCTCCGATTCGATAATATTTAATTTCGCTAGCGCCTGCTCAAAATCGAGAGCATGAACAGATGCATATAACTCTGGCCAAAGTGGGTGGGACGAAAGCGTGCCAGTTATGTCATCCACTAAGCCAATGGCATCTAAATTATTTTGTTGAAGTAACTCTTTTAACAAGCGAATACGCTCTTTAGCTACCTGCTTATCTTGAGGCGAATCATCAACTAGTTGATTTAAAACGGCAGCTTCACTGGTAGCTGTAGCTGATATGTAGCCAATAAGCTGGTTAACACTAAGTTGTGCCAACAAGGCTAACTTAGCAGTCCAAGCATCGATTTGCTGTGACTCTTGCGCCCCTTGTTTAAACTTTTTCTCCAGATAGGCTGCAAAATTCGCCAAGGATATCGCACCGAAATTACTCGCGAGGCCTTTAATACTGTGGCTATTGGCGGCCATAGCGACAGGATCTCGCGCCGCGACAGATGCTTTAAATTGCGTGAGTTGGTTATCTATTTCAGACTCAAACCCTAGCGCCATCTTCTCGAAGAATGGCTGATTGCCACCAAAACGCTTAAGTATCTGCTGATAGTCATCTAAAAGCGGCTCATCCTCATCAGGCGCTTTGCGCTCTGATACGATCGTGTCTTGGTGCAGTTCAGAGGCCTGTTCAATGGCGAAATCAACGGGCTCACGCCCAACAAGATGCAAAATAGTTGGCACTAACTGCTGCATATCAATCGGCTTACCTATGTGATCATTCATCCCTGCAGCAATACATTCGAGGCGATCGGCATGTGAAGCATTAGCGGTCATGGCGAGAATAGGTAATAACTCAAAACGTGAGTCCGCCCTAATACGCCGAGTAGCTTCGAGCCCATCCATATCAGGCATCTGCACATCCATGATCACTATATCGAAAAGGGGAGCGCTTTCGGTTACCGCTCTTACACCCTCGCCGCCGCCCTCAGCTAGCACAACTCTAGCCCCCTCTAATGTGAGAAGTTCATCGACAACCTGTCTATTTAACTGATTATCCTCGACGACTAAGATAGTTAGGCTCTGTAAACGCTTAGAAGAACTCAGCTTAATCGGGCGTTCCATCACCTGACCAGTGAGCACTTGGCTTATGGATTCGGCCAATAATTGTGAAGTCACAGGCTTAGTTAAAAAATGGACAAATGGTGGGCTAGAATCTTCACCATCGAGCCTAACCACCTCTTCACCATAGGCGGTCAGCATGATCACCGATGGCGCTTTACTGTGCTGGGCCTCCGCGGTATCTCGCAGTCGCTTGGCCGCATGAAATCCATTGAGCTGCGGCATATTCCAATCCATGAGTACGATATCAAACTCTGGTCGATCAGGACTCACCACTTTACATCGCTCAACCGCTTCTTCGCCGCTATATACACACTCGACCTGGCAGCCATAATCACTCAGGATTTTTCGTAAAATTTCAGTAGTAACTTGATTATCATCCACCACGAGGACACGGCAACCTCGAATATCTATATTCGAGGTTGCCTGCATAGGTAACGATTCCAAGACGAGATCAAACCAGAAGCGGCTTCCTTCACCAACTTGGCTAGTAACCAATAACTCACCGCCCATCTGCTCAACCAAGCGCTTACTGATCGCGAGCCCTAATCCAGTGCCACCAAACCGCCTTGACGTTGAAGACTCTGCTTGCTCAAAACCGGTAAAAATACGGCTAAGCTGCTCTTCACTGATACCTATCCCGGTATCACTAATAGAAAAGCGAAGCTCAACCTTGTTACCTAGGGATTGAAGGCATTCAACACCAATAATCACTTGGCCATGATGAGTAAACTTGAGCGCATTTCCTGCCAAGTTAATGAGAATTTGCTGCAATCTAAGCTTATCGATAATCAACCAGGATGGAATTGCAGGATCAAGATTAAACATCACCTCGACATCTCGATTACCTAAATTGCCCGACAACACCACCGCAAGGTCGCGCATCAGCATCTCAATCTCACTAGGTTGTAAATCCAACTGTAACTTGCCTGCCTCAATTTTAGAAAAATCGAGTATGTCATTTAATAAGCCCAATAGGGATTTGGCCGCCGTCTGGGTCTTAGTCATATAGTCACGCTGTTGAGTCGACATTGAGGTATGTTGCATCAGTTGTAACATACCGAGCACAGCATTCATTGGGGTGCGAATTTCGTGGCTCATGTTAGCTAAAAATGCCGATTTGGCAGCACTGGCTTCATCAGCCTGCTTCTTAGCCTCACGAAGAGTAACCTCTAGTTCACGCTGTTCGGTAATATCGATGTTGATACCAATAACCCGCATGACATTACCCTGCTTGTCTTTCTCAACTTCAGCGCCAGCCTGAATATAACGTAAATCACCCTCACCAGTAACGACCCTAAATACTGGATCATATTGCCCGCTGCCAGCGACGGCATCATTCAACTTTTGCTCGGCCAAAGCAACATCATCAGGATGAAGCCGCATTAGCCAGTGCTCATAAGTCAATCCTTCTTGCCGCAAACTAATAGGAAGATCGTAAATAGCAAACATTCGATCGTTCCACTCTAGCGTATTGTCTTGTACGTTCCAGGTCCATATTCCCAGCTTGGCCACCTCAGCGGCCTTACTGAGATGATTACTCGCTGTTATCAATGCTTCTTGCTGTTGCAGGGTCTGAGTAATATCAACCGCAACCCCTAAATATCCAACTAAGTTACCTTGGTCATCGTACATGGCGGTAACAGACAGGGAGACTTGGCAATGAGATCCATCTTTACGCACATAGGTCCAATTTCGCGTCTCTGAGCCTTGAGCTTTTGCCTTATAGACAAAAGTATCGAAGCCTTCAATAGTAAGACCGTATTGCTTGGACAGTTCAAGCGATCGCGATTGCACCTCATCTGGCAGATGCAAAGGCGCAGGAGTCGAGATACCCACTAACTCTTTAGCATCGTAGCCAAGTAGGTTCTCTGCACCGCGATTAAATATAGTAATAACGCCCTGTTCATCGGTTGCAATGATCGACACTTCAGAGGCAGCATTGAGCACGTTAGTTAGCAACGAACCCAGTTGATTCTTCTCTATTTGGGTAAATTTTCTCTCGCTAATATCCGTGCTCAGAGCAACGAAGCGCTCGACATTATCATCGTCATTAATCATTGGGCCAATAACGGTATCAAACCATTGTATACGCCCTTGTTTATCACGATTACAGATTTCACCATGCCAAGATTGACCCGACTTTATCTTGGTCCACATCGCTTGCCAAAAATCATTATCATGCACACCCGAAGATAGTAACGCATGACGCTGTCCAACGAGCTGCTCGCGGGAGTAACCACTCATGCGGCAAAAATAATCATTGACCTCGAGTATCACACCATCAGTATTGGTGACCGAATAAAGCAGTTGATCATTAATCGATTTAAGTAGGATTTTGTTTTCAGATACTGCTTGCTGCAGTTCGTGAGTCCTGTCGGCAACCTTCTGCTCTAGATTTTCATTTAGCTTTAAGATGCGCCTTTCGGCATCTTGCTGCAGAGTAATATCCCGAATAGTTTGGCTTAAGCCTTCTATCTCGCCATGCTCATCGATAATAGGGACGACAGTCATCGCCGTAGATAAAATATTGCCATCTTGACTCTGATGGCGTGAAATCTGATTTAGTATGGTTCCACCCGCAAACACTCGCTTAAACCGCGCAGTTTCAATCTCGGCCTCGGAAGACGGAACGATTAATTCGGTACTTAACAAACCAAGCACCTCAGACTCTCTGTAGCCGAACAGGAGTTCAGCACCTCGATTCCAACTGGTGATACGACCTTCAAGGTCGTAACTAATGATACCGTCTAGAGAATGCTCCAACATACTCGCACGCCTAGCCTGTTCGGCTAACACTTGCTGTTTACGCTGCAGGCCCAAAGACCACATCATCACCAATGCCGCCAGCAACACACTGAGCATTGCGCCATATAAAAAAGTTAAATTTGGGCTACTTAGCTTTAATCCATTGATGAATTCTGGGTAAGCTATGACCTCAAACTGCCATTTTCGGCCAAAAATCTCCTCATTTGCTATGTACTTAAAATGAGATAATGGTCGACTGTCGGCTTCGTGAGTCTCAAAGAAGCTAATGGGATTATCTGCTTGCGTCACATCAATAAGATTTAGCTTGGTCGTTTGCAAAGTTAACTCTAACCCTGCTAACACTTCGTTGGTAACCAGAGGCGCATAGCTCCAACCAAAGCCCTCCGCTTTTCGCGCTTCTATGGTTAACGGTGTCGAACCACTGCGATAAATGGGCATCAAAATCAAAAAAGATTGTAACGGCTTACCCGTCGCTTGCACTAAGGTGATAGGCCCAGTTAAACGCACTTCCCCCGAAAGTAGTGCTGCTGTGGCGGCACCTCGACGGCGCTGCTCTGAACCTATGTCGAGGCCAACGGCTGAACGATTCCGCTCTACTGGCTCTATATATTGGATAACATAACGCTCATCGTTGTGGGCACTTAGCTGACGAATCGAAAAGTCAGGCCAACCATCTTGCTGTGCTTGGGCAATAAATGAGGACTCTTCCTCAGGAGATACTCGGCGAATAAAACCAAAACCACGAGCACCAGGAAACTCTTTACCCACCTCTCGCGTCAAACTGTAGCGAATAAATGCCTCTCGCGTGACCTCGTTCTCGCCAGCGGTAACAACCATTCCTCGCGCACCGCGCAGGCCATATTGATACAAGGTAAGACGCTCTAGAACGTTGTGGCTAATTTGATCTGAAGTCGCTTGAAGTGCTTGGCTAATCTGCTTTGAATTATTGTCTCGGATCAACAGCGCCAACGCGGCGCTAATGGCTAAGCCGACAAGCAGCATTGAGCCACCCCACTTAACGGCTTTTTTATACTCCAAAGACAAATTCATAGTCGCCTAACATTTTAAAATCATGGAGTTATGATTCTGGACTAGTCAGCAGTGTTTCGCCAGTCGAATGACGGCCTTTGAATCAATACCGTCTGTGGATGTTCCGAAGTTTAAGCATAATAAGACGCTCATCACCGATAATAATTTTCATAGATGTATCGAAGTCAGCAGCTGCTAAAAATGCCGAGATAAAACCTTAAATTTATCTTAAATAAACGACTTTATTTGTAACAAAGTCTGTTTCACCTGTATCGACCATTGGTTTGCTTGGGCTATCGCCTTATACTTTTGTACTCAAATATTAAAACAACAACCTCGGAAGCAAGCGATATGGCTATAGGGACTGCTCCGGTAAGTAAAACACATTCTTTTATGACTGTGTCTCTTATCGAATTATGGGAACGCTTTGGTTATTACGGCATGCAAGCGCTGATTGTGTACTTTATGGTGCAGCGCCTTGGCTTTGATGACTCTAGAGCAAATTTAGTATGGAGTGCCTGTGCGGCACTCATCTATGTATCACCCGCCATAGGTGGTTGGGTTGGGGATAAAATACTCGGCACCAAACGCACCATGTTACTCGGTGCAGGCATTCTCTCTCTGGGCTATGCCTTAATGGCAATCCCCACCGAAAACACTTGGTTTATGTTTTCTGCACTTGGAGTGATAGTCGTCGGTAACGGCCTATTCAAGCCCAATGCGGGTAACTTGGTGCGTAAGATCTACGAAGGTGATGATTCAAAAATAGATAGCGCATTTACCATCTATTATATGGCGGTAAATGTGGGTTCGACCTTCTCTATGTTACTCACACCTTGGATTAAAGATTACGTTAACGCTCAGTATGGCAACGAATTTGGTTGGCATGCAGCCTTTGCTGTGTGCTGCGTCGGTATACTGGTTGGTTTGGGTAACTACGCCTTAATGCGTAAGAGTTTAGTGCAGTATGGTTCTGAGCCTGATACCCGTCCTGTGAACAAGAAAAACCTGACGATTGTATTGGCGCTAGCAGCATTATCCGTTGTAGCGTCAGCCATTATCCTTGAATATGAAGCCGTTGCGCGCATCTTCGTTTATGCCGCAGGCATCGCAGTATTGGCGATATTCTTTCACCTGATCCGTACCAGTGAAACCAGTGAACGTGCAGGCCTGATCGCAGCACTGATCCTGACGGTGCAAACTGTGTTCTTCTTTATTTTTTATCAGCAAATGTCGACCTCCTTGGCGCTGTTTGCCCTACGTAATGTGGACTGGGACTTCCAATTCTTTGGTACCCATTTATGGACTTGGTCACCAGCTCAGTTTCAAGCACTAAATCCATTATGGATTATGGTTTTAAGTCCTGTACTTGCATGGAGCTATTCATGGGCGGGGCGTAATAATAAAGACTTCTCTATTGCTGCCAAGTTCGCCCTTGGCTTTGCGGTTGTGGCGCTCGGTTTCTTTATCTACGGCTTTGCGGACCAATTTGCGGTAAATGGTAAAACCTCTTCGTGGATCATGATTTGGGGCTACGCCTCATACTCTTTAGGTGAGCTGTTAGTCAGCGGCCTAGGTCTTGCGATGATCGCCCGCTACGTACCTGCACGTATGGGCGGCTTTATGATGGGTGCCTACTTTGTCGCATCGGGTATTTCTCAGTATCTCGGCGGCGTGGTGGCCAACTTCGCCAGCGTGCCTAAAGATTTAGTCGATCCGTTACAAACCCTACCCGTATATACCAGCCTATTTAACAAACTAGGTATGGCGGCCGTAGTCTGCACATTTATCGCACTCGCCGTTTTACCACTAATGCGTCGTCTGACAGAAACCCACCACTCACATAATAATCTTGATGGTGTTGATGACAGTGCAACAACATCACTACGTGATATAAAAGCCGAGCAGTAGAGCTTTATTGATCATCAGATAGCGATCTAAACCAAACGGCCGACGAGTGCTACTCATCGGCCGTTTTTATCAATAATATCAGTCAACCTCATCAATAATTGTCAATTGAATACTTCAACTGGCGTAAACATGCCCACCTGACTAGATTTGGAGTTTTTTAAGTCTTCTACTAATGGTTGATTGCGAAACGCCAAGCAAAGATGCAGCTTTACTTTGATTTCCATCAGAAACTCGCAGTGCATCTATAATTTTTTCATCAAATAAGTCATCTAGTCGCTTGAAACTAGTATCATTCGTCTCTGGCTCAGCATTCAGAGAACAGCTTTCAATATCCCGGATTTCTGGAAACTCAAAATCTGAAAAAGTAAGCACTTGTCCATCGCTTTTTAACACCGCATTATAAACGATAGAACTTAACTCTCTTACGTTACCTGGATAGCAATAACTCTTTAATAACTCAATTAGTCCATCTGAAATATGAGGTACATTGATAGCATAATCTTCAGCAGCCTGATGAACAAATTTCTTAATTAGTAATGGAATATCGCCAATACGCTGTCGAAGTGGTGGGATATTTATATGATGAGTATTTAGCCTATAGAACAAATCTTTCCTAAACTTACCAAGTTCAATTAACTCAATTAGATTTTGGTTTGTGGCGAAGACTATCTTTGCATCACTGGTTTCTATAAGATCACTACCAATTCGCTGATATTCACCACTTTGCGTGAAATAGAGCAATTTAATCTGCTGGCTTAAAGAAAGATCTCCAATCTCATCTAAAAAGAGCGTCCCGCCATTTGCCTTAGCAATCATCCCTGTCCGTTGCGAACTCGCATTAGTGTATGCACCTTTAGTATGACCAAAAAGTGTATCTGAAAACATTTGCTCATCCAGCCCTGCGACATTAAGAGAGACAAATGGGCCATTAGGCCTAGAATACTCTGCAATAGCCTTAGCCAAAACGCCTTTTCCTACACCACTCTCTCCTGTTATTAAGATAGGATGTTGAGTCATTGAGACAACTTTTAAATACTCAAAAACGGAATGTAACTTTTCATCTTGCGTAACATAAGATGAAAATGGTAACTGTGTATTAACCATAGATAAATCATTAGGAGCAAAGCGAACTCGGTCAAAATGCTCAACACGACTTATCACCTTCTGGATAGATAAAACCAACTCATCTGTTGACATTGCCTTAGGTAGATAGTCATAAGCACCTCGCTCCATACACATTAATGGAATGGACCCTGTAGTCACGCCCGACATAACAACTAATGTAGAGTTCGGAAACTCAGCCCTTAAGCCTTGAATTGCGTCCTGACCAGATTCACAGCCTAAATTCAAATCGAGAAAGAGAATATCGATGGCGTTATTACGAAGAACTTCACAAGCATCACTTAAGTTTGTTGCGTTAAATATGTCCTCAGCATCACATACTTGGTAATCAATTAAGATGTCCGAAAACGTCTTAATCCAGTTCATCTCATCATCTATGATTAATATATGTACTGACATAATTAGCTATCCGATTTCACTTTATTAAACAAAACAGATACACGGGTTCCATTCCCTGCACTGCTAATAACTTCAATTTTAGCGTCATTCTCTTTTACCAACCGACTTACAATTGACAAGCCCAATCCCGTCCCACCCTGCCCTCGACGAGAAGTATAAAAAGGTTTAAAGATGAGTTTTAATCCAGACTCAGATATACCTATACCTGTATCATTGACATAGAGAGAGCAACACTCTTTATCATCGACAACTTCAGTGATAACGCCACATTCAATCACACCATCTTGATTCTTTAATGCGTGGCAAGCATTCTGTATAAGGTTTATTGCTATTTGTTCTACAGTGTTTTCTGCACAGAGAACATAACATTCCTCATCGGGGATGTTAACATTCAAATTTAGAGTATATTTTCCAACATAGTACTTCGTGAGCTCTAATGCCGTTCTAAGGCTGCTACAAATATCAACTATTTTTTTACTCTCACAATAATCACCACCGATTTTTTTCAGTTGTTCGATGGATTTAACGGTCCTATTCAAACTATCCTCAATTATCAAACAATTATCTTTCACTTGTGAAATAATTACATTTTTATCTAAACTCTCAGGAGTCAATGACACAAGATTAGAAAACCTTCTCTTTATAGAAGACATATTGTGAATAATTAGCGCGGTAGGATTATTTATTTCATGTGCAACACAAGATGCCATTTCACCTAGGGCAGCCAACTTTGCAATGGACATAGATTGTTCTTTAATCAAAAAATGCTCTTTTTCTAATGCCTTTCTATGTTCAATTTCTAGCTTTAATTTTTTGGTTCGGTCCTTAACTTTAACCTCAAGCATATGGTTATATGTAATAATAAATAGGAAAATTAAAATAAAAAGAATAGTAAATATAAGAAAATTTCTTTGATTC
Source organism: Shewanella mesophila (assembly GCF_019457515.1). Lineage (NCBI taxonomy): Bacteria > Pseudomonadati > Pseudomonadota > Gammaproteobacteria > Alteromonadales > Shewanellaceae > Shewanella > Shewanella mesophila. The sequence continues at coordinate 4,087,815 of NZ_CP080421.1, forward strand.
TCACCTATTGCGTTATATGTGCTAGACCATGTGTTAACTTTCTCAGAATAATTATCGATACCAAAAGCGAAACCAAGATGTTCTTTCAACTTCAAAAAAAGATTCATATTTTCACGATGGAAAATAAATCCATAAGAGGCGGGTAAGAATGCTGCACCACTTAGTTTTAAATTATTGACATGCTCTGACTCTACAGCATTCCTCACCGCCGTCAGCGAAAATATACCCACATCGCCTTTTCCTTCAGACAATGCTTTAATCGCTTCTTCAGTAGAGCGATATGATATAATCTTAACATTGTATTTTTCTCTTAAGCGGTTTCGGACATAATCACTACTCGTACTGCCTTCTAAGACAATAACTTCTTTATCATAGAGATCTTCCTCTGACTCAATCTCTAGGCTATTCTTTCTTACATAGAAATTACCGTAAAACATTGTAGTAATGGGGATTTGTAGTAAGTCATGACCTTTCACTGTATCTGCGAAAGGGGATAATGATGTAACCAGAGTATCAATTTCATTATGCTTAAAAGCTAACAACAATTCATTCCACTTAAATACCTTTACTTTCAGCTCACAAGAACTTTTAGCTGCAAGGCTGTTCATAAGTTCTATATTCAGCCCTTGAGCGCGGCGTTCTTCATCAACCCATGAATATGGTCGATAATCAGTCTCGCTAACGCCAAGTGTTACAATGCATTTATCTGCCAATGAACAAAATGAAAGGCACCACAACACCCCGAATAAAATAGCCCTGTTTAAGGAAAAAAAATGCATGTTCTAAGGGCGCTCTTCTCTCGTTAACTTCGTCTAAGTATTATCATTCTATTTACAGAAAATTCATGCGACATTAATCATAGTTGACGAAAATTTAGAAGGGATATCAACAAGTGTGAAGTGGATTGCGGATAACAGGTGATCACAACATTAACCACCTGTTATTATTGACAATAATACACCTTTAACTTAGGTATATAACTCTAATATTAAAATTGATACTTTAATGAAAGGTTGACAGCATTATCAGACATCGAATGGTCTTCACCATCATATTTTGTATCATTGTCTGTATGACTGAAATAGCCATTTACAGCAGTACTCTTATTTAAGAAATGAGTGTAACCGATTGTTGCTAGATAACCATCGTATTCCTGAATAGCTTTCTTGCTAGCAATTTGAGAGGCTATCGTACCTAATCCAGACTCATCCTTACCGTACTGAGCTAAAATTTCACCTTTAGACAATGGATAGGCAAGGCTGATCAAATATGAGTTCCCTTTCAAACTATCATATTGAGTAGACTTCGAATGCTGATAAATTAAACCAAGTCGACAATTCAGAGCTTTAGTACTGTATGTTACTCTTTGAGCCTTTAGGCCATTTAAACCATCGGCATAACCAATTGCGACATAGTGATCACTCGATCTTAATTTTGAATCACCATAGTGCACCGCATATCCGACATCATTACCATCATATTTTGAATCTAGTTGATAAGTAACACCGAACTTAAAACCATTAATGGATTTAGTATATAGCGTAGCAACTTCATATAATCGGTCATTACCAGGCAACATCTTACTCATATCGCTCGATGTTATATTGAATAAATCAACTTTCCCTTCAGTACTTTTAAAAACAGAATCGTTTCGACCTATGGTTAATGACCCATATTTATTTTCAACACCTAGATAGTTATTTTTTGCTGAAAAAAGATTAGAGCTTTCATAAAACCCTCCAGTATTCGTTATTTCAACTTTATAAATCACTTTAAAATCATCATCTATAACGGTATCACCTTTTACACCTATATATGACGAGTAGCTTTCAATCCCTGTACCGCTATCTTTCCGATTTGAAATAAGACCATTGTCAGAATTATTTAACGCGAGCCAAACTCGACCATATACCTTTTGACTATCAGCAAAAACTGAAGTACTCACTCCTGCCGCGACTAAAAGTGTTAATGATGTAATAACTAGTTTAATATTCACTCTTCCCCCTTAAAAAATAGGGCGTACAACGCTAGCTGCACTCCCTAATATTAACTATTTAATATTCATATCAAATTCATGACAACTATCGCACATTAACGTTGGTAATTTATGACCACTATGGCAATCTGTACATTCACCACCCGTCATATGGTTATCATGGGGATTAGGAGTAACATTTTCAGTTTGTTTACCTAATTCTTCATAGCTACCATGACAATTGAAGCACGACTCTTTTTCTGGTGCACTTTTAGGCGGCATTTTATTATGACAATCGCTGCATTTAAGACCATTATCATGTTTATGCCTATCAGCTAAAAAGTCTCCTTTAGCAAAACTAACAATAGGCAACAGAATTAATACCAATGCCACTAATAATTTATTACACAACATTACAGTTCCTATTTCCAAGGTTTCAAATCTGCTACATTTCGACCAGCAATTTGCCCAAAGACCATACTCTCTGCGTTATTACCGCCTCCCTGATAAATGAGCCCCCAGAAAGAACCTATTTCACCAGCAGCATATAATCTTGGGATTGGGGTATTGAATGGATCTAATACTTCTGACTTGGCATTCCTTTTGGGTCCGCCCTGAGTATTCAGAATCGTTGGAATCATTTCCACAGCATAATAAGGGCCAGTTTCATCCAAAGGTTCTGATATAATCGGCGCTTCACGCCCTTCGAAAGCAACTTTTGCACCTTTAGCTTTGGCAAGTGGACGGCCAAAAGCAGTATCTTTACCTGATTTAATATCTGCATTCCATTGCGCAACGGTAGAGGTCAAATTATCTTCAGGAATACCAAGGATTTTAGCAAGTTCTTCCAATGTATCTGCTTTCTTAACAATCCCACTCTTAATTTCTTTTGAGTTATCAAAGCTCCATTTATAGTTCTCTCGGTTAATTGCATATCCTGAAGTTGCACCACCAGAGATTGGACCTTTCTTACGTGCTTTTTCATCAAATACCATGAAACATGGGATACGTGGGAAACGATGATGAATAGGATCATAGGCATCAACAGCAAGTAACCTTGCATGATTATCTACACCCTTCTCGTTGACAAAACGTTTTGAGTCTTGGTCAACCCAAATATGACTGGGCGCCAACATGTTTACCTGCATACATGATTTAAGTCCTGGCACTTTTACGCCAATAGGGCATGACGTACCAGTCATATGCCATAACGCAGCGCCGGCTTTTTGAGCCATAAGAATACCATCACCTGTATTACCTGGATTACCTAAACCATGTACCTTGGTACCTTTGACATAGTTTTGCATCATATTTTCATTGTATTCAAAACCACCACTGGTAAGAACAACACCGCGCTTAGCTTTAATATTTTGTTCTTTTCCATCGACGATAATTGAAACACCAATAATCTCACCTTCACCGTTTCTGATAAGATCTTTTGCTGCAGTATTTAACTTAATATCAATTTTTCTTTTTACTTCTACCGCATGTCTGTAAGCAGCAAACAAGTTATCACCACCTCGTTTAGCTCCTTTAATACGGAACTTTTTAATGCATTCACTTCCTTCGATAGTTGGGAATCCTGCGTGACCATAAATGTATTGATTTAGACCATCCTGAAGGCTGTCCACATATTTATTTAAGTCAACACATTCTTCTGCAAAAATATTAACAGTTTCTTCATCCAACTCTGAATTAGCATACGTGAATAAGTTTTTAATATAAGTCTTAGCTTTTTCTGCATCATCTGGACAAATGTAGCCACCTGATGATACGGCTGTATTCCCACCACCTTCAGGCATTTTTTCAACGATTAAAACCTTTGACCCTTTATCATGTGCAGCAATAGCTGCAGCAGCACCAGCGCCACCATAGCCGATCACAACGACATCATAATCAGCGCTCCACTTAATATCTTTTGAATACTCTTTGGCCCCAGCAGTTAATGGTAAAGCTGATACTGCAGTTGCTCCCGTCGTCAAGGCTGCAGCTGTGAGGAACTTTCTTCTTGTGATTAATGTCATATTTACTCCGTTGTAGTATATCAATTGAGTTTGCCATTTTATTAATGGCAATATACGTGCCAACGATTTACAATAAATAAGTGTGACTTAACCCTCAGAATAATAATAGTTGACCACATTCACTATGCAGTGCGCATAATGACTATGCATTCTGCATAACCCAATTTATTTTCCATGATCTTAATCACTAAAAGCATAATTAAAAACATCGACGACATTTAACCGCTATCACAACAGATTATGTCTTTGAGATATAAGTTGACTGTAACTACACAAAAATAAAATTATTAAAATAAAAACCATTGCAACTCAAAGAGATGAATTATAACTCACCACTAGGAATCAATGTTTTAAAACAGCCTAAAATTAAACGTATAAAATTAATAACAATTTTTATGATGGAAGAAATACAAATAATCTTAGATTATTTCCAATCTGGAAATAATTAAAAAATGAAAATAACATTACAAGAAAACACTACTATCTAAATCAAGGGAACCTTTTTCCATCAGCATGCTCAGAGCTAGAATTCCCAAGATGGCAACGTGGATGCAGTAAAATAGGGAAATCTAAGTACAAAATAACCAACTGTTCTCTGCATAGCAAAGCGCTCATTAAGCGTGGTTCTCTGCCGTTCTGTGTTGATGAGCAAACAATTAGAGCCTTAGCTACGTACCTGCACGCATGGACGGCTTTATGATGGGCGCCTCTTTTGTCGCATCGGGTATTTCCCAGTATCTAGGGGGTGTGGTGGCTAACTTTGCCAGCGTGCCTAAAGATTTAGTCGATCCGTTGCAAACCCTGCCCGTATATACCAGCCTATTTAACAAACTAGGTATTGCGGCCGTAGCCTGCATATTTATCGCACTCGCCGTTTTACCGCTAATGCGTCGTCTGACAGAAACCCACCACTCACATAATAATCTTGATGGTGTTGATGACAGTGCAACAACCTCACTACGTGATGTAAAAGCCGAGCAGTAAAGCTTTATTGATCATCAGATAGCGATCTAAACCAAGCGGCCGACGAGTGCTACTCATCGGCCGTTTTTATCACTTCATTCAACTTCATTTATACCCTTGTGTTACAACTCATAGCCAAATGAGCTTTAACAAACCTATCTCAGCCCCGCAGTGGCAGGCTTAGGCCTGAGTTGCTAAAACCAAAACCTTCAGTTCCAAATTATCGCCCCCAAACAGGGATGACTTCACCGCCTCGATTTGCTACACAGTAAATACGCACCCAGTGTAAAAACATAGCTCAAGTGCAAACCCAAATTGAAATGATTAAGGGTAAAGGGTTAACCGTTAAAGCTTATTCTTTGCTATACCACTAGTAATGCAACTAACACTATTAGCGCCTTTTGTTTTTACTAGCAAAAGACGGCTGTCACATGGAGACACTATGTCACAACAGACATCAATATTGGCCGATATTCCCTTCTCACTGTTAGAGCTTGCGCCCATGCGTGAAGGTTCAACTGTGGCTGAAACGCTACACAACAGCTTACTGTATGCCAAGGAGGCCGATCGCCTCGGCTTTAATCGTTTCTGGTTTGCCGAACACCACAATATGCCCGGTATCGCCAGCGCGGCGACCTCGGTACTCATTGGCTATATTGCTAGCAATACTCAGCGTATTCGCGTCGGTGCGGGTGGCATTATGCTGCCAAATCACGCGCCTTTAGTCATCGCCGAGCAGTTTGGAACCCTCGAAAGTCTCTATCCTGGTCGCATCGATTTAGGACTCGGACGCGCACCTGGCAGCGATCAAATTACCAGCAGAGCACTGAACCGCGATACTAGTCGCGCAGAACAATTCCCTGAAGAAGTCAATGAATTACAAACTTTACTCGGCCCTTACAATGGTCGCCATGCGGTACGAGCGATTCCAGGAGAAGGCACTAGTGTGCCGATTTGGTTACTGGGATCGAGTCTCTTCAGCGCACAGCTAGCGGCACAGCGTGGCTTGCCCTATGTATTTGCGGGACACTTTGCACCGCGTTTTCTCTACGATGCGATTAAAATCTATCGCCGCGACTTTAAACCTTCCCAAGTGCTTGATAAGCCCTATGTAATGCTCGGCTTACCCTTGGTTGCAGCAGACACAGATGAAGAAGCCCAATACCTGAGCACGACGTCGAAACAGCGCGTACTGGCGCTTATCCGTGGTCATGAGTTATGGTTAAAGCCGCCAGTTGACACTATGGATGACTTGTGGAGCGCGCAAGAAGAAACCTATGTCGATAATTTCTTAGGTTTATCGGTCACTGGCGGCCCTGCGACGATTAAGCATCGTTTGGAAATGATCGCCCAAGAACTCGGCGTGAATGAGTTTATCTTCACGAATGACTTGTATGATCTTGATAAACGTAAAAAGGCACTACAGATCCTAATGGAGATTAAAAATTAGCGATCCACTCACTTCCACAGCGACTGAAATCATTGGACGGAAAAACGGCCGATGAGATAACCTCCAAAGCAATCGCCCATAAAAATCCTGCCGAAATGGGATTTTTATTATACAATAAAACTAAAAATTAATTATAAAACAATACTATATAGACGCTTGAATCGTATTCATTGCCGATTAAAAGGTGAGCTTTTTTGAGCTATTTACCTTTTAAAGCAGCCTGAATGTGTAGCTAAATTCTGTTATGGTCTGAGTGCTCAGTCGTGATCGCCATTTGGGCCCGAAATAACGCTGAAAACGCATCTGGTGTCATGGCCAAAAGCCCTTTGTCACTCAACCAGAACAGAGTGCTCATCCAATCCTTTATGCCCCCTTGAAGACAGAAAACTTAGCAAGGCTTCGGGGCTACGATTCAGTACCCGTTCAATCGGGAAATCAACCGCTTGAATTAACTCAACGGCTTTATCAAACTCACCTAGACTAAACGCGATGTGGGAATCAGAGCCCATCACCAACAACCCACCAGCATCTTTTACCGCATTCGCGATTTCAGTACAGTTATGGATGCTGCCTTTTCTTGAGGTTAAAAATGAGGAGTTATTAATCTCTAGTGCCACATTATGTTTAGCCGCCGCTTCAGCAACCCTGCCGATCTCGATAGGATATGCAGGATTACCCGGATGACTGATAATGTCGACGTTGCCACTCTCAATACAGCTGATTAATGCGTTTGTATGCACCTCTTTGGTTGAAGCTGGAAAAACGGGCTCATGAAAGCCTGCCAACACGATATCTAGCTCTCGCAAATAATCACCAAAGAAATCAATTTCGCCATCTACATTCTTGATATTGGCTTCGATACCTCTTAGCACGCCAATACCATCAATAACCCTTGGCCAAACACGCATATTAACAAAGTGCCAAAAATGGGGTGCATCAGCCATATCGGGACCATGATCGGTAATAGCGAATAACTTAATCCCTTTCGCTTTGGCTACAGCAAGGTAATCATGCAAGGTACTATAGGCATGAGTTGAAGCGATTGTATGTGCATGAACATCAACAAAAAATCTCATGACAATCTCGTTAGCTAAATCAGAAAAGTGGTTATCAAGTCTACTATGTTCATCGGTCTTTCTCCATAGTATCCTGAAAGACAAATAGCCCCAAATAGGCATATGATTGCCACTAAAGTCAGCCGTAAATCGACAGAAAACAGGCCTGTTATAACCACCAGAATAAAGATGGTATATCTGCAAGCTCTTTTACTAAATGGCAAACTGGCTCATGCATAAACCAATAAGCTCGCCTCACAAGAAAGTTGTGCCCATTTGCATGTTAGATACTTAGACTTGCAGGTACCATTCTACGAGTTTGAATAAGTGTATAGCCACCGCTTACCACAATAAGCAAACTTCCTAGTAAAGTGGGCAAATCAGGAGACTCTCCAAATATCAAGATACCGAGGGCCAAAGCAAATAATAAACGGGAATAGCGAAAGGGAGAAACTACAGACACATCACCAGTACGCATAGCAATGGTTAACGCATTATAGGCCACCACACCAAAGACGATTGCTCCTGTAATTTGGGCCGCTAACATCAAATTCAGCTGAATAGATTCACCTTGATAAGCCATTATCACCAAGCCTGTTGGGATTAGCACAAAGAAGCCATATACCCCAAGTTGAGTGTTAGACAGTACAGGTGGCGCGGCGCGTGTCGCCAAATCACGTCCAGCAAAGCCTAAGGTCGCCACAACCGCAAATATCGAGTTGACCTCAAAGCCTGCTAAACCAGGACGAATAATCATTAGGACGCCCACAAAACCGACAACAACGGCCAGCCACCTCTTAACTCCAATATTTTCACCGAATAATAAAGCGGCACCAACCATGGCAATCAATGGTGTGGCCTGCAAAATGGCCGATGCACTCGACAAGGGGGTTAAGGTGATCGCTAAAGCGAAACAGAATCGACCAATAACTTCACAAACGGCGCGTATTAATAGTGGTGCTGAGAGCATGGCAGGATGAAAAACTTGCCCGCCCTTACGCCAAGTTAAAAAGATAAACACAAGCATTCCGCCTAGACCAAATAATGCTAGAACTTGGCCAATAGATGCCGTCTCTGCCGCCGCTTTGATAAACATATCTTCAACGGAAAAGGCCGCCATCGAAGCAACCATAAAAAAACTGCCCTTGGTATTATTCAAAAAAAACCACCACGATCTATGTAGAATTTAATCAAAGTGCTTATGATCAATAGCGATGATTTGCTACTAGCACAGCGAAGAGCTATCGATAACATCTTGTCGAATCGGAATGCTAATAAGCGATCAATCTAATATTTAGCGTCAAGGTCTACTTTTGCCTCGCCTAACGTCTGAAGTAAATTCGATAGCAAGCTGGAAGCCCCAAAACGATAGTGCTTAGGGTTGTCGGCCCAACCTTCCCCAATAATATTATCAACCATATCTAAATATAGTTTGGCTTCTTCTGCAGTCTGAACGCCGCCAGAGGCCTTAAAACCAACGCTATCTTCAACGCCCATCTGCTTAATAACCGAGAGCATGATTTCAGCAGCTTCTGGCGTTGCATTCACAGGCACTTTTCCTGTAGAGGTTTTGATCATATCTGCACCCGCTTTAATGGATATTTCGGAGGCTCTTTTGATGAGCTCAGGCGTTTTTAGCTCACCAGACTCAATAATCACTTTGAAGAAAATGTCACGACCGCAAGCAGCTTTGCATTGCTCAATAAGCTCAAAACAAACATCTTCATTCCCCGATATTAATGCACGATATGGAAACACAACATCGACATCATCGGCGCCATAGGCAACTGCAGCTTTTGTTTCGGCAACGGCTATTTCAACATCATCATTTCCATGGGGAAAGTTAGTCACAGTGACCACTCGAATGTTTGGTGTACCTTGTGATCTCAGTTGTTTTTTGGCGATTGGAATAAAACGCGGATAGATGCATATGCCTGCGGTATTACCGGCAGGGGTTTTCGCAAGCTGACACAGCTCAATAATTTTTTCATCGGTATCACTGTCGCTTAAGGTTGTGAGATCCATCAATTGGAGTGCACGTAGTGCAGCTGTTTTTAAATCACTCATTGGTATTTCCGATACGTAGTAGAAATCTATCCCCAAGGCCCTACAAACCTTGGACACAAATAAAGGAACTGCATTATAAAAGTGGAGGGAATACAAAAGTAGATACAGAAACGATGCCTATGCCTATATCAGATGTTAAGCATCAGCGCTTTCACGTTAGAACTTGAATGCATTATTTTAACCTTGCTATTGTTGATTCATTCGCCAACATACATTCACTGATTATTTGTCCTAATGTCATTATTGCTTGTACTCTTTTATCATTCAGTTCAAAGGACGCGTTCAGTCTCATACAATGATTGTAGTGCTCGGTCACACTGAACATTTTTCCCGGAGCTATGCTGATTTTTTGCTTTATTGCAGCTTGAAACACATCCACGGCATCGATGCCACGCGGGAGTTCTACCCAAATAAAATAACCGCCCCGCTGACTGGTTATATTAACTCCTGAAGGCAGGTACTTAGTCAGTAAACACTCCATCTGTCCTTTTCGTTCATGAAGTTTTTTTCTGAGCTGCTTTAAATGGGTTTCGTAATTACACTTACTTAAGTATTCAATTAGCGCTAATTGAATCGGCGCACTTGTTGCGAGCGTGCTCATTAATTGCAACTTTTGCATCTGCAAAGCACGCTTCCCTGCTGCTACCCAACCTATTCTGAACCCCGAAACCAAAGATTTTGAAAAAGAAGAACAAAGCATTACGTTTCCGCTTTGATCAAACTGTTTGACTGGCATAACGGGCGTACCTTCTTGATAAAGCTCTCCGTACACATCATCTTCAATCAAGGCCACGTTATAACGATTAAGCAGATCATTTAGCGCCTGCTTCTTCTCCAATGTCAGTGTAAAACCCAATGGGTTCTGATGATTGCTCATCAACCAACACGCCTTCACATCATGGGATTGAAATGCCTTTTCCAAAGCATCGAGATCAATGCCTGTTATTGCATCCGTTCTAACCGACAGGGCCTTTAATCCCAGTCGCTCCAATGATTGAAGCGCACCATAAAACGTGGGAGATTCAACCACCACCCAATCACCCGGCTTTGTGCACACTTGCAGGCTGAGATTTAGCGCTTCGAGTGCTCCTGCTGTAATGACGATTTCCTCAGGCGCGACGTTAATTCCTTTGGTCGCATAGCGTTTAGCAAGGATCGTTCGTAACTCTTCATTACCTGGTGGTAAATTATCGAATGTACTAGAAATAGGTAGATTTCGGGCAGCAGACATTAGCGAACGATTAACTTGTTGACGTGGATACAAACTAGGATCTGGATAAGCGAAACCAAAATTAACCATATGCGGGTTACGACCAGCTTGCAAAACTTCAAACACAAAGTCGTTAATATCAACTTTTTCAGTTAACGACACCGCCACCTGTTGATGCGATTCGGTTGCTCTTAACTCAGGTGTTACCCGGTAGCCTGAACGCGCTTGAGAAACCACATAACCTTGAGACTCCAAAACTTGATAAGCGTGTAATACCGTCATCAAACTTAGACCACTATGTTCAGACTGTTTTCTGAGCGACGGTAACTTATCTCCCGCACGCCAGACGCCCGATTCTATTTGTCGTTTGAGCTGATAAACCAGATCTTCATACTTTGCCAATTCGAATTCACCATAACAATTAACGCCTTCCAGATTATAACACCGATAAAAATCATCTGTTATATATCCAGATTTGATTTCTGTGTCTACTGACCTCCTTGCCCATCAATTAATATTACGACCTTCTAAAATGAATAAGGCTAACTTATGTTCGAGTTCGATGCTTTTTTATTAGCACGGATACAGTTTGCGTTTACAGTATCTTTCCACATTATTTTTCCAGCAATAACTATTGGATTGGCTAGCTACCTTGCCGTTTTAGAGGGTTTAAGCCTCAAAACACGCAATCCGGACTACAAAATCCTCTACCTTTTTTGGTCAAAGATTTTTGCTGTAAATTTTGGTATGGGGGTTGTTTCAGGCCTGGTCATGGCCTATCAATTTGGAACAAATTGGAGTGGTTTTTCAGATTTTGCAGGCAGCATTACTGGGCCGTTACTCACCTATGAAGTGCTAACCGCTTTTTTCTTAGAAGCCGGTTTTCTTGGTGTTATGCTATTTGGCTGGCAGCGTGTAGGCGATAAGCTACACTTTTTTGCCACTTGCATGGTTGCACTAGGAACCATACTTTCCACTTTTTGGATCCTCGCCTCTAACAGTTGGATGCAAACCCCAACGGGCTACGAGATCGTCAATGGCCAAGTGGTCCCGACCGATTGGTTTGCTGTCATTTTTAATCCGTCTTTTCCATACAGATTACTTCATATGGCCGTCGCAGCATTTCTCAGCACTGCCGTATTTGTTGGTGCTTGCGCCGCTTGGCATCTGCTAAAGGGCAACAAAACTGGCCCGGTAAAGAAAATGTTTTCGATGGCGATGTGGATGTTAGTTCTTGTTGCGCCGATACAAGCCTATTTAGGGGACATACATGGCCTAAATACACTCGAACACCAGCCTGCAAAAATTGCCGCGATAGAAGGACACTGGGATAACTCAGAAGGCGGCCCGACTCCATTGATTCTGTTTGGTTTTCCGAATATGGAAACGGAACGGACTGACTACGCACTTGAAATCCCAGTTCTTGGCAGTTTAATACTCAAACACAGTTTGGTAGCGCCCATTCCCGCATTGAAAGACTATCCAAAAGATGAAAGGCCTAACTCGCTAGTCGTATTTTGGTCTTTTAGAATTATGGTCGCACTTGGCATACTCATGATTTTACAGGGTTTCTATAGCCTTTGGCTGCGTAAAAAACAGCGCCTTTTTAATACAAGCTGGTATCTAAAGTTCTCTCTCTTCATGGGACCATCAGGGTTGATTGCCATACTCGCGGGTTGGTTTACCACCGAAGTCGGTCGTCAGCCTTGGGTTGTATACGGGCTGATGAAGACGAAAGATGCCGTATCAGGCCATAGTGACTTACAAATGAGTATTAGCCTTGTTAGTTTCTTCGTTGTTTACAGCCTCGTCTTTGGGTTTGGCTATTTCTACATGATGCGCCAAATGAAACAGGGACCTCAATCAGATGACGCACACACAAGCGACTCTCATGAAATTTCTACCGTTTCTGGTCGACTTTAAACTTACGGCATAACTTGAGGTAATTGTTATGGAATTGGATCTTTCGATTGTTTGGTTTGGCATCATCATCTTTGCTACCTTGATGTACATTTTCATGGATGGTTTTGATTTGGGTATTGGCATTGTGATGCCTTTTGTTAAAAGCGGCCCACAAAAAGATGTCATGGTGAACAGTGTTGCTCCCGTTTGGGATGGGAATGAGACCTGGATAGTATTGGGTGGCGCCGCATTATTTGGTGCTTTCCCCCTCGCTTACTCAATAATTCTTGAGGCATTAACCATTCCGCTGACACTGATGCTAGTCGCATTAATTTTTAGGGGAGTGGCCTTTGAGTTTCGCTTTAAGGCGCTGCCTAGCCATCTTAAATTTTGGGATCGCGCCTTTATGGTCGGCTCAATTATTACCACTTATTGCCAGGGTGTCGTCGTTGGTGCCGTTGTTCAGGGGTTTACCATTGACGGTCGTGTATTTGCAGGTGGGCAGTTAGATTGGCTCGCTCCATTCCCACTATTTTGTGGCTTTGGCCTGTTAGCAGCATACGCATTACTGGGTAGCACTTGGTTGCTCGCTAAAACCGAAGGTGAGTTACAACAGACCATATATACTTTCGTTCCAAAAATTCTCAGCTTACTTATTATTGCGATCATTGTAGTGAGCGTGTGGACACCACTAACTAGCGTATCCATTGCCGAACGCTGGTTTACACTGCCAAATCTGTTTCTATTAGCTCCAGTACCATTGTTAACGGCCGCTTTATGCTGGAAAACATTTGATTCAGTCAAGAAGCAAAAAGAAACATCACCCTTTTTAATGGCATTAATGATTGTTTTTCTTGGCTTTGCAGGACTTGGGATCAGCCTGTGGCCCAATATCATCCCCCCTAACATCTCAATATGGCAAGCAGCGGCACCCAAAGAGAGCCTCAGTTTCATGCTGTATGGCGCGCTGATCATCATTCCTGTGATCCTTGCCTACACATTTTGGAGTTATTACGTCTTCGCCGGAAAAGTAAAAGAAGGCGAGGCTTACCACTAGAGCATTACGGAGGTTAAAATGAAACTCAATAGAACACTCCAGCAATGGCTATGGCTTCTGAGTATCTGGGTTATCAGTGTGCTTTCGTTAGGCATGATATCTATGGGGTTTAAATTATTGATGACCGCGGCAGGATTTAAATCTTAAACCACCACTGTCGCTGCACGCATAATAAAGCGTTGCAGCTGATGCCATTAACTATGGGTATCGATATATAGTGATAACAATGCCGATCACACTCGTGATCGGCATTGTATCTTAATCGGCACTATGAGTTATTGGGCAGCAGCCTCTTTGCCTGCAATACGGTCGAATACGCTAATATCTGTGATCGCGTTACCACCTAGGCGATTTGAACCATGAGTTATACTGGTCAATTCTGCTGCAGCATAAAGTCCTGCAATCACCTTGCCTTGCACATCCAAGACGCGAGCATGGGTATCTGTCATCAAACCACCCATAGTATGATGAACGGAAGGCTTAGCAACCAGCATATAGAATGGCGGCTTCATAATGGTCTTTAACCCACCACGGTGATTAAACTCCTTATCATCACCCGCTTTGGCAAACTGATTAACACGACCTACCTGAGCCATTAGAGCCTACTCGTCAATGCCAAACTTACTGGTTACCCAAAATTGCTCAGCCCACTCGTGAACACATGAAAAATGATGATGCTGAATATATGAAGTATTACAATCTGGAAAGGCTGCACTCAGCTAATAATGCTCAGTAACCAGTAGAGTATGATAATTCTTTAAGAAAAGTGTCCGGCTGGCATTGACCAGAACATGACGTGATGAGTGAAACCTATGAACGATATTCAGATGCTAAGCAACTCATGAACTCAATAAGTGAAAAATGCCAAAACATCAATCTTTGGATTCGACCCGTTTCCACTATTCAATACTAATTTTGTGCGTGTTGCTCACCCTAAGCTCAATTTCCTTTAAATTACATTTTTTGCACTCATTCGGGTCACACATCTCAAGGCAGTTTAATTTATTCTGTATCTTATTTAAAAGAATGGGATTGGCAATCGATTTAATAATATTGAATTTAAGTAGATAAACCCCCATCTTGTCCTTGTCATCCAAAGGTGGGTAATACTTCATTTCTTCCGCATTAAAGATAAACTTACAAAACTCTATAATCGGCCTACAATCAATATTAAAAAAATAGATAAAATCCTTAACCTTACAATAATCCATCAAATATAAACAGATGGCTTGCACAATCAACTCAAAATAATGTTCTGAGTTAACGTAATACCCTAAAGATACCAAGCAACTTCTATCCACCTCATTTTGTGGAATATTAATGAATGAAGGAATATCATTTAATTTTTCTATATCAACAATACCCGACCAATGGCCGAGAATTTCATCGTTTTCATTCTTAAGTACAATACTATTGTAATCAATGCTGCTTTTCATTTCATACAAGGCACTTTTAAAATTCTTTAGTGGAGAGACGTTGCCATAAAACTCGCCAAATCGTTCAACATGTTCCTGATAACTGTCGCGTGATATTTCTGACTTAACGTACTTAGGCACGTAACGATAAGAAAGAACTGAAAGTGAAAAATCAAGCGCCTTGGTCAAGTTGTAAAGAGTAGCGTCATACTTCGTGGGATATTTAATTTTGGACAAATCCAACGATCTAATATGCTCTTTCAAGCATATCCCCAAGCATTTAGCTATATAAAATTGCTTGTATAACGGAGGTGTGCTTTTTCCATTTAGCCATCGGCTCAATGTAATTGCATCTAATCCCTTGAATTCTTCGTAGTATTTATTTTGAAGAAGGGCAATTAGTTCTTTCCTTGATATCCCTTTGGTTTCAATCCAGAGGGACAGGCTATCTTTAAATTCTAGAGCCACGGTTAAACTCCTTGGTACTTAATACTTATTATTATAGTTTCACACAATACCTTTGCATTATAATTCTATCAATTAATACAATAGGATTGTTCTTACAAAGCCCAAACAAAAAGAGCCCATCGATGATGGGCTCTTAATTTATTAACCACAGCGGGTATTAATTACTGAGCCCACCACTGTGCTACATATCCTTCACCATTATTCACCGCAGGATGAAACGATTTAGCTCCAGCAGTATCACCATTACAGCCATAAGCCGAGACTCCTCCTATGGACATCAAGGTAGGACTAGTGCAGACACCAAACAAATCTAGCTGATGGTCATTTTCACCCCAAAAACCCCAGAAGTTGTTCAAGTATTGACCATAAATCACTTCATCTACAGAGAAGTGGAATCCATACCCTCCACCATAAGCTGTCATATTGCCCAGACTATTTCCGCCGCTATCTTTTAAATTTACGCTGCGCGTGTTTTGGTATGTACCAACAAAGTAGCTCCCATTGAGCATTCCATAAACTCCAGATTGTTCTCCACCACCATTAAAGACATAGTCACCTTTATAAAACGTAACTGGATGCGTAGTCTGCATATACCAATTTTGTACGGTGTTATCTGGATCTTTGTTAATCGTCTCTACTGACGTATCCGAGGTGTAAGATACTCGTGAATATGACAAGCCGTATTTATTGCTCATCTCAGCGTTCGTTACGCGGAAGTCGTTATAGTTGACAGTGCTACTCTCTGATGTCACCAGTCCTCGACCGTTAGTAAACAAATAGCCATTAAACGCAACATTCTTACCAAGCTGCGAGAACACATTCGTGTTGCCACCAAAACGCTGTAAGTTCGTTTTCTCTGAGTAAGACCATACGAGTGTATATCCACCTACGGATTTCTTTGACGAATCAGATTCTGGTTGTGAAACCATGTCGCACTGGGTTTTGTAGGCGTAGGTATTGTCGGCACTTCTTAGCCAATATTCCCCATCGTTAGCTTTCAGGGCAAACGGAGAGTTATAAGTTAAGAAAATGTCTTGACAACTTTTTGCCGGCTGTTCGAACGATCCGATAACAACTTTGAAGAAATCAAATGAGCCAAGCTCGTAAGTCACCTGGCCAAATACATCGTAGCCAATAACCAACAGAGTCACGTTGTAAATACGTTGTTCAGGAGTAATGGTAAAAGACTTCTCTCTAGAGACGGTTTCACCATTGATCACCCATTCGTACTCATATTTGCTGACATCACAGTATTCGCATGTTACCGATGCGGTAATAAGATCACTTTGTCCCTCAGTTGCATTAATTTCCGTGATATCCAGTGCGGGTGGATTACCTACATGAACAATCACGTTACCAGCAATTTCTGCCCCCGAGTTAGTCTTAACTTCAAAGATGAAGTCATCTACACCTATGACGTTGCTATTAGGTGTATAAATAACTTTGTATACACTCTCATCAGACACTTTGACCGTTCCAAGTAACGCACCTGACATACTTTTAACTTCTACTGAAGCCTGTTCACCAGGACGATACCCTTCAATCAATGACGATATATCGATAGTCAGTGGCGTGTTAACCGTCACGTTAAATGTTCTTTCAAGCTCACTCTTCAAAGACAAATGAGTATTTGAATTAACAATAACTACCCAATGTTGAGTGACATCGTTGTCTCCATCAGTCAATACAGCATCAAAAAAATGTGCTCCTTCGGAATCAACTTGTACATCAACTTGTATTTTTGATTTGTCCGTTGAAATTTTCGCTGTTACTTTTCCAGATGTCGGTTGCGTGACTGATTTAAACGAGACTGTGTCTCCATCGATATCGGTCGCAAGAGCTGATGCGGAAATTGACATTCCTGTGAGTTCATTTGCGTACCAAATATATGGATTATTTTGTAATACTGGTGCGCTGTTTTCTTTTACGTACACACGAACTATACCTGTCGCAAATCCGCCATAGTGGTCGCTAACTTGGTAAGAAATATCGTGCAAACCAGTACGAGTAAATGTCACATCGAACTTAGTATTATCCAGCTGAGTCAGGCTTGTGGGTGAAACGGTGACATCATACGCATAAACACCGACAATTTGTAAAGAGTCGCTATCTGCATCATAGATGCAGCTACCTTTGGTGTCTTGTGGTTCACGTCCATAAGTACACTCGGCGCTGAAATCACTCGCCACATCGATTGTGTATTTCTGACCAACTTTGATATCCGAACCATTATTAGTCCATTGGAAGTACTTGGTTTCAGGGTTAGTATTGCTACCTGATGAGCTTACGCTGATATCAATTGCACCAACTTTAAAATCCCCAATTCCATCACCGTCAAAATCGTCGGATAATGAATATATTAAACGCGTAATTCCGCCTCGGTCACTGGCATCACTGGTGTATTCAACAATGCTTTTTTTTAGGTCATCAGTTGTCGCTTTCGCACTACCTGAGCCAAGCACTAATACCGTACTTGATAGTACGTAGTTTTTACCTTCGCTATCTTCGGGGTATAAACTCGCTAGCTGAGCATTCAAATCGATATTTCCCACGCTTCCAGGCACAGAAATAGAGACTTGAATAGGAGGCAATGTTGTCGACGGCAAGGAACGCAGGCTAGAACGACTATTTGGCATGATCGTTCTACGCCTTTCAACCAGTACGCTTG
Organism: Shewanella mesophila; assembly: GCF_019457515.1. Classification (NCBI taxonomy): domain Bacteria; kingdom Pseudomonadati; phylum Pseudomonadota; class Gammaproteobacteria; order Alteromonadales; family Shewanellaceae; genus Shewanella; species Shewanella mesophila. The sequence goes on from NZ_CP080421.1 coordinate 4,106,069, forward strand.
TGACCATTCTTGGGTTCGAAAAGGTTGTTTCAGATCCAACGCTACGCAGTGAATATTGGTACTGACACATCGTCGGGTTTTCAAAAGCCTCTAGTTCAAATGTCATACCCAATACAGCAACAGGGTCACACTGACTGCTACCCGTGATATTAGTAATATCATCTATCAGCAGCTCTTCTTTATTTGAGATAGAGTTTCTCTCACTCAAATCTACCGAGAACTTTTGCTCGGTATAGGTACGCACAATACCATCTTGGGTATAAACCACTGGCTCTTGCTCTACTGAGCCATTGCCATTATTACTCGATGTTGGACCACCCGAGTCTTCTCCGCTGCAGCCCAATAATATAAAAGGCACTGCTATTAATATTAAATATAATTTTTTCATTATAATTCTCACACATTCATAGAATGAATAAATACGAAGACATATTCGTTAAAAATAACAAAAATATGCCTTGTGAGCTTTCATTATTTATTTTAACTTCTTACCTTTACAACTTCACCCGGATACACGTAATCTAGGTCTCGACCAGCGAAATAATCTCTATTCATGTTTACAAATTCATTTAAAGACATATTAAACTGGCGGCATACCTGATAAATGTAATCACCTTCTTTAAGGACATAATCAAGCACAGGCTTCACTTCTTGATTAATAACAGATGTTGCCTTCGGCACATTTTCCACAATAGATTCAACCACTTTGTGCACTCCCGGTACAGGTTGAACCATTTTATCCTCAGTGAAAATACAGTCACAGACAGGCCGGGAGGCAACAGTTAGCTTCTCTTTATAAAACCTATATTTCACACCCAAACTGACAGCGTATTGATCTAAATAATCCGAACTAAAAGACTGATTAAAGCCTAGAACAATCGTCCAGTTATTATTGATATTGTAATCCACATCCAATTTAATGTAAGGATTCACTTCCTTGTCTCTTGTCTCATTCCCTACATCAAGATCCGCTAAGAAGCCGCCTGACAATGAAAAACTGGTTTTATCGGTGAAAGGGAAGTTCAACTTTAGCAAAGCTCCATATTGGAGGAAGTTGTTTTCCAACTGTTCTGAGTTCCAATCGATGTATCTAATGGTATTTTCAATCGAGACAAATTTATAAACCGGAACACCAATATCTAGGACGTAACCTAAACCGAAATCAGAGCGATCTTCTGAATTCAGTTGATTCACAAAGTCTAATCTCGGCGTAATGTAAAACAATTCATTATATTCCGTTGCATAACCCGCAATAGAATAGATAACAGACGCTAATACAATTATTTTTTTTAACATATTAAAAGTCCAATCCAAATACCACTACAAATGAACCAGAGTAACCTCCTGTGACGACTTCATTGACTGTTTTATCGCTGTAACCGACTGTTAAGTTGTAGTTAATTCTTGTTTTATCACTTCCAACTGGCGCCAATACCACGCCAGCACTATTCAATACAGACGTAGTCATCTTGCCTTTCTCGTCGACAATGACTTTGTCATCGCAGGTATCACAGTGAACGTAATACGGGATTTTTTTATCTGTTTGCGAGGCATGAGTTAAGGAGTAATCTTTTGAAGTATCAAACTTCATTTTTATTCCAGTATTGAAGTAGCCAACCGTCTCGATATTAAATCGAGTTTCACCTTTCACTGTCCCAGAGCCATATTGAGGAGGCATTACACCGCCGTTTTCTGGAGTAACAACCAAGGAAGTAAACATCTCTGGAATATAGTTCACTTGAAAAGTTAAATTAAACGACAGGTTTCGATAAGTTAAAATCGACATGCTGTTGTAGAAATAGTAACGAACCGGAACTGTTAAGTTGCCTACATAAACCCCTTCAGGCTTTCCTTTTAGCGCTGTCAACAATTCTTTTATTTCAAATATCGGCCTAACAAAATAAAAGGGAATGTTCTCTGCCCCCGATTTAGTGATAATAGCGGCAGAGCTAATACAAGATGACATCGAATTATTCAGAATTGTCGTCATACTTGAGGTCGTAGAGTTGCTGCAATAACCTGATTCCAGACCCAATTTATCGTTAACTGCAGTTGAATTGCTTAGACTACCCCAGTCATACTCTAAACCCTGAACTAATACCTGCACGGTTGCTTGTTCTGAAGATGGACCAATTAATGTCACGTTTTTATTTACTCGTTGCATCGCTGGTATCCACTTTTTTGTGGGTTCTAAACTGGAGAATATTTCAGATGTAGTCGCAACGTAATATCCTCGCCCCCAATCGCGTGAATTTTCATATCGAACATTTTGCCCTTTGACTGATATGTTCACAGTCAAAGCATAACTTGACGTGCTGAATGTCAAGGAGAGAACAAATAGAATTAAATATCTCATAAACTACCCATACACCCGTTAACGCCCTTTCGCAGGAACGACGATTTTCTTTCGATAACTTTCGTCATGGTTTATTACCGTGACATTGAGGTCTTTATTTACTAAGCTTTTCGGTAAATCAAAGCTCTTTTTTCTACCTTTGATCAAGGTGTAGAAAACACGACAAGAGCTTTCTTTCACACCTTGGCAGTTATCAATTAACACTCGAAGCATAGTGTTGCCTTTGTTATGGATAAAAAGGCTTTTACCCGCGACATCAATATCGTAGTCAACCTTTGGCTCTTTAGCGGGAACAATTAATACCGGAGCGTATCCGACGAAAATATTCACTGATTGTTCAGCTGACCCTGTGTCGTTAGCATACGGCTTTGGCACAAAAACGATTTCATAAGTGCGATCTTCATCCCATGAACAGCTGTCACCACAGATCGCTCGAATACCAAGACTTTTTGTTCGACCTGGTTCGATAATGAATCTGGGATTACTTACCGCAACCGTCCATTCCGCCAAGTTTTCGCGCGTATATGGTTTACGCACTAATCCACCATCTTCCGTGGTCGCAATTTCATTGATTTTCGTTTCAACGAAATAAACCATCTCTTTATCATTAGTAACAATGAATGACGCGTTGCCGTTTTCATCCGAAACCTGCATCATTTTGTCGAGGTACACAGCGCTGGATAATGTCGAAAAAAGACAGGAAAACACTCCAACTAATAATCTTATTTTCATATTACTTTCTTACCTCACCAATATTGATTGGAGTATTTGTTCTCGAAAACTTAAGCAACATATCCATCTCTTCTAACTGTTTATTTGAGAGAAGGAGTTCATCTTCATAAGAAACATAGACAGCAACTCTCTCACGCTTATCTAGCATGTAAACTTTCATGTCATTGCTTTCAATTCTTGATATGAAATCGAATATGTTGGAATCTTTGTGATACTCACCTAAATATCTGACTATATTATCGTTATCAGGATAACCAGATATAACAATTGACTCGCCTAATCTTAATTCTGGGAAACAATAGTTAGTTCCGTAGTTGGTTTTATTTTGATAAATTTCCAACTCACACACCAAATCATCAGCTTTTAATGTAAAAGGCTGTTCATCAAATACCGTAATATCGAAAACTCCTTCGTAAAGCTCATAAATATTCAAACAGCCCGCACCGTCACACGTTAGGTTTGTAATCGGTGTATCAAAAATATCTTTAAAACCTGAGATAACTTTTTTGGTGATGCCCACACTGGTAGTTAACTGAATTACACCCGATGGATACGAATAACCCGAAGTGTAATCGCGACCACTGTTTTGAAGATCACCGACATCGGTATTCAGCTCAATCGCGTACTGTCGATAGTCATCCATTGGGATAACAGTCTGATAGTTATACATCGATACTTTCTTCAATTGGCCGTCGTTAACGGTTAAGTACGCTTTAAGCTTGTTGTCGTCATCTAAGTGCTGTCGAGCACCATTGCGCTGCAGGTCAACAATGCCATAACTACTGCTTTTATTTGCAGTCACATAACCTTTACCGTTGGCAAAGATCTGTGATGAATCAAAGCCTAGCGAAGCCCCTCTCTTGCCTTGTGTATCAGCCGTTACGAGCCCGTTAGCACGCAAGTAGTCGTTGCGATAATTGCCCGAGTAAGAAGCATCTACTCTGGTCGAGGAGTCAGAAACATTGTTATAAACATGACTTACTTCGCCGTAATCACTGTAGTTTTCTCCGTCGATGATGGACGACGCAGACAAGGTATTTCTGATCGATGATACCTGTCGGTTATAGCCATGAACCGTTGAGCGATGAGAAATAGAATCTTGTGGGCTCAAATTGATCGTCACCGACAAAGTTCCATCAAATTTATCTAGCTCAAAGCCGTCGTCCAAAGAATTGGTTGTGTAACCCAGATTGAAGTCAATGCGGACATAGTTATTAATCCGACGTCCCAAGCCGAATGAGAAGTTATAGTTTTCATAGTTAATCGACGTTACATCACTTTGGTTAAAATTATACGCACCGCTTAACCTCGCTTGACCCAAGTTAAACAACTTAAATGAGCTACCTATATAGGCACGTTTAAAATTACCATAACCGTACAGCGTTGACGCCAAGTTACTATCACTACCTCCTTTATATTCTTGGAAAGAGGTGGTTAATAAGCCCAAATCCAACGTAGTATTAAAATAGGTTTCGCCACTGTTGGCATAGTTATACGTTGACTCAAGAGACAGGTCCCAAGGTAGATCGAATGCTAAGCCCGCCGTCGTAATTACTCCTAAGTCACTGCCAGTAACACCTAGCCCTAAAAGGGTTGAATTGTGTATCTTTAAACTTGTCAGTCCACGCGCAAACATCAACTCGTCTTCTTGCTCTTTATCGATGATATTTTTGCTTTCAAGCTGTCCGACAGAAAACAGAAAGTCATAATCGTTCAGCGCCAAATTGTCAGAACGTTTGTTATAGACAGTATGCGCTTCACTTAACAGTACGCTATCGTTATTACGAATTTCTAAAATGACATCGTAAATACCGTATGGCAGCTCAGAGTAAGAAATAAACTGCTGACCAGGGGCCGAGTTTCGGTTCAATAGTATTCGACCATTATCGGCATCTTTGACGATCAAACGGCCAACCGATGGGGAAAAGAAATAGAGTTGTTTGTTTTCGTTCTTCTTACCCAATAACAGATTGTCTGATGAACCGAAATTTATGGTTCGCTCGGTTACACCATTCAGTGTTGAACCTTCACGTAAGAAACCTGTACTGTTCATCGACTCATGCCCAATAAACTGCCCGACTCGTAAGCTGTATTGGTCAAAATCGAGATGGTACGCAAGCTTGTACACGTCGAAATCATCGCTATAGCTCTGGTACTGCACCTCACTATGGATGTAACCGTAGCTCAACCCAACCATCAACTCATCGTTGATGCTGTAGTTGAAGTCAGAACTATCATATTTATCTAAATCAATAGAAAAATGGTTAATAATAGCTGGGTTATCTTTTTTGGTTTGTTGGTATTTCCCATCGACTTTAGATTCGACTTGATTGACTAAGTTAGCGCTAACAAAAAGCAATAGTCGTTTATTGTCGTAGTCCAAAACCAGCGCATAATCTTCGCTGGCTGGAACCAACACACATTTGGACAGTTCCCTCTCTTTGCACTCATTATTTCTAACCGTGACGCCACCTTTTAAATCGGCTAGAATTTTTGCGGCGTACTGAGGCTTCAGATTATTGCCTAATAATATGCCGTTTAGTTTTGCACTTTCGCTAGAATCGTCGCTTAGCTTTACCCTATCGTAGGCAACCAGCAGAACCACATCACGATAGTCGCCATTTAACTGCTTTAGCTGTAGCTTTTGTTTTTGGTATGCAAAGAAATCTTCAAAACCTTCGGGAACATTCACTCCCATTGAAAAAGCGCTAGACGAGATGCTCAAAGAGATCCAGATTAATAAGTTGCATACACCTTTCATAAATCATACCTAAAGCCCACCACAAACGAGCCATTACAACTCCTAACGTCCTCGTCACCTATGGCCTTGAACTTAAGCATCAGATCATGGGTAAGTACGCTATTTGCTGAATCAAATTGTGTGTCTGAGTAAGTATTCGCTTCACCAATCATCATTGGCTCCACTTTGTTATCGATATGAACGTTGGCGATACTCTCATAGCCATCCAGCTTATTTTCGGTCTCTGGCCGTAGTGATGAGTAGCAACTCGAGACGTTATTTATCAGGAATAACTGGTAGCCTATTACTTCTAGTTCTGAATCGAATGTATAGACAGCAGATTCAACCGTGAGTTTGACTGGCTTATTTGCAAATGAGCTGATAGCTGGGTCATAAGCCAACGTGATGGAACTAGGATCGAGTTTTAAACTGACCGTATCCGCCAACATATCTGAACGGTCTATATTGGTCGACACCTGAAACGTATGACTTTTGTAATCAGCTGCGGTACTTGGAACTATCAAACCCAACAGCAATGCAATGCTACAGACAATAACTCTCACGTGATACTTCCTAGCTCAGTGATTAGGGGCAACCTAGATAGCACTGCCCCAACTCGACTTCTAAATTAAAGCTCTGAAGCCACTACCGTTACTGATAGTGCAGCATCTTGACCCGTGTATGCATCAATCGCACTTGTGTCAGAAGTAGAAACTGCATTTAGAAGCAGGATATCGCCAGTATGAGCAGCAATTTGAGTAACACCAGTTGAAGAAACTGTTGCTAGTTGAGTACCATCATTCTGTACTGACCACTCGATACCTGTAACAGGCGTACCGTTTGCATAGAAAGCAACATCAGCAATGGTCCACTCGATAGAACGTGCTTCTGTACCACCTTGACCGTCATCACGTTCAGTAGTAGAAACCAGTTCCCCAACGACTGGAGCAGCCGCAGTCCCCGTGTTATCACGCGCTTCAAGTTGAATGTTTGGAGCTACGATTGCGCCGTCTTGTGCACGCATTAGCTGACCGATAGGCGTTACCAACGCACCATCCTCACCCGTAATCACAAAGCTGCCAGATTGGATAACACCAGGGACAACTCCCTGCCAGTTAGCAGTTGCAGTTGCAGTATCTCCTGCTGCCGCATTTACGCCTTGAGCCACCAATGCTATTGCGCACGCAAAAAATAGTTTGTTTAATTTCATTCTCTTTACCTCTTGATTATTATTCGAAACAATAAAACGTTAAAGAATCTGCAATATATTCCCACGTCTATAGCAACAACTCGGTATTCTATCTATTTTCTACAACCAGCAATTAGCAGATCAAAAAAATTTAAATCAACAGCGCTAACTTCACGCTGGAGATAAAAATTAATCTAAAGATACAAATTAGAGTAAAAAGCAAATAAATTAAAAGCACTGCAACAATAAATAAACATCAATACACCAACAAATTCGACTGCATATTTATTTAAGTCACACCGACACTAACAACCATACTGACAACAAAAAAACCTCTACCCAGGGCTAAATGGAGATGGATTTAATTCCTATTTGTCATCAAAGATCGTGGCGTAAGGTTTTTCCTATTTTATAAATCACTAATTTCAAACAAAGAATAGGAGAGGCAGACCAATTATATTTTTATATTTTTTGTGGTTAATCAATGACGCCTTAGCACCTCTCAAGAGAACGCTGCACGGATGCTAATGACAAGAGGAGAAGCCGGGCTTAATATGTTTTTAAATTTAACTTATGTGCAAGGTCGCAAATGATTTTAGAGCCTATTCCCTTTAAGTTAGTAGAAACATGGTTTTGGATGGCATTCTCTTGCAAGGCGTCAGCCATCAACAAGGCTGGTAAAGTCAATATAGAGACACACTTTGGTAGCGTCAAAGGGGCTTTAGATAAACACCCTGCTTTACAGCAGTATGCTCATCAAACTAATCAATAAGATTACTCGCTAGATAGAAATACTAAAGGTTTGTTTATGAATAATTGTTACATTCTGAAGTCGAGTTTTTATGAGCCCACGAGAAATCTAGCCGTTGAGTTGCGATTTAAATACCAAAATATTTTCAGCACGAAAGTCAGCTACACTAATAACATTGCGGATAAACAAGGAAGTATTCTAGGGGCAGAGCTCCTTCTGGATTTTAACTTTCTATCAGAGCGTGGGGCTTCGCATGCTGAAGTGAATGACATTATTGTTCTAGGAGAAGCCGCTAACGGCGCTATAGACTGTGCATCACAATTTACACGATTTACTAATAAGAAGGTTATTTTTATTAACCTTGAACGTAGTAATCTGTGTGATGTAAAAATTTTAAGGAGAGTGGTTACTTTAAATGAAAGCCTTAACCTTGTTGGTGTTAAGTTAGTTGTCGAAATAACTGAAAGAAATTATTGTGGAAGATGCTGCCGTATCGTCCAGGGTTTAACTTACCTAAAATCTTGTGATATTAAATTAGCCTGTGATGATTATAATTTTATAGGGCATGAGCTAGGTGCATACGACACGGAACTTTTACTTTTTTATGATTACATTAAATTGGAAATGCCTGTTGGCGAAGCAGATGTTAACAGGATGAATGAGTTTATTGAATATTACGGCACCGATAAGAAAATAATTTTAGAGAAGATTGAGGTAAATGAGCAACTCAACAATGTTAGTTTAGACAATGTTTGGGGCTTGCAAGGTTTTGCTTACTGTAAAGGAATATGTTTACCCAAAAATTTACAGATTAATCTCGCACACGCACCAACAAATAGCAAAAACTATGTAGTGATGTGATGGACACCTCAGCACCTAAGCTTGCATTATAATGCCAAGCTTGTAGCTGACAAATAGTCCAGGAGGTTTTCATCATGGATATTAAAGTCATTGATATCGATTTAGCCAAAAATGTTTTTCAAGTTTGTGTTTGTCTTATGGATAACTCAATCATGAACTAGTTTAATTGAGCAGAACATTTTTGTCGCTAGAAGCATAAGCTGACATAGTCTGCTTCTAGCTTTCAATCACTTAGCACAAAGGTGTAACCATAACCTGACATAAAATATAACCATAAGCTGACAAACAAGAGTAGCCTTTTTCAGGCCATAGTTATGACATGTACTTTTACAACATCCGGATATTTTAAGAATCACTGACAACGCTACATAACGATTGGCAAGAAATAACACCGATCAAGTACACCAGTTGGTAAGCCCCTAGTTTCTTAGACACTACTCGCTTTTCATTGCCGCTTTAACATAGACATCGAAGCGGTTTTTCTTGGTGGCAATAACTGTGCTGGGTTTAACACCATCTAAATCTTCGGCGTAATCGGGACGCTTAACGACCACACGCTTGGTGGCTAAGGCCATTGCGGGAGCGAGCAGCCCATCAGCGTCGAGATCGGCACCGACCAAGGATTGGAATACGCGCATCTCTTTTTTAACTAGTGCAGATTTTTCACGGTGGGGATACATGGGATCTAGGTACACCACATCGATTTCGGTACCAGAGGTGTTGGCGGCATCGGCTAATGCATTAAGGCTTGAACCATGAAACAGACTCATACGCGCTTGCATCCACTGACCGATCTCGGCATCAAGATAGGCACGGCGCAGACCATCTTCTAATAGCGCGGCTACCACAGGGTGACGTTCGACCATGATCACCTTGCAGCCTAAGCTTGCCAATACAAAGGCATCGCGTCCTAGACCTGCGGTGCCGTCAACAACGGTCGGCGTAACGGCTTGCTTAAGGCCAACAGCTTTGGCAATTGACTGGCCTCGGCCACCACCAAACTTGCGTCGATGGGCCACGGCACCACCGATAAAGTCGACATTAATACCGGCCAGTTTAGGTTCATCACGTTTATATAAACTCAGGGTATTTTGTTCAAAGCGCAGTTCGAAAAGGGCATCTTGATCCCACTTAAGGCCCCAACGTTCACTCACCTCAACCAATGTTGGGTACTGACAATTAAAAAAGATAGCTGTTTGCAAAATACCTTGACCACAATTGAATAAAATCACTGCGCCATTATGCCAAAAGCAGTCGGTGCTGAACATCTGATTTATTGGTGTCACGGGGAGGCTTTTGCACTCAGCGGTTTTACCTCGTCGCACTTACCCCCTATAATCGCCGTATTCAGGCAATTGCCCTCGACCATTGGACACCCCATGTTAAGTTATCGCCACGGCTATCACGCCGGAAATTATGCCGATGTGCTCAAACACACAATCTTGTTGCAAACCATCCAACTCATGCACAAAAAAAATAAGCCGATGGTGTATATCGACACCCATGCTGGTGCTGGCGGCTACGCCTTGTCAGATGAATTTGCCCAGAAGACCGGGGAATATTTAGAGGGCGTCGCCAAGCTGTGGGACAAAACAGATCTGCCTGAAGCTTTGAGTCAGTACATTGCAGACGTCAAGCATTTTAATAGCACAGATGAGCTTGAGTTATACCCAGGCTCACCCGCTTTTGTCGACATGAACCTGCGTGATAACGACCGTATGGTGCTGCACGAACTGCATGGCGCCGATCATCTGTTGCTGGACGAGCAACTGGGTGGCGATAAAAAGATTAAGGTAATTAAAGGCGACGGCTTAAAGGGGCTTATTGCTGCAGTGCCGCCACTAGAGCGTCGTGGCGTCATATTGGTCGACCCAAGCTATGAGATGAAAACCGATTACCAAGAGGTTGCCAAGGCGGTTATTCAGGCCCATAAGCGCTTCTCCACTGGGGTATATATGATCTGGTATCCAGTGGTTAATCGTGCGCAAACAGAGTCAATGTTTGAGCTATTAAAGCAAAGCGGCATTCGTCGTCAGTTACGCATCGAACAAGCCATTAAAGCCGACAGTGATGAGTTTGGCATGACCGCGGCTGGCTTATGGGTCATTAACCCACCTTGGCAGCTCGATGAGATTGCACAAACCACATTAGATTATCTTGGCCCACTGCTCAACCAAGGTGGTGGCTCGACTCAGGTGACATGGGAAGTGAGCGAATAGGCCGCTAAAAAAATGCCTCGCAGGGGGTGCCTTGGTGATAGATCACCTGCCAACGCTCTCCCTCAAGCTTCCACAAGGATGTTCGCAATGAATAGCGTTTATCCAGCTCGTTGACGGGTTTAAAGCTAGCGCGATAGGTTAATTGAGCTAAGTCATGGCTCAATAAGCGATAATTAATATCAAACACATTAAATGTCGGCGCTTTCTGTTGTGGTAAGAGCAGTAACACTTCCGCTTTACCAAAGCTAACGCCAGAAGTACCAACCTCAATAAATTCATTATGAACAAGCTGTTGGAGTGCCGAAACGCTGGTGCGTACCTCTGGGGTTAATAGTGCAAGCTCTAACTCAATAATGGTTTGTCTCATCCGTGACTACCCCACTTTTTGATAGCGTTTCAGTAAAATCTTAACCCGTTTCACATAGGCCTGAGTCTCCGGGTACGGCGGTATACCTTTATACTGGGTTACCGTCGTAGGGCCAGCATTATAGGCGGCGCAGGCGAGATCAATATTGCCATCGAACCTTGCCAACATTTGCGCTAAATAACGCGCCCCACCATCGATATTTTGCGCTGGCTGATAAGGATTACTCACCCCCATATCTTTGGCAGTATCTGGCATTAACTGCATCAAGCCCATGGCTCCACTTCGAGACAATGCCATTGCGTTAAATGCCGACTCGGCGTGTATAACCGCCCGAATCAGAGCAGGATCAAGCTGGTGCGTCTTAGCGGCGAGACTAATCAGCTCATCATAGTCTGCGCTAAACAGCGGCATTTTCTGCCAATCTAAATCTGAGTTGGGCTTGCATGCATAACAATCGTAGAGCAGCACTCTAAAATCATCTTTACCTGGAGCATGATCGGCAAATACCACAACCCCATTGCTTTGGGTATATTGGTACACCTTAAGTTTATCGTCCTGGAATTGCGCCTTAACATGGGTTTCGGCGGGGGCGTCACTATTTGTCAGTATCTTACTATTGGAATAGGTCGCCTTGTAATGCGGTTTCTTAATCTGCGTCTCTTGCGCCCATGTTAGCGATGGCGCAAATAGAAGCGACCACAGCCAACAGGCAACAACCACAAAACGATGACGCGAAAGTTTCATTACAATCCAATATCTTGATCGAGTTTAAGTACTTCAATCATAGCAAACAGCTGCTTCATTTCGCGGTTTATTTGACTAAATTCATACTCAAAGGTCGCACCATGGAAAATAGAACCTAATTCAAAGCGATTATCTCGACTGGCCAGCATGATCAATAATTTATCCTCATAAAATGCACACTGGATTTTGCCCGAAAACATCGCCGCTAATTCTTGTAAGCGCTCCATAAAACTGACAGTTAACAGATATCTGGCCTCAATCTGATCGGTCGCAAATACATCAAACTGTTTCTCAAATCTGGGATCTTCAAGCTTTACCCGACTGAGCCCCTTAAAAGAGCTGGATAAAAAATTGATCAAGCCACCGCGATTTTTAACCACGACAGTATGACCTTTAAATGCCTTATGGCTACTCAACTGCACCATAACACCTCTAAATACCGTTTCTGTCTCGGTACGTTTATCACGGCGAACTTCTTTGGTGAGCTGTAGCTCATTGATAACGATTTCGATGCCTTTATGACTCCCCTGAACATAATCATCGAAATGGGCATCATCATAACCAGGTAATAACTTAGAGCGTTTAAGTTCCGACAGGCTCATATGATGAGTTGGACTAAAAATATAGTCGCTGCCAAAGTACTTAAAAATTTGAGGAAAGACTTGCTGCTTAACATCGCTTTTATAGCGTTTTATCGGCCTTAAACACCACCATACCAACGGCAAAGCGGGCAATAGTAAAAATAGCCATGGCACATCAATATAATGCCCAGTGCTATACAAGAGCACGACAAAAGCTAAACCCAATAACATCACGAGGCTAGTATATATCCGCTGACGTAATGCTTTGAGGCTGGCGACACGATGATTTTCGAACTTACGAGTTAAGGGCTCAATATGTTCAGCATAGTGAGCCTTAAACTGCTCGAGTTCATTAGATGATGCCACTAAACGCTGAGGCTGATGCTTGGCTTTGATTGGCGCACCGAAAATAAAACTGATGATGTTCATGAGTAGCCGTCAGATAACCGATTCTACAGAAAATCGGCAGCATCAACTGGCGCTCTCGCTGCTTCATCGGCCTCATAAAATGGCATCACTTTAACCTTTGCCATCGACGCGATAATCGAACCAGGGAAGATTTCAACTGCGGTATTGAGATCCGATACTGCGGCATTATAGAAACGCCTTGCAGCAGAGATATGTTCCTCGACCTCATTATAAGTCTGCATAGCGTGCAGCATGGTATTGTCAGACTTAAGCTCGGGATAATTTTCAACATTCACCATCAACTGACCCATCTTACGATTAAGGTGTTCGGCTGCGACCAGATGCTCTTTAATGGCCTGAGGATCATTCACATTATAGCCAGCGGTAACCTGAGCTCTAAGAGAGGTGATCTCAGTAAGAAGTGACTTCTCATGCTCCATAAACTTTTTAGCAATTTTAAGAATATTGGGGATCAGGTTGGCGCGCTTTTTTAACTGAACATCGATACCTGATAATGCCTCTCGACCCACATTGCGTTTCTTGATCAGGCTGACATACCAAAGGTAAGCAATCATGACCACTATACCTAAACCTAATAGTAACCCTTGCATCGTTATTTCCTTCTATAATGCTTTCATTTGTCCTGTGACGCTTTAGCTGCTCACCTTCTCTGATTTTAGTAAATATTTCCAGCTATTTATCTTATTGGGCTAGGAATGATAGCGATGACTTATTCACCACATTTAAATAACCGAAGAGGAAATCCGCGCCTAAAACCCAACTAAACAGCATTTTATTTACCTTAAACCTGAAATTTACAACCCATGCACAAAAACACCAACAAAACTCACCGACTTATCTTTAAAACCATAAATTACAGCTAGATACAGCAAAAAAAAGATAGGTAAACTCAACAGAGTTAAGTAAAAAATAGCTTTACCCACAAAGAAAACCAACAAAATTGATGCAAAACAACCTCACTGCCGAATAAGTGACATAATCATAAATAATCTAGACAAAACACCCAGCAGGAAACTGTTCAGCTTATATACAGCATGATTAGCTTATAGTGATGTTATTGAAGTGACCGACGCTTGTTAATCCATACCCTTTTGCCTCCTATCTCCCCTAGATAGGAGGCTTTTTTTTACCAGTTTCATACCAATTAGAACTGCAATATCCAGTCCCAAACTCTGGTTGATGCTTGTTCAGTAGAGGTACAGTATCGATAGCGTATTCTGTTCATTAACCAAACAACAGACATTGTCATCCCCCGTTTGTCATTGGTTCAATCATCATCCTATTTAGGCCCTTTCATCTTTGAATTGGGCTTTTTTTTATTCAAAAATCACTCAAAAGAAGCCCTACTGAGTAAATTAAGCTTCAGTTAAAGCTCTTCCTTCATCATACGAGGCTAACTGGGAAATACTCGGTAATGACTATAAATAAGGTCCAAAGAGGCCCGTATTGAAGGAAGACCCATGAGCCTTAACCAACAAGAAAGCCTTGCGACGTCAAACAATGATGCCAGCTCACCACCGAAGCAGAGTGGTCTATTTGTACGATTCTTAAATATCGTCGAACGCCTGGGTAATCTACTCCCCCACCCAGTCACTCTATTTACCTTGTTTTGTTTAGCCGTTATCGTCATCAGCGGTATCGCTGGCTATTTTGAACTCACAGTGAACGATCCCCGCCCCGTAGGAGCCCCAGGGAGAAGTGCCGATGGATTAATCCATGTGGTGAGCCTGATGAATGGCGAAGGTTTGCGGATGATAGTCTCAAATCTGGTCACTAACTTTACAGGTTTTACACCTCTCGGCACGGTACTGGTCGCACTACTTGGGGTCGGCATAGCAGAACGCTCAGGGCTATTGTCGGCGGCAATGCGTTCATTGGTCATGGGCGCATCGGAGCGTTTAGTCACTCTGACTGTTGTTTTTGCGGGTATCGTCTCCAATACCGCGGCTGAACTGGGTTATGTGGTGTTAATTCCTATGGCGGCATTGATTTTCCACTCTTTAGGGCGACATCCTCTAGCTGGACTTGCCGCGGCATTTGCAGGGGTATCTGGCGGCTACAGCGCCAATTTGCTGCTGGGCACTGTCGATCCATTATTGTCGGGCATTACCGAAGCCGCAGCGCAGATGATCGATCCTGAATACTTAGTTGGCCCTGAGGTTAACTGGTACTTTATGTTTGCCTCAACCTTCGTGATTACCGCACTTGGGGCATTAGTAACCGAAAAAATTGTCGAGCCTAAACTGGGAAAATACGATCTAAGTGAAGCAAGCATTGACCTTAGCGCTCAGAAAATGGATGGCGTGACCACCATTGAGAAGCGAGGTCTAAAAGCGGCTGGCCTCGCTATTTTGGTCTTAGGTGCACTTTTGGCGTTGACTGTGATCCCAGAGAATGGGCCACTTCGCAACCCAGAAACTGGTCTTGTGGCTGGATCGCCTTTTCTTAAGGGAATAGTGGCCTTTATCTTTATCTGTTTCGCTATTCCCGGTTTGGTCTACGGTAAAGTTGTCGGCACCATGAAACGTGATAAAGACGTGATCGATGCCATGTCACACAGCATGAGCACCATGGGGATGTATATTGTGTTGGTCTTTTTTGCCTCGCAATTTGTCGCCTTTTTTAAATGGACCAATCTTGGAGCGGTACTAGCCGTAACCGGAGCCGATACTTTAAATGCCATTGGTCTAACTGGGCCACTGGTGTTTCTGCTGTTTATCATGATGTGCGGCTTTATCAACCTCATGCTCGGTAGTGCATCGGCACAGTGGGCCGTTACCGCGCCAATTTTTGTCCCTATGCTGATGTTAGTCGGTTATGCCCCTGAAACGATTCAGGCGGCCTATCGAATAGGTGATTCGGTCACCAATCTCATCACACCAATGATGAGCTACTTTGGTCTTATTCTGGCGGTCGCTTCTCAATATAAAAAGAACCTTGGGATCGGCACATTAGTTGCCACCATGCTGCCTTACTCGATTGTGTTCTTCATCGGCTGGACTTGCTTCTTCTTCATCTGGGTATTTGCTCTTGGATTCCCCGTGGGGCCTGGTGCAGCCACCTACTACACGCCGTAATACAAGTTGCGAGGTCGGTGAAACCATCGGCCCCGCTCATTCTTCTAGATCAGACTGGCCGTGATCACTTCCCGCACCGATTCCACCCACCTTGGCCGGATCAATTGTCGACGACGGCACAGACAAATGGGTTCACAAACGGCAACAGATCACACCCTGATGCGCAAAAGATCGCTGATCTACATGGAAGATCCCTTCGGCAACATCTTGGAGATCTACAGCCACAGCGATGAGCTGACCTATAGCACGGGCACCTCCCCATCAGGTAGCTGTCAGCCATAAACAAAAGGCCAATCCCTTATCATAGGGCTGGCCTTTTCAGATCGATAATAGACGAATCAGATTAAAGCATTAGCCCTGAATACCCGAATGTCTCAGCAAGGCGTCTATCTGCGGCTCACGGCCGCGGAATCGTTTAAACAACTCCATAGGTTCCAAGCTGCCGCCCATCTCGAGGATGTTTTCCAGGAAGCTGCGCCCAGTATCGGCATTGAAAATCCCTTCCTCCTCGAAACGAGAGAAAGCGTCTGCCGACAGAACTTCGGCCCATTTATAGCTGTAATAACCCGCGGCATAACCACCCGCAAAAATATGCGCAAAACTATGTTGGAAACGATTAAAGTCAGCCGCCTTAACCACGGCAACTTGCTCTCTGACCTCATCGAGCTTAGCCTGAATATGCGCCCCTTCAGCAGGGTCATATTCCAGATGCAGTCGAAAGTCAAACAGCGAAAACTCCAGCTGACGTAACATCACCATACCTGACTGGAAGTTCTTCGCGGCTAGCATCTTATCTAGCATCGCTTTAGGTAGCGGCTCACCCGTTTCGAAGTGTCCAGAGATCTCAGCCAGCGCTTCCTCTTCATAACACCAGTTTTCCATAAACTGGCTTGGTAGCTCTACGGCATCCCAAGGTACACCATTGATACCAGAGACTCCTGCGACATCTATTTGAGTCAACATATGGTGAATGCCGTGGCCAAACTCATGAAATAGCGTGGTGACTTCATCATGGGTAAATAATGCTGGTTTACCATCGACAGGCGCATTGAAATTACAGGTTAAATAGGCAACGGGACGCTGCAAGCCGTTAGCGGTTTGACGACGCACTCGGCAGTCGTCCATCCAAGCTCCGCCACGCTTGCCTTCCCTTGCATAAAGATCGAGATAGAAGCTACCTCTATGTTCACCTGTAGCATCTTTAATATGGAAAAAACGCACATCTTTATGCCAAGTATCGACGTTACTTTGCTCTTCAATGGTTAAACCAAATAGGCGCGACACTGTGTAGAATAGGCCTGATAAAACTCGATTTTCAGGAAAATAGGGACGCAGCAGCTCCTGCGAGATCTCATATCTATGATGCTTAAGCTTTTCAGCATAATAAGTGAGATCCCAAGGCGCCAACTCAGTTACGCCATGTTGCAGTTTGGCAAACTCTGTTAGTTCGGCTAATTCAGCCTCACCTTGCGCTTTTGAGCGATCCGCTAGCTCATTTAAAAAATCGAGCACTTGCTGTGGCGACTGCGCCATCTTAGTCGCTAACGACTTATCGGCATAACTGGCAAACCCAAGTAACTGAGCAAGTTCATGGCGTAACGCCAAGATCTCATCCATCAAGGGGCCATTATCGAACTCACCCGCATTTGGACCTTGATCAGACGCCCGAGTAACGAAGGCTCTGTAACACTCCTCTCGCAACTCTCGGTTATCGCTATAGGTCATTACGGGTAAATAAGAGGGGAAATCTAGCGTAAACAGCCAGCCTTGCTGTTCTTTGGCCGTCGCCATGGCTTTCGCTGCCGCGATCGCAGACTCAGGCAAGCCAGCAAGTTCTGACTCATCGGTGATCAACTTAGTCCAAGCTTGTGTCGCATCGAGTAGCTGATTAGAGAAACTACTTGTTAGCTCAGATAAACGTTTAACCAGTTTACCGTATGTTTGTTTATCTTCATCGCTCAATCCGATACCTGAAAGTTCGAAGTCACGTAAACTATGATCGATACTCGTCTGCTGGGCTTGGGTTAAACTCGCAAACTCCTCACTGGCCTTTAGTGACTTATAGGCTTCATACAGCCCCTGATGCTGACCGACATAAGTGCCATACTCAGATAGCAGGGGCAAGCAAGCATCATGGGCCGCACGCCATTCATCGGTGCTGAGCACTGAGTTCATGTGTGATACCGGTGACCAAATTTGACTAAGTTGATCATCAACCTGCTCTAATGGTGCAATGAAGTTGTCCCAATGATATGGACCACCAGTTGCTAACACCTCATCGATTTTGCGGCGACAATTTTCAATCCCCTGCTCGACAGCTGGCTGAATATGCTCTGGTTTTATTTGCGAAAACGGCGGTAGTTCGGCACCACTTAGCAAAGGATTACTCATCTTTCATTCCTCAATAAATCGATTGATATAGACTCTAGATATGGGCTAAAAGCCAGCTATTCAAGCCACAGATAGCAATCAATCATAAAACAAGCGCTAACAGGCTACGGTTTAAAATACTTTGATCTACTACAAGAAAATTATTTACTCAATACGTACAAAATGGTTATTGCCAAGCTGATCGCAAATACAACTCATTGTCATTTGCGTTAGATGAAGTAGAGCCTATGATTCAAAAATACCTAAATTTTAATAGATCTCTTCTAACGATGAACAGACTCACTGCCATTTCATTAACGGCCAGCCTATTATTTAACAGTTGCTACCTCTTTGCCGATGACCTCGCATCAGACATTAGTATTGATGATGCTCATCTCAATCAAATTGTCGCTAATAATGAGGTTACGGCTACGGAGTTCATGCTCGATCTTGGTTGGGATTCCAGATACATATCAGAGGGGCGAAACAACCTAGACAAAGGTGGGATCTTTTGGGCAACCGCAGTCTATCAGTATGAAAATATTTCGCTGTATGCGGTATCGGGCCGCGCCGATAGTGAGCATTACATTGAATGGAATCTGGGACTAGAATATGGCATCACTCTCAGTGACAACCTCGCTGGAGCCGTCGGATACCAACGCATAGAAGCCTATGCCGATGATCGTTGCAGTGACAATGAGTTCTTCGCCTATCTTGAGTATACGGCGCTGGACTGGCTTACTCCGTCACTGGGCTATACCTATTCGACTGAAGCGGGTGGCTATTTTGTCGAAGCTAGCCTGCACAGCAACTGGGAACTGTCAGACAGCATCACAGTAACGCCCTACATCACACAGGCTTTCGATTTTCAATATGTTACCGAAGCTCATGATGGGGCTAACCATTTTCAATTTGGTTTAGAGGCACAATATCAGCTCAACACTCAGTTGATGCTGTCTGGGCATTTGAGTCACACTATCGCCCAAGAAGATATCAAACGAGAAAATAGCGACTCCCAGTCCAATCTGAACCAGACCTATGCTGGAGTGCATATCAGCTGGAGCTTTTAACGGGCATAACATTGAAAGCCCCACAAGCTTGAACTAGTTTTAAGGATGAAAGGGGGCAAGGAGTGCCTTCTACAAACAGGAGGGACAAGGAATGTCTGCCATGATTAATACCTTAAGACTAATTAGCCTTTTCGCCGTTGTATTTATCTCACCTATAGCTGCCAACGAACCCACAGAGCCTCTCCCCCTGCCCGCCAACAGCGCACTCGACAGCGATGGCAATCCCATTGTAATCCCCAAAGACCACAGCAGCGCATTGCATTACACCTCAGAGCCAATTCGACAAAAACCAACGATTAAGCCGTCACAGAAAAACACCAAGAAAAGCAGCAAAAAAAGCCATCGACTTAGCCGAAAACAGCAACTCGCAAGTAGGCAGAGCGTCGCCGACAATCCCAGTTGTCGCTGGCTAAATCAACGTATGACACAACTAGAAAAAAGCCTTAAAAAGCAACGTAGTCATCAATTTGGCTATCAGGCTGAAGAGTTAAAGGCTCGCAAGAGTGAATGGGTTTGCATGAAATGTGGCGCAGAAGGACCGAATCAAAACGATCATCACAAGTGCCAATACAAGCGTTAACAACATAGATTCACTGAAAGCAAATAGCGCCCAAGCAGGTCTTTCACTATACGAAAAAACTAGGGTCTGGTTTGACAACAGGTTTCCCCCTACAATGACCGCAATATGCAATCGTTCGAATTTGGAGAAAATGATGGCTCAACATTTTGACTATATCTGTTTAGGCGCTGGTAGTGGCGGTATTGCTTCGGCCAACCGCGCTGCAATGCGCGGTGCAAAAGTGCTACTTATCGAAGCCAAAGCATTAGGCGGCACTTGTGTCAACGTTGGCTGTGTTCCCAAAAAAGTGATGTGGTATGGCGCTCAAGTCGCCGAAGCCATGCACCTATATGCAAAAGATTATGGCTTCGATGTTTCGGTCAATCAATTCGACTGGAGCAAGCTAGTTGAAAGCCGTGAAGCCTATATCGAGCGCATCCATGGCTCTTACGATCGTGGCCTAGAAAGCAACGGAGTGACCTTAGTTCGTGGCTACGGTCGTTTCGTCAACAACAATACTATCGAAGTCAATGGCGATCATTACAGCGCCGATCATATTCTGATCGCAACAGGCGGTTCACCCACCATTCCTAATATTCCAGGCGCAGAATATGGCATAGATTCCGATGGCTTCTTTGCATTAAACGAGCAACCTAAGCGTGTAGCGGTGGTTGGTGCTGGTTATATTGCGGTAGAGGTTGCAGGTGTACTGCACGCCCTTGGCAGCGAAACTCACCTGTTTGTGCGTAAACACGCGCCGCTACGCAGCTTCGATCCTATGCTCAGTGAAGCCTTAATGGAAAGTATGGCGAGCGACGGCCTTGCACTGCATACTCATAGCGTGCCGCAATCTGTGCTTAAAAATGATGACGACAGCCTAACACTGACCCTTGAAAGTGGTGAGCAATATCAAGTCGATACTCTTATCTGGGCAATCGGCCGTAAGCCTTCGACGAATAACATCGGTATCGAAAACACCGACGTTAAGCTAAACGACAAAGGCTACGTAGTGGTGGACGCACAGCAAAATACCACAGCCAAAGGCATCTATTGTGTTGGCGATATTATCGAAGGCGGCGTTGAGCTAACACCCGTGGCAGTTAAAGCGGGTCGTTTACTCTCTGAACGTCTATTTAACGGCATGACTGACGCCAAGATGGATTACAGCCTAATTCCTACAGTGGTCTTTAGTCATCCAGCGATCGGTACTATGGGATTAACCGAACCTGAAGCCATTGAGCAATATGGTGAAGCAAACGTTAAAGTTTACACCTCTGGCTTTACCTCTATGTATACCGCCGTTACCGCTCACCGTCAGGCGTGCAAGATGAAACTTATCTGCGCTGGCGACAATGAAAAAGTCGTGGGTATTCACGGTATCGGCTATGGCATGGATGAGATCCTACAAGGCTTCGGTGTCGCCATGAAGATGGGCGCCACCAAGGCCGACTTCGATGCTGTTGTCGCTATCCACCCCACTGGTGCCGAAGAGTTTGTTACCATGAGATAAATGCCTGCAAATAGTGGTGCGTGGCAGGAATAGCAACGCACCATTACTGTATAAGAATATTACACTCAAATATTGAACAAAAAGGTTATACATCTCATCGGCATAACCTGTTTATTGCTCGGCAAAAAGAGAATCTAATGCTCAGCGTTATAGTCAGGTGATGCTGCTCAACTTATATTAACTAGCATTAAACTTGGTCTGGAACCTTTCGCTCCTGAAGGACCTCTTTAAAAGCAAACATCCCGTTAAGTGCCGCTGGAAACCCTGCATAAACAGACATTTGCAAAAGCACTTCCTTTATTTCCTCCTCGCTACAACCCACATTCAAAGCCGCATTCAAATGCACCTTAAGTTGAGGCTGACAGTTACCCAGTGCAGTAAGCGCGGCGACCGTCGCTATTTCTCTAGACTTCAAGTCTAAGGCTTGCCGAGTATAGATATCCCCAAACGGGTATTCGATAGTAAATCGAGCTAAATCAGGACAGATATCTTGCAGACTTTCAATGACTTTATGACCCACTTCGCCATCAATTTTTGACAGTTGCTCTAAACCTAAAACAAATCTTGAGCCTTCCATTTATACACTCCCAATAACGGTGGAAGTGACAGCTTACAGGTTAGAGTTAACTCTAAGTCAACTCACTTTATTGGCTTTATATAGATTAATTTTATCTTCTAACATAGCCAAATGCTGTTGCTGCAATTCAATATGCGCTTTCAAATTATCTTTATGCTGCTCTAGCAATGTTTGGCGCGCCAAGACTGTACTGGTTCCACGTTCTCGTAATGTGGCGTATTGCTGAATTTCAGCTAGCGGCATTCCCGTGTCCTTCAAGCGAGTAACAAATTCAACCCACTGCAAATCTTTGTTTGTATAGTCTCGATGACCGCTGGAATTACGATGGACCTGTTGAAGTAAGCCAATTTTCTCATAGTAGCGCAGTGTATAAGGTGATAGTCCGGCTAATTTAGAGAACTCTCTCATGTTCATAATTTTCTCTCTCTAGCAACGCGCCTTGCTTGTGAAATTTAAATTGATGTTACAAATTGATGTGCGTTAAAAAACGTCAATAACCTTAGCTGTGCTCATAGGAGCAAACAGTATGATGACTCAAAATAGAGGCCTACATTTACCAATCAACAGCGTTACTTGTATTGTATGGCTAGATCAATCAAATCTTATACGTTGCCCTGATTGTCAAGCCTAATGAAATGAATCACATATGATAATAACTCAAATAATTACAATTGTTTGGGTATTTGCATATCGGTAGTAAAGCAGATACGGTAGATCATACCTATTGCATTAGTGTTTCTGTTCATTCAGCGATAATTACTGCTAACGGCAATGAATGCTCAGCGCCTATTTTAAGACTAAATAGCCGCCTTTAAGTTGACGAAAATCGAGATCCGTAAAGAGCTCTCCAATGACTTATTTTCAAAACGCTCTCACAAGCAAAATAGCTTGTTGTGACGACAAAAATAATTAGCTTTTCACTTCACGATTTTCGCCCTAAGGTCGCGTCCTAATTTTGATAAACGCCAATCAACTTTGACAATCGAATGATATAAAAGAGCAATATTTGCTCTTGATCACGACCGTCATGATTTGTGGCTATAGTTAGATCACAGTAATTATCCAATTATGGATCGATAGTATTTCGGCCAATGACAAATAGACGCATTGCCGTGGTAATTTTTTATTAGCTACTGATAAGTGGCATATTTTAATCCCTTAGTTAACCGAGGGAGATATTAAGGAATACAGACATGCGTATCGCAATTTTGTCTCGTAACGAAAATCTTTATTCAACTCGTCGCCTAAAAGAGGCGGGAGAAGCCCGTGGACATGAAGTCGATATCATCGATACGCTTCACTGCTACATGGATATCACCAGCAGCAACCCAACCGTGCGCTACATGGGTAAAGTGTTGCCTAAATATGATGCGGTTATCCCTCGTATTGGTTCATCAATTACCTTCTATGGTACTGCGGTAGTACGCCAGTTTGAGATGATGGGGACTTTCTGTGTCAATGAATCGGTAGCTATCAGTCGCTCTCGTGACAAACTGCGTTCGCTACAGCTGCTATCACGTAAGGGCATTGGCCTACCTCGTACTGGTTTTGCGAGTAAACCCGATAAGATCCAAGATTTAATTAAGAATGTTGGTGGTGCACCACTGGTGATAAAGCTACTAGAAGGCACTCAAGGAATTGGCGTTGTATTGGCAGAAACCAACAAGGCAGCAGAAAGCGTAATCGAAGCCTTTATGGGTTTAAAAGCTAACATTTTGGTACAAGAGTTTATTAAAGAAGCTGGCGGTGCCGATATTCGTTGCTTCGTTGTGGGCGACAAAGTCGTTGCAGCAATGAAACGTCAGGCTGCTGAAGGGGAGTTTCGCTCTAACCTTCACCGTGGTGGCGTGGCTCAGCTAGTCAAACTAAGCAAAGAGGAGCGCGCTACCGCGCTTAATGCGGCGAAAGCGATGGGATTAAACCTTTGCGGTGTCGATATTTTACAATCTAACAATGGCCCAGTGGTTATGGAGGTAAACTCTTCTCCTGGATTAGAAGGAATTGAGCAAGCCACAAGTAAAGATGTCGCCGGCCTGATTTATGGCTTTATCGAAAAGAATGCCAAGCCCAACGCCAACAAAACTCGTGGAAAAGGTTAATGAAAACACCGTTAAATATTGGTGGGGTTGATATCCTGCTCGGTGAACAACGTCAATTAGAACTGCCTGTAGCGAGTCTCTACACGGATACTCAGGTGTCAATTCCGGTACATGTTATTCGGGCAAAGAAACCTGGGCCTACGGTGTTTATTAGCGCGGCGGTTCATGGTGATGAACTCAATGGTATTGAGATCATCCGGCGCCTAATCCAGCAACAGATAAAACTCACCACAGGCTCGCTTATTTTGGTGCCTATGGTCAATGTTTACGGTGTACTCAATCAGAGTCGTTACATGCCAGATAGACGCGATCTTAACCGCTGCTTTCCTGGTTCTCAAAAGGGATCGCTCGCTGGCAGGGTAGCCTATACCTTTATTAATAGCATTGTGCGTCATTGTGATTACGGTATCGATCTTCATACTGGCGCTATACACCGCTCTAATCTGCCCCAGATTCGGGCCAATTTAGATGATGCCGATACCTTAGCGTTAGCTCAGGCATTTGGAGTACCCGTGTTGTTAAACGCTAATGTTCGCGACGGCTCGCTCAGAGAGGCGGCGGTCAATAACGGCGCTCGCGTGCTGCTATATGAAGCGGGAGAGGCATTGCGCTTCGACGAATTATCGATTCAAACTGGGGTGCGTGGCATCCTCAATGTCTTGTCCTCGTTAGGGGTGATCCGTAAACGCCGACTAAGGCAAAAAATCGCCCCCTTCGTGGCCAACCGCAGTGACTGGACTCGCGCCGCCGCCAGCGGGTTTGTGTGTGAATTTGCCAAACTCGGCGCTTATGTTGAAAAAGGTGAGGTACTTGCAGAGATCAACAGCCCCTTGGGTGAGTTGATCCAACAAGTGACCTCTAATCGTGCGGGCATTGTCATAGGCAAACAAAACATCCCCTTGGTACTAGAGGGTGATGCTATGTTTCATATTGCCTATTTTGGCAGTGCTGCAGATGAAGTGGTCGAGCACATTGAGATAATGAACGACCAAATTATGCCTATCGCAACTCCTGTAATATAGCGATACCTTAACCGGTTAACTTTGTCATCTTTAGGTTTAATAAAATGAACAAAATCATCATCGGAAATTTAGAATCATGCAACCTACCCGATCTTGGGATTAATGATCTACAAGTACGTATAGATACCGGAGCAAAAACCTCCTCTTTGCATGTCGACAACCTCAAGCGCATTAAGGTGAAAGGCCGCCCCTATGTGGAGTTTGACCTACACCCTGATATCTATAATTTAGAACAAACTGTGCATTGTAAGGCCCCCGTATTTGACTCACGCCGCATCAAGTCATCCAATGGTGAAGTTGAACAACGCTGTGTCATTCAAACCACCCTTCAATTAGGTGACAATCAATGGCCTATCGAATTAACCTTAAGTAATCGTCAAGATATGACCTACTTAATGCTACTTGGTCGTGAAGGAATGGGTGAGCGTGTATTGGTTGATCCGGCTGAAAGTTTTCTGGTTAATGGCACATAAATCGTTCAATAACGGCTAGTAAAACTATCTCCCCCTTGTAGAATGACGCCATAAAAACCGATACCGCGTTTAGATAAGGATATTTCCATGACAATGCCTGAATATGAGCCTCTTACCGAAGAAGAGGTAAGAGATGACTTACTCTCTCGGGTCATTGACATTGTCAGTCACCCTGAAAAACAAGAAACCGTATCGCTCTCATTTATCAGTGAATATAGCGATGCCGATCTTGCCCATCTATTAGAATCGGTCACAGATCAATATCGTTCGTTGTTGTGTCGCAAGATCCCCGTCGACCGTGGCTGGCCTATCCTGCATCTACTGCACTATGAAACAGCTCGTCACGTCTTAGATCTTCTCTCTGCCGAGCAGATGCAAGGCCTACTAAAACGTATTTCCGAGTTAGATATTCTAACCTTTGCAGAAATACTGCCTAACGAAGTGGTCGAAGATTATCTCGACCAGCAAGCATCGCTTACCACAGAGCAGATGCAGCAAGCACTGAGCTATCAAGATGAGGCGGTCGGTCGTTATCTTAACAGTGATATTTTGCGCTCACGTCCCACAGCGCCAGTGAGCCGCGTATTGGAACGTTTAAGTAAACACGCATCTCGAGAATTTGTCGCTGTCTATGCTGTCGATGCAAAAGGCGAGTACCAAGGCGCCTGCACGATAGAGCAACTTCGTCATGTCGAGCCGAGTACATCACTATCAGAGATCATCACTGACATTGAACCTGTATTGGATGAGCAAGATATTACTAAAGCGGCTCAGCACCTGAATCCTGTCGCAGGTTTCGCATGGTACCCTGTCCAAAAAGAGGGCAAGATCATTGGGGCTATTGCCGCTTCGACCTTAATGCAGCGCTTAAAAGAGCGAAGCCTCGAAGTCCTAGCCTCTGATACCGCGCAAGATGAAGAAGATCTCTTCACCCCTGTCTCTGTCGCTGCCAGAATGCGCGCGATTTGGCTGACCACAAATTTGCTAACCGCCTTTTTGGCTTCATGGGTAATTGGCTTGTTTGGTGAGGCGCTACAACAGGTTGTGGCGCTGGCAATATTAATGCCCGTCGTCGCCAGTATGGGCGGCATTGCAGGCAGTCAAACCTTAGCGGTTGCATTACGTGGTATTGCCCTTAATCACTTGAAGCGCAGTAACTTGAAGCTGCTACTGGATAAAGAGCTTAAAATTGCGGCCTTTAACGGTGTATTGTTAGGCGCGCTCATCGGCTTGGTGGTCAGTTATTGGTTCAATTCAGTGCCCCTTGGCGGCATTATCTTTGTTGCTATTGTCTTTAATAGTTTGGCTGCGGCATCATCGGGAACGGTGATCCCTTTTGTACTCAAACAGATGAAAATAGATCCAGCCGTTGCAGGATCAGTTATTCTGACGACAGTCACCGATGTGGTCGGTTTCTTTATCTTCTTAGGTTTAGGTAGTTTACTGCTACTCTCTTAATCGAGCTGGCAGCATCATGCTGCCGCTTTGCCAAAGAAACCCATGGTCATAACATTCGCTTTAGAATAAGAAAAATTTAATCTCTAGATAAGCGTTCTTGAATTTATTAGAGGATTTGCCAAGGCTATACTGCCAAACTCTTAAAATAGGACACGATTATTTTCCGATGAGATCTTTTTTCAAACCCAACATATCTGATCCATCTCAGCTTGTTTTCATCCTGTGCGCACTGATCAGCCTGACCCCCATTATCTCTTCACCTATCGCCTTGGTGTTGGGCTTTACCTTGGCAAGTTTAGGTTTGGTACCTAAATCCATAGATCTAGGCAAGGTCACCAAGAAGTTGCTAGCCTACTCAATTATTGGATTGGGATTTGGGATTCAACTCGACGCCGCTCTGCAAGCCAGTGCAGACAATATCACCTTGATCTTGGGCTCTATCGTATTCACCCTATTGCTGGGCACGCTACTGAGCCGAGTGTTCCAAATTGATGCCAAACTGGGCCATATGATCTCGGCTGGTACCGCCATTTGTGGAGGGAGCGCTATCGCGGCCGTTTCACCCGCAATTAAAGCAGATAGCCATCAAACCGCGATCGCACTGGCTACGGTATTTGTACTCAACTCTATTGCCCTATTTTTATTCCCAGCCTTAGGACATCTGTTTGAGATGAGCCAATATCACTTTGGTATTTGGAGTGCGATAGCCATCCACGATACTTCCTCTGTGGTCGGAGCAGCTTCAGCCTATGGTGATGAGGCGTTAACTGTCGCGACAACCATTAAACTGGCACGCGCGCTTTGGATCGTACCACTGGCGTTAATCAGTGCTCTGCTCTTTGGTGGTGACCGTCGAAAAATTGCCGTCCCCTATTTCATTCTGCTCTATTGTGTCGCCATTGCCGTAGCGCACTACTTGCCGCAAGGACATGATATCTATCAAGTTATCTTTAGCGCAGCAAAACGTACTTTGGTCCTTTGTCTCTTCCTGATCGGCGCGGGAATCACTGTTAGCAAAATGCGCCAAGCAGGTGCAAAACCTATGATATTAGGGTTGTTATTGTGGGGTTCGATAGGAGCGGGGTCGTTACTCTATATTATTAACTTTAGTTGAATCTTGCATAGACCAAACTAAGCCCAAAATTGACGCAAATGCAATAAGATCGACTAACGCACGTACCAAGCCCGTTGTGAGCATAGAGGCAGCAACGAAGACGCCACAAGATAAAAGAATAAGCCACTTTTGCATTTCGCCTCCTTGATAGATTAGGCGTTAAGTTGGAGTGGCTATTATTGAGTGCTAAATCCCGATGGACAAATATCCGTTTTCACTAACAAATAGCGGAATCAGCTAAGGCACTATTGCTAATAAAATGGCGTCGGATCAACTTCTAAGGAGCTCGGTGAAATCCCTCGCTCAATATTTACATCGCTTTTAAGCAGATCAACCATAGTGACCTCGGTATAGCGTTTATGTTTGATCGAATAGAAGCATTTTAAAATAGGGTGCAGCGCGTCTCTTCCTTTGGCGTCCCATACGATACCTATGCGTCCATCAGACAACTGCACCAGCGAACCAACAGGGTAAACGCCAACACAGCGGATAAACTCATATACCAGCTTTTCGTCGAGATGAAAGGGCGTTAGGCTTAACAGTATTTTAAACGCGGCGGCGGGACTCATCGCCTCCTTGTAACAACGTGTTGCAGTCAAGGCGTCAAAGATATCGACGATGCAACTCATTCTGCCATGCAGACTCAGTTGTTCCCCCTTAAGCCCGTTGGGATAACCTTTACCATCAAGCTTTTCATGGTGCATCAAACAGACGTCACGGCTAATTTGTGGCAAGTCTGGAGTTTCAGTCAAAATCTCCTTGGCATAGACCTGATGCAATTTCATATGCTCAAACTCTTCAGGCGTTAACCGCCCAGGCTTATGCAGTATCTTGTTATCAACTTTAACCTTTCCAATGTCATGCAAAATCCCGCCAACAGCAAGGTGTTTTAACACATCGCGCTTGAGAGAAAGATACTTACCAAAGGTCACCAGCAAAAAGGCAACATTGATTGAATGCTCTAACAAATAGGCGTCTTTAGAGCGAAGAGCCGAAATACACTTAAAAGCATCGTCGTCTAACATCACAGATTCGATCATGTTCTCGGCTAAATCTTCAAAGGGCGCGACTTCAATAGCCTTACCTTCAAAGGTTTCCGACAACACTTTTTGCACCAGCCCTTTGGCCTCAGCCATTAAGCGCTTGGCTTTATCTTGAGATTGCTCACGGCTAAGTTTTTTAACTTTAACTTCTGGTTTTATTGGCTTTTTACTTAACCCACAACTTTCAGCAGAGCGCTCAACATCGACCCAAACATATTTGATACCATTTTTACTCAGTTTGTTGATCGTTTCTCGGTTTTTGATCTGCCCTGGGTTGGTAATATTCACCAGACCTTGACTATCAATCGCCTGCACAAACATCCCCAAACGTAAGTGTGGCACAGCTAATTTAATCAAATCTGTTGTATCGCCGACTCTGTCATTCATATAACTCACTCAACACCTTGGATTCATTCCCGACATTTCAAGTCCAGTCTGAATAACAACATAGCGCGCCTAACAAAAAGCACACTTTATGAAAGCGCTAATAGTATGCCCACCGCGGAAAAATCACCACTAACTTTAAGCCACTTCTGCAGATAAGTATTAAAAAGTAGCGGGTAAGATGGTTTAGTCAGAACAAGGCGCTATAAAGCAGCCTCTAGTGAAATACCAATCAGTATAAGAATGTGATCTACTCAGCGGTTTTTTTGGCAACTAATGCAAGGCGAATAGATGATAGAATGGTTGTTCCCTTGTGAGTCTATTCAAGGCAGAAGTAGGCAGGTAAAAAACGCCTAAAAGGCGAATTTTAGCGCATCTGATCTTTATACTGATTGGTATAAGGCGTTATGCTGTGAGGCTCATAGCACAGTGCATTCAATCGCATTGATTAACCAGCGTCTATTGGCACAATTTACACATGACAATTCAACATCATCCACCTGCTCATCTTCATCATCGGCGATAAAACTAGCACAGGATTTCGCAGCCTGCCGTGACAGATAATAGTCATCATCTTCAACAGGTAGCTGCCAACGCTGATCTCTAAAACTGAACCAAGTTTGCATACTATCCTCAACTAATAATGTTTTAGGTGCTGCTTGAGGGCATTTCGCCAAACTCCATCTTGCTGATAAACAAGCAGAGAGACCTGATGATCGCGATATACGGCTTTAACTTTACCCGACAATAATAGCGGCGTCTTAATACATAATGATTCACCAGTATCGGCTAAGACGCGATCAACCCCGGTCAGCTCAACAACATCTGCTACCGACAAATTAACGCCTCCTTGGTCTAATCCCTTGAGTTTAAACTGCCCCTTGATACGACCATCGTTACCATGGAGTCGTAGTCCTAGTCCTGCAATTGCGCCAATCACGCCTTGACCCGTTCCACCATGCTCTGACAAGTGAATACCTAAGCGCTGAGCGAGCTCATAGGCTTGCGGTTTATTTTTTACCTCTTTCTTCGCTTGCAAGCCAAAATCGATTAGCTGCTGATGTTCAATATCGGCTTGCAAATCTAACAACGCAAACCCAGGATCGGCTGCAGGGGCACTTTCTTGCATCAAATGCTCCTTGGCAATATCGACTATTGCTTCTTCACTCAATAAGCTCCTGACCTGAAAGCACATGGCACTATTGTGAGAGGTGTAAGGAATGTCGGGATGGACAAAGAGTTGATGTCTTGTCACAAAGCTACACCGACTCAATCGCTGCTCTGGTGACAACAATACCGCGAGCTCCTGAGCAATCTCTCCCGTGCCTTTGGTACCTATATCATCGGTATCATCAATACACACTAACCAAGACTTTAACCGCTGATTTGCTCTCATTACAGCTCCTCTCTATCTAATAGATCATGACTTCTCAAGCGATTGAGTACTGGGGGTACGAGCACTGCACCTAATATGGCAAAAAAACTGCCAAAAAGGAGACTCTTACCTAAGTGCAGCAGTGCAATCTGGATACTGAATCCCACTATAAGATCTTCAATGAATCCTTTGCTTGCCCATGCAAACGTGGCCACTATGGCTAGAATAATACAGCGCCATTTCAGCGCCATCACTGTTGGTAGTACCAATAAACAAAGATCCATGGCAAATGCTGGAAGCGCAAACTTCACCAAGATAAACGGCCCGCCTTTGCCCACGCTTAACATCATCGCCATCATTCCAGCGAGTAGCCCACAAATGCTAATCGCGCCCCTCTTCTGCACAGCGCCATAGCAGATCAGATAAAAGAAACTCATCAAAAACATTGAGTGACCAGTGAGCCCTAACTTAAGCCGTAACACTCCTTTCAAGGCCACCAACAAAGTGGCGCCGAAACCAATGAACAGGGCATCCTGAAGGGTAAAACCATTATTATTCATATTATAAAACGTCTCTAATCTGGCCAGTGTGTCGGCTTTTTATGCTGACCAAAACGGCGTAGCTGAGCAGCTAATGCCATCTGTTTGGATAACTTAAGTAGCAAAATCAATAAGGGGTAGAGCACACAATAGATAAGCTCACTCCAATTTGTAGGGCGACACAAATCCTTGGGGGTTATACGAGCTCCGCGCATCACCTGCATCTGATAAATCTCTTTTAATTCACGACTCATATAGGGCAGTAAACTAAAACTCGCCGCCATAACAAAAGCCCATTTATGAGGTAAAAACCAACTGAGTACCTCTCCAATGCGATGTGGTGCGCAAGTCATAGATAACCACCAACCTGGCACGATAGCCAGTAGGATCCTCACCACAGCCATCGCCCCCTCACTCACCCGCCCTACGTCATGTAACAAGAGATACAAAGATACGGTAAAGACCAGCTGAGTACTAAACAGCAGTAACAATCCCCTGAACTTGCCCCCCATAAAATATCCATGAATGAGCAAGACCGTATTAATTAAGATGATCGACGGCAACAACTTAGTGGCGAGAAAAAAGGCGCAACTAGATAGACTTAAGCAAAACAGCATGCAAACGGCACAGAGTAAAGGGTTTCGAATGGGATAGTAGCCGCTATCGACACAGCAGGTATTGGCTAGTGGCATACGAGAGCGACGCTGTTTAACCCACACGGGCATAACCCTGATCACCTCGATAGTGATCATCGACAAATTCAGCTGGTAGGCAAGTTTGCAGACATTTCTGACTAATATGCCAAATCTTATCTAAGGGAAATTGACCCAATGGCCTGTGGCTCGCTATCACGACACCAGTACCTTGTTGGCTGAGATCTAAAATAAGGTGAGCAACCTTGGCAAAGCTGGCATTATCTAAACCAGCAAATGGGTCATCCAGAAGTAAAATCTGAGGTTGTAAACATGCCAACGAAGCTAGTGCGATCAGATGCTGCTGTCCATAGGAAAGCTTATGTGGTGACTCCTCCGCTAAAGTCGTTAATCCTAAACGAGCTAACATATCAATGGCGCGCTCAAGAGGAAAACCATAACGCTTAAGGCTAAATTGCATCTCCTCTATCACAGTCGTTTCAAAAAGTTGCCTACTCGGTCTTTGATGCAGTAATGCTAAGGAATGTCCGTAAATTCCAAGCTTAGGACGCTTACCTAAGACCTTAACATCGAGATGTTCCACATCGGCCTGAATACCCGCCAAACACTTAAGCAAGGTACTTTTACCTGTACCGTTATCGCCAATTAAGCCGACTATCTCACCCGCATGCAGAATCAGTTGCTCGGTTTCCAGTAGGAACTTCTTTTTGCCAAACCGCAGCTTAAAGCCACGACTCGAGATTAACGGCATATTTGCGCCGCTCGCTTTTGTCACCAAACGAGAATCGACGATAGCAAGAGATTGGCGTTCCTCTCCTTGTTGGTAGGGAATTAAGCTGCCACTTTGTAGTTGCCAGCGATGTGTTGCACAAGCGGTAAAAGCGGTCTTGTGATGTTCAACTATGACTATCGCCATTCCCTGAGACTTTAGCTCAACGATAAGATGCGACAACTCTCTCACACCTTGATTATCGAGCTGTGCCCAGGGCTCATCAAGCAATAGAATATCGGGTTGTAGCACCAGCTGAGCGGCAATCATCAAGCGATAACGTTGGCCCAAAGAGAGTTGAACCACTGGCGTTTCTAAGCTAATAAATAGCCCCACCTGACGGAGTGCCTTGATCACCTCACCATGCATCTTCACCGGATCGACACCTAAATTTTCCAATGCAAATGCCACTTCTGCACCCAAAGTTTGCCTAAGTAGCTGCACGTTGGGATCTTGCATAACGACACCGAAGCTTAAATTGGGTGCACAGATCCGCTCACCAGATGACGCTAAGATCCCTAAGATCAATTTTATCAGGCTCGATTTACCCGAACCTGTATAACCATAAATCAGCTGGCAATCTCCTCGCGCTAAGGTAAACTCCAAATCATCAAACAGCGATGAACTCGCCGCTTGATAATTGAAACTAACTTGACGCAATTGAAGTAGCGGCATAATAAATATCGCGCTATAGCTGCCAATTCACGCCGAAGAAGACTTGCCTACCTGCTTGAGGTAATGCCTCACTCTGGTAATAGTGTTCATCGAGTAAATTGGTGGCTCTAAGATAGAGCGACAGACTCTCACCCATAATAGGTTGAATAAGATTGAGATCGACTAAGGTGTAGTCATCTAACTCCTGCTCCAGTAATACCTTTTGTCCGGCGACCTTCTGTTGTTGCTGGTACACTTGCCCCATAATATGCTCAATATTCATATTGATGCGCATCTCAAATGGCAACTCATAATCAGCCTGCAACCTAAATTGATGACGCGGACGATATTCGAGAGTTTGCAGGCCTGGCGCCGCATCTTTATCCTCTGTATCGAGGAAGCTGTAGGCGAAGGTAATTGCAAGTTTATCGATACTGCGGTTATGCAGTGCAACATCGACACCCGTAAACTGATAACGCCCCATGTTTTGATAAACACCATCGACATCCTTGGCGATATAGTTTTTTGCATCCGTATAAAAGCCTGCAATGTTTAAATCTGTATTACTGCCTAGCCCTTGAGCTAGACTCAACTCAAGATGCTTCGAGGTTTCCGCCTCTAGCCCTTCGTTACCCGATGACAGAGAATATAAGTTACGCATCGATGGGAAACGCACCTTACGAGCAACGCCTAAGTTGACTCGGGTATCATCTAACACCTGCCAATAACCAGCGACTTGGGCAGAGTAATCAGACTCATCATCTACCACTCGCTCTTGTTGGTGTAATGCACCACCGAAAATGAGTCCGACCGCATCTTGCTGATATTGATACTCCGCCGCGGCTGTATACAACCATGATGCATCATCAAAGGTTTCGCTGCTGGCAGAACCGCCACCAGAGCCACTTCCACCACCAGAACCTGTGCCACCACCCGATCCGCTGCCGCCGCCAGAACCTTTACCAGAACCGGAACCGCTTCCACCACCAGTGTTGACCGAGGTATCATCCACAGCCTCGCTAATCGACTCCCAACTTTGGCGCTCAGCAATAACCGACCCAGTTAACAGCTGGCCATCGGCAAAATCTGTAATTAGCTGTACATTTCCACCATTAACGGTCGAACGACCATCTTGGGTCTGCTCCAAGACTTTATAACTAGCATCGACATAACGATTTTCTAAAACATCACTCTGATTTTGATAAATAAAACCACGTAGTGTCATCAAGTCATTAAACTGATGCGCCATACCTAGCTGAACCGTATGGGAATCATAATCATCGACACGCTCAAACTTCGCCTTCGCATCGGTCGTACCATCTACAGCAGGTTTACCCCAATCGCCCTCACGATAACTCAGGTTTGCCATAAATTGAGTGCGATCTGACAGCCAGTAGGTTCCCTGTGCAAACAAGCTTGTTATGCCTTTGTCGGAATTTAAACGGGTATCGCCTGCTTGTAATGCATTATCAGGCTGATCACCTGCGACCGACCAACCATCGGTTTTCTGACTAGAAACGGATACCAATCCCTGCCATTTATCGCCAGCACCAGCAAGGG
Source organism: Shewanella mesophila (assembly GCF_019457515.1). NCBI lineage: Bacteria > Pseudomonadati > Pseudomonadota > Gammaproteobacteria > Alteromonadales > Shewanellaceae > Shewanella > Shewanella mesophila. The sequence continues at coordinate 4,141,344 of NZ_CP080421.1, forward strand.
TAACATCCCCATTGAAAGTGTCATGTTCAGCGCCCTCTAAATGACCTGACAATAAGGGCGCATCATCCCCCTCTTTAGTGCGAATATTGATCACCCCACCCGCTCCGCCGGGTCCGTAAAGCACCGAAGTCGGCCCTACGGATATGGTGATCGAGGCAATCTGGCTTGCAGGTATGACACTAGGATCAAACTGACCATCTTCAGCACCATTTGCAGGAACACCATTGATGAGATAAATAACGTGGCGAGCCTTAAAACCTCGAACATCGACTCTAGGAGTACCTTGACCACCGACTCTGACATAGACGCCTGGAGCATTTTTTAAGATCTGATCTAAACTCTGCGCCCCTAGCGCTTTAATCTCATCTTCATTAATCGTCCAAGAGGTCGTTGTTTGCTGCTGTGCAGTAGGCTGTTCACCCGTCACCACAATAACTTCGGCAACATCTAAAATTGGCGCCCTATCGACATCATCAGCTAACGCCCAATTACTGCTAGCCACTGCGATAGCAACCAGTGATAACTTCATCGCTTTCTGTTTCAATTTCATTGTTCATTCATGTTGTTATGTACTCAATGGATAACATTGTTCTGCCTTGGCTCCGACTAAACAAGCAAGTAAAAAACAAAAACCAACCCAGATCGACTAATTTGAACTTCGTCAGTGAATGAACATATCAAGTAAGGACATTTTGTCCCGCCTGCGCACATCAAAAGACAAAATAACTCACATTTTGACTAGGATATAATTCGAAAGAAAAAACGATTTTTTGGTCAAGTTCACAGCTTAAAAAGCTGTAACTTGACAGTTTTTTGCTGGCGCATTAGTTTGTGGTAAAGATTCTTATTACCAATAGTAATAAGTCTCATCCATAATGGGCATGAAGCCTTACTCGCCACGAACAACAAGATTTTTCGATAGCGTTGGAGCATTTATTGAGCGTTTCCTCACCGCAGCAGGCAATACAATCCTTAGTCGATAAGCTGAAAAAATTAGAGATCCATCAACATGGAGAACCCATTATCCAGCTTTCGGTGCCCGTATGCCCATTGCCAACGATTGCTTGGCTTGCAAGCCAATCTTGCTATCCTAGAGTGTATTGGAGAGGACGCGATACTCAAGAAGAGGTCGCCGCGATAGGTTCATGTAAAGACTTTAGTTTTGAAGATGCCGTCGATGACAATCAGCTTTGTGCCGCATATCAACAACAAAGAGCATTGTCGACCAATCAAGATATCCGTTATTACGGCGGAGTCGCATTCGATCGCCATACTGAGTGTTGGCCAGAGTATGGCAGGGCGCACTTCATCTTGCCTCGTATCGAGTTACGTCGAAGCGGTAACGAATATAAACTGCTAATTAACCTTAATATTGAGTTCAATGACATCGAAGTTGAACGTCAATTAGCGCTTAAGGCACTGGCAGAGCTTTTATCACCTTCGCCCTTATCTCCACCGAACAAGATTAATTTGCTCAGTCGCAGTGATCGACCTAATCAGAGGCGCTGGAGCGAGCTGGTCAATCAAGTCACTCAAGCTAAGTTTATTAAGGATACGCCTAAGGTCGTACTGTCTCGATTGACCCAACTCGAAATCAACGAAAGAGTGGATCCTTGGATGTTACTTGCCAGCTGGCAAGGTCGTAATCAAAACAGTTTTCAATTTGGTTTTCAGTTCAGTCCAGACAGCGCCTTTATTTCCTGCACGCCAGAGCGCCTCTATCGGCGCTGCCAGCGAGAACTCTTTACCGAGGCACTAGCGGGAACAACCACTAGAGGGCTGAATGAAGATGAAGATATTATGTTGGCGCAGCAGCTACTCGACGACACAAAAAATAGCCATGAAAACCAACTCGTTCGTGAACATATTGTCGATGCGCTGACGCCGCTGAGTAATTATGTGGGGGCCGATGAATTTCCTAAGATTTTTAAACTTAGCCATATTCAGCATTTGCACCGCTCCATTAGGGCTGAATTGAAAGCGGGGGTGAATGACTTTCAAATTCTCCAGGCCTTACACCCAACTCCCGCAGTAGGAGGCCTACCTAAAGAGTCAGCCATTAACTTTATTAGGCAACGAGAAGGTTATACTCGGGGCTGGTATGCGGGTGCTTGTGGCTACTTTAATAAGTACGACAGTGAGTTTGCCGTGGCAATACGCAGCGCGCTAATTGAGCCTGGCAGAATTAACTTATTTGCGGGAGCAGGGATTGTATCGGGCTCAGAAGCCGATGCCGAGTGGAATGAGCTAGAAAATAAGCTGCGCACCATACTATCGATCTTGACCGAAGTATAAGCATATTTCAGTAGATGATTGTTGAGCCTATTGGATACGGTTACGATTAGGCATGTACTTATGAAAAATATTATCTATCTCTCCTGACTGGATCAGTTCATCCATCTTGCTATCAAATATCACCTTAAGTCGCTCACCTTTGGGAGTTTGCGGAAACACAAAATATACTGCCGGGCTCAGCACATTTTCGATGATCACATACTGACGAGGATGAGAGAGCTTAGTCGCTAGCTTCTCCATTTCATCTTTATAATCCATTACCGCATCTATACGACCAGAATTGACATGATTGAGCATCTGTAACAGGTCACTACTCTCTTCATAATACATGGGAACACTAACAAAACTATCGAAACGGTACTCTAGCATCGCCTGTACTTTCTTCCGTTTCAGACTAGATACATCTTTCCACATCGCCGCCAATTCGGGGGTAACTGCAGCATCGACTTTATCTACTTCTACAGGCTCACGACTATAATAGGAGACATTCACATCGCCTAAGTAAACCCCTAAACCCATGTCGGCTCGTTTCTGTTCCACCAGATAGAGGGATCTGGCAAAAGGTACAAGGTCAACTTCTAGTTGAAACTCAGGCTCTGGAAACACACGACGAACGAGGTCTAAATAATAACCACTACCATCCCTATTGGTATAATCAGTCATCTCCTCTCCTACAATAGAGATGCTGATAGGCTCTGCAATCGCAAACTTAAGCGACAGCAAGCATAGCAATAATAAACTCCATATAAATCGGTAAACCATTCAATGCTCCAGTAAAAAAGAACCTTATAAGGCAAGTCTAGGTTGCATTATGAAAATAGATAGCACTATTTAAAGTAAGACTTTAACAAAAATAGCAGATAATCCTTGCTCATTTTTAATGGTTCTCTATAATCTCCCGCCCTAAACTTTAAGCACCCTCCGAGCTAGATGCTGTGGATGGTATCGATTCACCTATAGCGGGTTCCCTCACCCCGCGTTAACCACTAAAAAGGCCACAAGATGTTAATGTTATCTCAAGCGCAGACACAGCGTGCTTTATGGCTATTGGTCAGCTTTCATATATTGATCATTTCGGCGAGTAATTACCTAGTACAACTCCCTTTCCAGATATTTGGCTTCCATACCACATGGGGCGCTTTTAGCTTTCCATTTGTTTATTTGGCAACCGATCTTACTGTCAGAATTTTTGGCCAACAAAACGCCAGACAGATCATCCTTAAAGCCATGCTCCCCGCTTTAGTGATCTCCTATTTGATAGGCGTTCTTTTCCACCAAGGCAGCTTTCAGGGGGGCCAGTCTCTGGCTGAATTTAACAGTTTTGTATTTCGTATCGCCTTCGCTAGCTTTGCCGCCTATTTCGTTGGTCAACTAATGGATATTACGGTATTTGCCAAATTAAGAGCGGCTCGGGCGTGGTGGGTAGCACCAGCGGCATCGACAGTGATAGGCAACCTCATCGATACTCTGGTATTTTTCAGCGTGGCCTTTTACGCTTCGACAGACGAATTTATGGCAATGAACTGGCCAGAAATTGCGACGGTTGACTACAGCTTTAAACTTATCGTCAGTTTAGGCCTGTTCCTTCCCGCCTACGGCGTACTATTGAAGGTGCTACAAGAGCGTATCCTTCACGTCGACCCAGTAAAAACGAACGACCCACTGGCCTGACCAGTTGTTTTGTAATATCATCGCGGCACTTTTAATCAGCCAGAGTGCCGCCTTGATGGCGTCGTTGTTTGGAGAGCGACTATGTACACCACCACTATCGAACGTCATACCCAACTTAGCGATGAACTGCTTCAATCTATTATCAAGCTCACCCACCAAGTACCTGAATTTGATAGCCGTTATAGTGCTCAAGACTATTTGCAACGGCTTAACAATAAACCTTTGATAGTTCAAACCATTCGCATCGAAGGTGAGTTAGCCGGATTTAAGATTGGTTACAGTGAACAATCAGGTTTGTTCTACAGCTGGCTTGGGGCTATTTTGCCTGAGTTTAGGCAACTTGGATTAGCCAAGGCCCTATTAAACGATCAGGAGAGCTGGGCCAGAGAAAATGGGTTTAAAACAATGGAAGTAAGGACCTACAATCGCTTTGCTGCAATGTTGCAGATGCTTATTCAACAAGGATATAAGATTTCAGGGTTACAAAAGCATGAATTAGAGATCAATGATAACAAATTGATTTTAAACAAAACTATAAATTAATCATTAAAAGCGCCCATCTTTACACTTAAAACCCTTGCCAACACAAATGATAATGATTACTATTTACGTGCGTTCCAAAACTCAGTTTGTTAAGCACTTCATCTCTGCTTCACTCCTTGAGTTCGCAAGCACAACATTGCTCACACACTCTTTGTGGCCGGAATCTCTTTATTCCGGCTTTTTTTTGCCTGTTAAACCGACATTGATTTAGAGCACTTATCCATTGCGAACCTTCTTATCTATCGAGCTAGAAAAGTGCAAGCCTTCATAGGGAGGATTAAATTGATCATCTTTGGCTTTGTGATACAGGCCAATTGTAAACAAAGTGCCTTTGCCTAGGGTTGAACTCACCTCGATAGTTCCGCCTATACGCTTAATAATCCCGTAGCTTAGCGATAGCCCTAAGCCTGTACCATCTTTACGCGTAGTGAAAAAAGGATCAAAAATACGACCGAGTTGCTCTTCAGGTATCCCTTTACCCTCATCCTCAATCTCAATCTTAACCCCAATAGGTTCACCTCTATGTACCCAATCATAAGTTCGGATCCAGATCCGTCCCTGACCATCCATCGCATGCGCGGCGTTAACGACTAGGTTAATCAGCACCTGTAACAATTGAGGACGATTGACCTCAATAGGATAGCTCGCATTGAGATCTTGATTGAGTATCACTTCTTGCTTTTGAATGGAATGGCGCACCAAGATCAACATCTCTTCTATGATAGGCGTTAACTGATGCATCTCCAGCGGCGCATTAAACTCTCCAGGGCGACTATACTGCAGCAAACTGCGGATAATGGTACTAATACGGCCGACCTGCTGAATAACAATGTCGATCTCCTCTTCCACATCTTCAGCTTTGTCACCTAGCTCAAACTTGAGTAATTCCATGTTGCCTAAAATCACCGCCGTCGGGTTATTAATCTCATGGGCAATACCCGCGGTCAGCTCACCAAGAGCGGTGAGTTTTTCGTTGGTAACCAACTGCTGACGGGTCTCGTTTAGCAGTGCGACGTTACGTTGTAGCTCTTCTGTTTTCTCCTGCAAGCTGCGGGTTCGTTCTTCAACTTTAACTTCTAACTGCTCGGCAGCCGCCTGAATTTGAGAGTTACGCCGCTGCAGTAGATCCAACATGCGATCAAACTGCTCAGCCAAATTAGACAGCTCATTGTCCTCCTCGAGCCCAAGTGAACCAATGCGTAAGTTGCGACCCGACTGCACCGCTTTGACCACATGATGGATCCGCTCTATCGGTTGCAATAAGCTGTAAGCGCCGCGATACACTAAGAGTCCCGAGACCAACAACACCAGCATTAAAATAGTGCCGAGCTCGATAATATTAAGCAGATAGTTGTGGATAAAGGGTGATTCCGAAAACCCGGTATAGATCATACCAATGCGCTCACCTCGAATATCTTTAAGCGGCGCATAAGCAGAGATAAACCAATCGTTGTATACAAAGGCTCTATCGACCCACATCAGCCCTTGCATCAATACTTTCTGGCGTACCTCTTCTGAGACCAAACTGCCAAGAGCACGCCCCTGTTTCTCGCTAACTTGAGGAAAAAAATGCAAGGGGACATTAGTACTAATACGAGTGTTATCGAGAAAAATGGTGACCGTACCAATGGATCGCTCTGGCAAGGTCCCTTTGTCGTACACCAGATCTCGGATATGGTCGACAATTCGAATATCACGATTGAGCAATATTCCACCATCGAGATACCAACTCAAATTGCCATTATCACTGTGAAGAGGCAGCAGACTGCGACTCAACATACCGCGCTTCTCGACCTCTTTAATTGGCTTTTGCGAACGAGGAGTATCGACTAACTTAATTACCGCCTCTTGTTCTAGCCTAGGCTCAAGCCTAGCTAATCGTTGCGGCTCCAATACCATCAAACCAGATACCGCTTCATTTTCATGGATTTTAGGTAGCATCATCCTGAGATCGGGATCGCTAGCTGCTTCAGAGACACTAACCAGTCTCAAAAAATCCAGATTGAGCTGTTTCTTCTTTGACGCAAGAAGTTCAGTGATTTTAATCCGTGCCGCTTTGGTATCAGTGTCAATATTGCGAAATTCATTTTGAAACTCCCAAGAGGTCTTGACCAATTCTAGCCGGCTCTCTTGCTTATCTTGCACCGCAATAAGGGTATTACTAGCCACGGTTAAGTCAGCCTTTACCTTCATAAATAGCTGCTTACCCGTATAACTGATATTCCAATAGATGGTGATAAAGACTAGGCTCACTAGGGTGAGTAAAATAGGCAATAGAGTCAGAATTAAGATGCGATAGCGCACCTTAGCCCGCATCTGCTGCCAATTAATACCCAAGATACGCGAGAAGAATGACACCTTATTCTTCCTCAGGCTGATTTAGCTCAAACCACTCTTTATATTTACGGTCCAATGTCTTACGAGAAACACCAAGATCGCGTGCGGCAGCCGATTTATTCCCTTGATGAAGATCGACCACAGAGGTCACGTGATGTTTTTCAACCGCCTTCAAAGTCCAATCCAATGGGTAACCCGACTCACAAAAAGATTCGGCTTTAGGTTGTGATTTCCAGTATTCCGCAGGAGGCTTACCAAGCAAGATACAACGCTCAATCATATTGCGCAGCTCACGAATATTGCCTGGCCACTCGTGTTGCTGCAGCTTGAGCATATCCTCATGGCTCCACACCACCTCTTTAACACCTAGCTCTGCGGCCAATTGCCGAGTGAAGTGATGAGTTAGTTCAACCACATCTTCTGGACGATCCCTTAATGGCGGAATCACAATATCGAGCACGTTAAGACGGTAAAAAAGATCTCGTCTAAAATTACCAGCCTCAACTTCATCGGCCAGTTTGCGATTTGTCGCCGCCAGCACCCGCACATCAATATTAATCTCTTTCTCACTGCCCACTGGACGTATAGTACGCTGCTCTAACACGCGCAGCAGAGCCGTTTGCATCTTAAGTGGCATCTCACCGATCTCATCTAAGAAGATAGTGCCACCCGACGCGAAGCTAAATAAGCCCTCACGATTGCCCTTGGCGCCAGTAAATGAACCAGCTGCATGACCAAATAACTCACTTTCGAGGAGCTCTGGTGCGATAGCGCCACAATTGACCGGTACAAATGGCCCTTGACGGCCACTGAGCAGATGTAATTGTCGCGCTACCAACTCCTTCCCCGTACCGGACTCACCTTCAATTAAGATCACCGCGTTGGTTGGCGCCACACGTTCAATAACATGTTTAACTTCCATCATTCCATCACTGCTGCCGATGATGGTAGATGAGTGACCTATAGAGACTTCGCGTCGTAGCATTAAGTTTTCACGTTTAAGCAGACGGCGTTCGATACAACGATCAACCGCCTTCATCATCTGCTCGAGGTGAAATGGCTTCATAATGAAATCTGATGCGCCAGCTCTCAATGCTTTTATCGCGACATCCATATCGGCATAACCCGTCATAAAGATAATGTCTGAGCGACGTTCTTGATCATTAAGCGCTTCATCCCATTCGATACCTGAACGGCCAGGAAGACGAATATCGACAATAAGAAGGTCGAAATGACAGCGACTACGCAACTGCTCAGCATCTTCGACACTCCCAGCGGTCTCAACCAAGGCAAACTTCTTCGATAAAGCCTTCTTTAAAAAGCTTCTCATGCCGGGTTCATCATCAACAATCAACACAGAAACCGCGGAGGGTAGTGGCTTTATCTCTTTACTCGATAGGCTCATATTGTCTTCTTTTGGACATTTTGACTCACATGGAATTGATTCTAGCATCAAAGTCCAGCTAATTGGTCACCCTGAACCAGATGAATGAGACTCTGAGACATTATGTCTGCCTTGATCTTACCAAGCTTGAGACCTATCTCACACTTTAGTGAGAGGCTGAGACATTATTCGGCCCAATTTAATATTGGCACCTTTTTTGCTGTTTTAAGGAGGTTGTTTTATATGTAATCAAATGCGAAAGCGGCGAGTCGCATTTTCTAATTATGCCAAGGAGCAAAAATGTTAAACCTAAAATCTATCTTTAGTGTTGCTGTTATCGCAAGTGCTTTAGCTATCACCCCTGCGCAAGCTCAAGAAATTATTAAGCTTGCGACAACAACCAGTACAGAAAACTCTGGTTTGCTTAAAAACTTACTTCCTAAATTTGAGGCCGAATCAGGCTATCAAGTACAGGTTATTGCGACAGGTACAGGTAAAGCCCTTAAACTAGCGCGCCAAGGCGATGTTGATGTTGTGATGACTCATGCGCCCGCTGCCGAAGCAAAATTTGTTGAAGAAGGTTACGGTATTACCCCACGCGGCATAATGGAAAATGATTTTGTGATCTTGGGCCCTAAAAATGACCCAGCAAAGATCCGCAGCAGTAAGACAGCTGAAGAAGCTTTTGCTAAAATAGCAAGCTCTGGTGAAGGGTTTGTATCACGAGGCGATAACTCTGGCACCAACATGAAAGAGTTAATCGTATGGAAAGGTGCTAAGGTAGAACCCACTTTCAAAGGGTACCACTCGGTTGGGCAAGGTATGGGTAAAACACTACTCATGGCAAATGAGCTGCAGTCATATACCCTTTCTGATCGCGGTACGTATGTTGCCTATAAAGCAAAACTAGACCTAGCTATCGATTATGATGGTGGTGCAGCGTTAGCGAACCCATACCAAATCATCCTAATCAATCCAGAGATGTATCCCGATCTTAACCACAAGGGTGCAAAAGCATTAAGCGATTGGCTTATCAGCGACGAAGCCCAAACTATGATTAATAGCTACACCGTAGAAGGTGAGCAACTATTTAAGGCAACATATAGTAAATGAGTGAAGGCTGGTTAGCCCTATTACAGCAGGCATTAAGCCTGCTGTTTTCTTTAGACCCCGATGTGTGGTCCATTGTTAATGTTTCTTTTTCTGTCTCGTTTGCAGCGCTGGCGATCACCTTAGTACCGTCACTTGTCTTAGGCTTTATTCTTGCTTTTGTTCACTTTCCTGGCCGCTGGTTTGTCACCAATTTAGTTCAGACAACACAATCTATACCCACAGTTGTAATAGGGCTATTAGTCTATTTATTGCTAACCCGCATGGGGCCTCTTGGTGATCTCAGATGGCTATTCACCCAAAAAGGGATGATACTAGGTCAGATGATGATCTGCGCCCCTGTATTAGTGGCCATGAGCCAAGCCGCTTTTACCAGTGTAGATAAACGAGCTTGGGAAACCTCTCGAACATTAGGTGCCTCTTGGTTGCGTTCGGTGTGGGTTATCTGCAGAGAATTAAAAGTACCACTATTGATGGCTATCGTTGCTGCATTTAGTCGTATCCTTACGGAGGTCGGTTGCTCAATGATGGTGGGCGGTAACATTGCCGATGTCACTCGTAACATCCCTACCGCTATCGCACTTGAAACCAGTAAAGGTGATTTTGCCCAGGCGATAGCACTGGGTCTCGTTTTACTTATCCTCTCATTGATACTTAACTTTACGCTAGGTACCTTGAGAGGCAAAGCTGAGCCAAGGAGCCACTAAGCTATGGTCAAAGTCACAGCTCGCCATATTGAGATGCGCTTCGGTGATCGCCATCTTTACAGTTTCGACGAACTCAGCCTATCTCAGCAACAAACCATACACTTGCAAGGAGACAATGGCTCGGGCAAAACCACCCTAATGAAGCTGTTTGCGGGTTTGCAAACACCAACTAAGGGTAAAATAAATTCCGATGGTTTCGGCCCATCACCGTGGTGGAGAAGAAATCTGCAGTTAGGCAAAGCTGTCTATCTGCACCAGCACCCTTACCTATTCGATGGCTCCGTGGAGTACAATCTCAACTATGTAAAACCTTTTTGCCAATTAAGCAGCACTGAAATAAAGCAGCGTGCCAAGGTCGCAATTGAGATGGCACAACTTGGCTCACTCATTCCGCAACAAGCATCGAGTTTATCGGGTGGAGAGCGACAACGGCTAGCCATAGCTCGAGCCTGGATTATGCGTCCAAAGCTATTGATGCTCGACGAGCCGACCTCTAACATGGATCAGTTGTCACAGCAGTTAGTGCTTAACATGATAAGCAACCTAAAGGCACAAGGCACGGGGATGCTCATTAGCAGCCACCAAAGCTGCTCTTTAACGAGTCTTTGTGATCAGAGCTGGCATATTTGCGATCAGCAGATTATCACCACAGATAAACAAGATGCGACAATATCGGCTTTTAACCAACATCAACCTAAGCAGGAACTGAGATATGTCACAGCAAATTGATGCGGTGATCCTTGCCGGAGGCATGGCAAGACGCATGGGCGGAAACGATAAAGGCTTGGTCGAGCTCAATGGCAAGCCAATGATAAAACACGCCATAGACAGAATTACACCGCAGGTGAAAGCGATCCTGATCAATGCCAACCGCAACCAAAACCAGTATGCTGAATTTGGTTTTAAAGTATTAAGTGATGAAGACTCTGGGTACTTAGGTCCCTTGGCCGGCATGATCACCGCACTTGGTCACACCACAGCAGATTATCTACTCGTCGTGCCTTGCGATTGCCCGCTGTTACCGCTGGACTTAGTCCCACGCATGCTGGCAAAGATCAAAGAAAATAATGCAGAAATGGCGGTTGCCAGTGATGGCAAACGGGAGCAACCAGTAGTGTTACTGATGAAGCCTGAGCTGCGGACATCGATGAAAGCCTTCTTAGATGCGGGCGAACGTAAAATCGACTTCTGGTATGCCAAGCATCATTGTGTTGTGTGTGAGTTTCCCGACCAACCCAATGCGTTCGTAAACGTCAATACGCCAGAACAAAAACAACAACTTTCTGAGGCAATTGCCAACTAAATTTGAGGTCTACATGAGCATACCGTTTAACAATCCACTGTCGATCCCCGTTCTCGGATTTTGTGCCTATAGCGGCACAGGCAAAACGACATTGCTGAAAAAATTGATCCCTGAACTCAATCGCCGTGGTTTACGCTTAGCGGTCATTAAGCATGCTCACCATGACTTCGATGTCGATATTCCGGGCAAAGATAGTTATGAAATGCGTAAAGCTGGCGCAAGACAGATGCTGGTCGCGTCACATGTTCGCTGGGCGTTAATGACCGAGGACTTGGTCAAAGAAGCCCCCTCATTGCCTCATCTACTTAAGCAGATAGAACAAGACAAGGTTGATCTGGTATTAGTCGAAGGCTTTAAAAAGCTAGAGCTACCGAAAATTGAATTACACCGTGCATCCCATGGCAAACCTTTCATCCATACCCAAGACAGTAACATTCAAGCGATAGCGTGTTGCGATGACACTCAGCTGCCTTCAGATCTAAGGCGTTTAGATATCAATAATGTCGAGCAGATAGCTGACTTTGTCATCGAATATGCTAATCAATGGCAACCATGCGCACCGTCACTTCCCCTAGCCCCTGAGTGTGGCTGTGAGCTAGATACCAGCAAGACGCTGTCTGTAAGGCAAGGAATCGATAAGATCCTCTCCTATGTGAATCCTATTACAGAAGTAGAAACCATCGCCTTAGATGAAAGCAGTAGTCGTGTACTTGCTCATGATGCAATCTCACCTGTCGATGTGCCGCAACACACTAATTCGGCAATGGACGGTTACGCATTTAAATACTCAGAGCCTATGTTAGACAGTTATAAAATTGTTGCCGATGTGATGGCAGGGCATAGTTACCAGCATACGCTAAATGACGGTGAAGCAGTACGGATCATGACAGGCGCGCCCATTCCTGCTGGCGCCGATACCATACAGATGAAAGAGCTTGCAAAGGAAGATGACGATAGCGTTAGCTTCTCAGGCTCTATCGCACTTGGGCAGCATGTTCGCCAAGCAGGTGAAGATATCGCCAAAGATCAAACCGCACTTGCCGCAGGACATAGATTGCAAGCCGCTCATCAAGGCATGCTAGCTTCGCTTGGCTTTGGTCAACTCCCCGTCTACAGAAAGCCGCGTGTAGCCGTGTTTTCTACTGGCGATGAAGTGTGTCAGCCAGGGCAGCCGTTAAAACCCAACTGTATTTACGATTCAAACCGCTTCACGATTAAATCAATGGTTAAGCAACTTGGTTGTGAAGTGATTGATCTTGGCATTATTCATGACTCTGAAGAAGCGCTGATCGACGCCTTAAAAGGTGCTGCAGTTCAAGCCGATGTCGTGATCAGCTCCGGTGGTGTGTCGGTAGGCGATGCAGATTTCATTAAGTTGGCCCTCGCCAAAGTCGGCCAAATCAACTTCTGGCGCATCAATATGCGCCCTGGACGCCCGCTAGCCTTTGGTCAAATTAGCGATAGTCTATTTTTCGGTTTGCCAGGTAACCCAGTTGCCGTGATGGTCTCATTTATGCAATTTGTACAACCGGCTCTGCGCAAGCTTGCTGGTGAACTTGAATGGGCGCCAACTATGCTGCCAGCAGTTGCCGATTGTAACTTACGCAGCCGAGAGGGACGCACCGAGTTTACCCGTGGCGTCTATCATTTGGCCTCCGATGGCAGACTGCATGTCACCAGCACCGGCGCCCAAGGCTCGGGGATGTTGAGCTCTATGGTCAAAGGCAACTGTCTCATCGTCATTGGCGAGCAAGATGAACTGCTTATTCCAGGTGATACCGTCTATATTCAGCCCTTTGCGGATCTTTTATAAGTAATATATTAGCCAGGCCAGCATCACTTATTGATGCTGGCCGTATTAGGTGATCTTGTATGAGTTTGATTGTTGATACCTTTGGCCGCACCGTAGAATATTTACGCCTATCGGTCACCGATAGATGCGATTTTCGCTGCGTTTACTGCATGAGCGAAGATCCCTGTTTTCTCGATAGAGAGCAGGTTTTAAGCTTGGAGGAGCTTGCGTGGATAGGCCAAGCCTTTACCGAACTTGGCGTAAAAAAAATAAGACTAACTGGCGGTGAACCCTTAGTTAGAACCGACTGCGATCAGCTGGTCAAGCTGCTGGGCAATCTCCCCGGCTTGCAAGAGCTGTCGATGACAACTAATGGCTCAAGACTAACTAAATTTGCCGATAAGATGCGTCAATCGGGACTGCGTCGCCTCAACATTAGCCTAGACACCTTAAAACCAGAACTCTTCACGCAACTGACCCGTAATGGCAAACTGGAAAGAGTGATCGAGGGTATCGACGCAGCAAAGGCCGCTGGATTTGAGCGCATTAAAATTAATGCGGTTATCTTACGTGGACAGAACGACGACGAAGTACTGGATCTCATTGAGTTTTGTCGCGAACGTGAACTTGATATCGCCTTCATCGAAGAGATGCCTCTTGGGGTCATTGATGAACGTAAAAAGAGTCGTCATTGCAGCAGCGATGAAGTAAAAGCCATTATCAAGCAAAGATATCCTTTACACCTGTCCGATAAACGCACAGGCGGCCCCGCTCGCTACTACACCATGCCTGGCAGTAACATACATGTGGGCTTTATCTCTCCCCATAGCAATAACTTTTGCCATGAATGTAATCGCGTCCGTGTGACGGTCGAAGGCCGCTTACTATTATGTTTAGGCAATGAGCACTCGGTCGATCTAAAAGCTATCGTACGCGAAGCCCCTGGTGATATCGAACGGTTAAAACATGCGATTCTCGATGCCATCAAACTCAAACCTAAAGAGCATGTGTTTGGCAATGAAGGGGAGGTACAAATTTTACGATTCATGAATGCAACCGGCGGGTAATGCCCTCGCGCTTTTTCGGTGATAAACTCATTATCATTATCGATATCAATTGAGCTAAATCAGCGATGGCATTATCTCGTAAAAAGTGGAATAACATCATCATTTTCGCCTCCGTTGCTATGGTTGCGATCCTCACCTTTTTAGACCGAGAGACTCCCTCGCTACCCGATGATGCAACACCACTATTTGATAAAGCGGCTCCCTTGTATCAGTTGCAATATGATGATTTGTGGCTAAGTCAGGGTGGTTTCTCTTGGCAATGCGAGCCAAGCATCCTCAATTGTGACGCTTGGGCCGAGGCTTGGAGTAAGATATTAGTCTCTCCCATCGAAAAACTGATCACGCCAGAGTCAAGGGCACATGAGTTAGTGATCCAAGTAGAAGATATCGCAACGCCACAATTGTGGTTAATCTATCCCGAACATGGATTACTCAAGTCACCTGTCGGAAACTGGTATCAAATCCCTCCCAGCTTACGCGGTACACTCGAACCCGTGATCGATGCAAACCACCAATAGAGAGCAGCATGCCAGAATTACCAGAAGTTGAAGTGACTCGCCAAGGGATCACGCCTCACCTTATCGACCAGCAGGTGACAGGTTTAACTGTACGCAATCCATCACTGCGCTGGCCAGTTCCCGATATCGCCCAGCAAATTGTCGGTCAAACCATACGAAATGTGCGCCGCCGTGCTAAATACCTACTCATTGATACCGATGCTGGCACCACAATAGTGCATCTAGGCATGTCAGGCAGCTTGCGTATTCTACCTAAAACGGCCGCTATTGAGAAACATGACCATATCGATCTCGAGATGGCTAGTGGCAAAATATTAAGGTTTAACGATCCGAGGCGCTTTGGCGCCTGGCTCTGGTGTGAGCTTCCCGAGGAAGCCCATCCGTTACTGTCGAAACTAGGGCCAGAGCCCCTGTTAGCGGCTTTTAATCTGGACTATTTAAGCCAAGCATTAAAAGGCAAAAAAAAGGCGATTAAACTCTGCCTAATGGACAATCATATCGTGGTGGGCGTGGGTAACATCTACGCTAACGAAGCACTCTTCGCCGCAGGTATTCATCCACAGGCAGAGGCAGGCAAAGTCGATACCGAGCGGTTGACCATTCTGGTGGCGGAGGTTAAGCAGATCTTAGCCAATGCGATAAAACAAGGCGGTACCACCTTAAAAGATTTTACCAATGCGGAGGGAAAACCTGGGTATTTTGCCCAGAAACTGCATGTCTACGGTCGCGGTGGTGAAACCTGTACTCAGTGTGGCAACTTACTAAGTGAAATAAAACTGGGACAGAGAACCACGGTATTTTGCGGTTTGTGTCAGACACGCTAAGAGCGTGTAACAAGGGTTCTAACATGATGAAATACCGTCATGCTAGAACCCGATAAGGTTTATCAAGGATTAAAAGCGATACTCGTAGGTGCCAAATAGGGTGGCGTTGGTATCTTTATCTAAGGTTTCAAACTCAGACTGTGATACGGTGCCGCCAACACTCATCATCCCCTGCCAAATTGGCATACGATAACTGAGCTCTAGCATCAACAGATCCTCTTTTAACGGCTGTGGCGCCCAGCCTCCACCTCGATTAGCACCATCTTTGTTTAGTTGGGCATAGCGTAAGATAGAGGTAATACCGCGGCTATTGCTAAACTGACCAATTAAGCCAAGGGCATACACTTTTGCATCACTATCATAGGTACTGCCATAAGCACGGCCATAATAACGAGAACCACTTTGATAGTCGCTATGTTCATACATGCAGTTAAGGCTATTGGGGTCCAAGCCACAAGCCACCATGGTATCCGTGTATTCAAAAAACAGTTTGTATTGTGAACTATCAAAATTAAAGCGGGTATCTATACCGCCAAAATGGCCACAATCGACGATATCCCAAGGTGCTGCGCTCTTGGCATCTTCGCATGTACGCTCATAATAAACCCCAACGGGGACGTTAAACCAAGTGTCGCTATAGCGAATATCGTAACCCGCGACCTGATTTCCATAGTTAGTGCATCCACCCTCACCAGCATCGCGACAATCACGTTGACCCGTTATCGACTTCAATGCACTTTCAAGACTGCATTCTTGGCCATCACCACAAAACTGTGTCGACCAGGAAAAGCCTATCTCTAGCTGTTTGAAAGGGCGTAGTGTGCCTCGAAAATTCCACAGCAAGGTATCAGGAACCGCGCGTTCCTCTTCTAACATGGCGACCCCAGCTGTTAGGGTCCAAGGACCAATCCAAGAAAGCCAAGGAGTTTCAAATGCAGCCGCATTATTTCGGCTCAACATCACTGACGGTCTAGGTCTAGCGTTATTTGATCTATGCAGGGCGGAGTCAAAACCGGGGCCCCACCACTGCTCTATGGCACCGGCTGTAACCATCCAATTCCCTAACGCCACCGCTAGATAAGAATCATCAAGACGAAATTCTTTTTCATCAAAAGGATCATAATTGGCTGATGCGGCGACTTTGAAAGCGAAACGCTCGCCGACATACTCGTGAGACGCTTTGATTTCACCTTGCTCACGATAATCTGAGCCAAAATGCTGAAAACGAGCGGGGTCGGTTGCCGCTGCAGCCTTAATACTCGAATTTCCCCGATTATTAATCGCATTTTGATAATAGTAATTCACTCGAGCAAAGGCTTCCGCTAAGGCAGGGGTTAGCGTTGAAGGCTCAACTTTGTTAAGGTCGACACCAATACCAGACCACATCAAGGGATAGGTATTCACAGGAACTGTGATCACCCCTTCATCCGCTAATGCTTGGATATCGGCTCTAAGATAAACATCGGAAACATCCACCCAGGGTGCCGAATGGGCCCCCAAAGATAGAAACAGGCTAACAGCAGCAAACATGCCTACCGTTAAACTTTGTATTTTTTTCAGCATAACTAACCACTTAATCCTTTTGTTTAAGCGCTTTGGTCACTTCTGGGTGAACAAATTGACTGACATCACCACCATGTAATGCCACTTCTTTTACAAGTGTCGAGGAGATAAAAGAGTTCTCTTCGGCGGGGGTTAAAAACACACTTTCTAAATCAGCGCTTAGACGGCGATTCATATTCGCAAGCTGAAATTCATACTCGAAATCAGACACGGCTCTTAGTCCACGCACTAACACACTGGCATTTTGCTCCTTAGCAAAATCCACCAGCAATCCGCTAAAGCCAACCACTTCGACATTGTCCAAGTGAGCCGTCACCAGCTTCACCAGCTCAACTCGCTGAGCTAAACTGAATCTGGGTTGTTTAGAAGGATTAGCCGCAATACCAATGACAACATGCTTAAACAATTTTGCCGCCCGTTCAATGAGATCGGCATGACCATTGGTGATTGGATCGAATGTTCCTGGGTATATTGCTCTAGTGTGCAAAACTGAACCTATTGGTGTTTGAAACACAGTTGATTTTAGACAGTTATTTTAATGCAGGATTTTACCTGCTTTGACCCGCGATGGGAATCTTTCACGGTGCCTAACGCCGCGACTCACGATTCAACACTTAGCCACAAATGCAGATGACTCGCGTAACCCCATTTTCGCTTAAGTTAATGATTAGGAGTGTGCTGATCGGAAAATCTTTAAGCAAACCTTATCACTTAAATTCTGCAATGAGTATAATGCGCAGCATTGAGATAATATAAAGAGTCGACCAATGAAAAGAATTGCTATTTTTTGCCATAATCTGTTTGCTAATGGCACGGTTAAAGTTGCTTTAACTCAAGCTGAAGTATTACAAGAAGCTGGACAAGAGGTACATCTTTTCATTTTTAATCGAGGCGGTGATTTTACCCCCCCGCAGAACGTGAAAATTCATTATGTGTTTGAATCTCAAAAATCACTCTCTCTGGCTAATCAACAGCAACGCTTACAGCAAGTCGTGCAAGATGTTGAAAATGAAGTGGGTAATTTCTCTTTGTTTCTCAGCAACTCTACCGATTGCGATCTCGTCGTCAGTGGTTGTAAATTCGATCCTTGTTACTACTTTTGTCATTGCGCCCTAAAACAAGAACTACTGATGGAGTTTAAACGAGGGCCAACTCACTTTTATCGTCGCTGGAAAAAAGCCAAGGCTCTGATAGGCAAACGTATCATTACCGTATCAGATGGTATTGCCGATGAATTGAGAAACACGCGCTGGTTAAAACCTATAAGCGTGCAAAGTATCTATAATCCTTTTCGAATAGATGAGATCGAGCAAAAAGTTAACGAAAATGTCCCAGGAATACCTGATGAACCCTTTATGATCCATATTGGTCGAGTCACACGGCAAAAACGCTTAGATATTCTCTTTCAAACTTTGAAAGCCATGCCTTCTGCGCCAAAACTTGTGTTACTGACAAATCGTCCAGAGAAGGCACGAAAACTGGCTAAAAAATACGGTGTTGAGGATCGAATAATCACACCCGGCTTCCAAAGTAATCCTTATGCATGGATTGCCAAAGCCAAATTAATGTTGCTCAGCTCTGATTTCGAAGGCTTGCCTACGGTGCTGATTGAATCCTTACTTTGTGGCACCCCAGTGGTCAGTACGAATTGTCCTCATGGACCAAGCGAAATTTTAACGGGTGATTTAGCTCAATATCTTGTGCCCTGTCGCGCCCCAGAACAACTGGCGGCCAAGGCACTGGAGTGCCTGGACAACCCACCATCATTAACTCAGCTTGAAATAAGAGCAAAGGTCGAAAGTCACTATATTGCTCAGCAGTATATTAAGTTATGCGAGAATGAAGGCGCGGTAAATTAGACCTGTATTTTTTATAATCAAGCCCTTGGCAAGTAATACCTCTTGCCAAGGTGACTTCATCTAACCTTTACCATTTCCAATAACCAAGTTTCCTGCGCATTTTAAAGTGGCGTAGTAAATTCAGCGGTTTGGGTTTTAGATCGGCAATGCCATTCTCAATCAGCTTGTCTGTGGCAGCAAGCACTCGCTCACTAGAATAGCCATCTCTGTAAGGGTGGATCTCATCGCAATATTGCTCAATTTCGGCCATCAGTTCTGGCGGACGTGTCAGCACCTTCTCTAAGGCAGGTTGAATATCTTCCAGCTGTTCGACGTTTACTAAATGGGTTCTCTGAGTATGATTATTGAACGTGACCACAGGCTTTCCCTGTAGCAAGAACATAATCAATATCGATGAGGTATCACACAACATCACATCTGCAGCTTGCAGCAATGGCAGTACATTGTCGGTCTCGACAAAGGTTAAATTCTCGTTTTCCAGCGATTTATAACGCTCGACAATCTCTTTGCTCATTTTAGGGTGAAACTGCACTAACCAGCGCCAATCTCCTTGCAGAGACATAGCTTTAATCTGCTCAAAAACCACGGGAGCACAAGATAGGCTGCGAGAAAATGTGGAGCAAAACAAAATAGTAGGACGATTATCACCATCACGCTTATAGGGATTATCAACATTGTCAGTGAACATAGGATCTAATGTTGGCCATCCAGTCTCAGCCACCTTAAAGGTGCCAAATTTTTCGGCTAAGCGAATAAATGGTAGAGTCGTCGCCGGGCCTTGGGTGCAATACAGATCAAAGCAATCGCGGATCTCAAAGTGATCTTCACGTCCTTTATGATTCATTTTCCCCGCATTAAAACCATGAAACACACCGACTTTAACGCCAGGAATAAAGCTGGGAACCACATTACCAGGAACAAAGACCGCATCGGGTCGCCAAGCCTTTACATCGTCAATAGAAAGCAACTGGGTCTCACTCGGCTTTAAGAATGCCCCATCGACCTCTTTCCCCTCGAGAAACCAGCTTACTTCGTCACCTCTAGCCAGAATCACCTGTTGCAATGGCCTCAACATGGCGTATGAATAATTTTGCGCTATATAAAATAGATAACGCTTGTTGGCTCTATTCACCACAACTCTCCCCCACACACAAACTCTTCAATAATTATTTAACTAAAGCCAAATACTCTTGGGCAATTCGCGTCGCTGATACTTTCGCCAAAATATCGGCGTTAGCTACAGACGGCGGTGCCATCAAAAGTTGATCGACTTTATCGGCTAATGCTTGCGGATCTCGTCGCGGAACCAGAAACTTAGCTAATTCACCAGTTAATATCTCACTAGGCCCGTGAGGACAATCGGTACTCACAACAGGCGTCCCACAGGCTAAGGACTCTATTAATACCGTAGGTAACCCTTCAAAGTCCGAACTCAGTACGAGCGCTTTGGCATGCTTGATCCAAGGAAATGGATTAGGTTGAAATCCGGGGATCACCACTCGATGCGCCACCCCATATTTTTGCGCAGCTTTTAGCGCCTTCTTAGGGTTATGGCATAAGAGCACTACCGGGAGCTGACTTTTCATCTTCGCGATAGATTGAAAAAGAATATCGTGACGCTTCTGTTTAACAAAACGACCTATATGGATCAGGTAGTCACCATCGGGTATTCCTTGAGTTTCCTGCTGTGCTAACTCGGTAATATCCTCAAACTCGAACGGATTATAAATACATCGAATAGAGGCTGGCGAGATTCGCTTTGTCCGGGTAATTTCATCGGCAATCCCTTGAGACACTGTGACGAGATGATGACCATTTAAGGCTTTCTTTGCCCATAACTTCTTCAAATACGCAAAGGGCCCAAGCTTAGCATGACGAGCTAGCTCCTCTTCCACCGATGCATGCACCACCACAAACAGCGGCGCGACGCCTGTTTTAGCCATAAGGCGATTGGTCTTGTCTAAATTGGATAAAAATAGATCAAACTTGCCAATCTTAGACTCTATCTCTTTGATCTTATTCGATAGCTTGGTGACTGCTGGAGTCAAATGCCAAAAACGATTGAAATCACTATCTTTTTTATCGAAACAAATATGGATCGGCAGATAACTAGGTATATCAAATGCGACATCATCGGACATCACTAGAAAATGAGGCTCATGGCCCGATTCAGTCAACTCTTTCGCGAGAGTCAACATAACCTTCTCTGCGCCACCACCAGCCAAGCTATCAATTGCTATAGCTATTCTCATTGCCGCACTCCAAACTTACTTTCAAATAGTTCACTAATAATATTCATGCCGATATCTAATCCATTAACACAAGAGCATTGAGTTAATGCAGCTTCGAGTAAAGACAAGCGCTGCGTATCGAGTAGAGCTAAAACCCCGCGAGTGATTGCCGCAGTATTATTATCACTGCATACGGTCAAACCCTTGTTCTCACATACACTTAGTCGGTGATACTGGTCTTTAGACACAGCAACCGATAGGGTTGGCTTCTTAAGAGCGATTGCTTGCAACAAAGTATCACCGCCACTCAATACCGCTAGTTTTGAGGCATCTAACAAGTCGATAAAATCACTATGGACTAGCTCTCTTATCGCTATAACCCCTTCGTACTCGGACATTTCACTTGGATAATTGGGGCCATAAATCATCACGCAAGGGATTTGGGTCGCCTTAAAAAGGGCTCTTGCTGCATTAGCAAACTCTTCGACAACATACCCACCACTATTTTTGTGACCACCCGAGCCTGCATTAAACAGAAAAAACTCTCCATGCTTCAAATCATGCGCCGCCAGCAACTGTGTCTGCTTAACGCTATTGGGAGAAACAAAGATGGGCCCGGTGATTGTGGGTTCAGGCTTGCCGATAAAACGTAGCTTTAACTTATCTATCCAGTTAATCGAACCAATAACAAATTCAGGTTGCACAACCCAATGACTATCGGTGACTCGTGCCCTTAGTATTTTCATCCCGCGGCTGCGCTTACGCTTATGCTGACTCAGAAAGATCACTTTCGCTCCCAACTCATTCGCGTGAACCAGCTGAGAACGTCTACCCGAAGCATCGAAAATGACAAAATCGGGTTGAAAATATGAAACAAAATCATTAACCGCTTTTATATTTTTAGTTGGCGTATCATCGAGTAATGCAACAGGATAGGGACAGGTGCTAGCGTAAGGAGCGTGACGACTCAGCACAAATTGAACCAAGGCATTAGGCCAACGCTCCTTAACCGCATCGGCAACTATCAATGATCGCATATACTCACCAATCCCCTCTTCAGAGGAAACTGGGACAAACAGAAATTTTGGCGTCACCGACATCAAATATATCCCTATTGCTTAACGCATTAAACAACCAGATGAAATTAGGTCAATTGCTTGCATCTTCGTCCTTGAGCAAGCAGCATATATGGCCAAGTTTACCATTAGCGGCTTAATCGTTGCGAGAGCAGATTAAATCGCTCAATCACAGATTCCACCGCTATCATCTCCATCAAATGTGCTCCCTTAGCGCGAGTCCCCCAAGTTATATCACCAGTAACCTGCGAAGCTATGGCTTCATCGTAAACGCTAACGACTAAATCTAAACAAGTATAAGGCCCTGTACGACCTGGATTAGAATGAGCATAAAGGCCGATAACAGGTGTTGCTTGTGTCACAGCCATATGTGCAGGACCAGTATCAGGAGCAAGCACGATAGAAGCCTGTTTTAACACCGCAAGTAACTGAGTCAAGGTGGTATTACCGACTTGATTCTCGACATCATGTTTAGCAATACTTTGGATCGCTTTCGCCAACTGCCTTTCCAAATCAGAAGGGCCGCCGCACAATATCACTCGATACCCTTGCTCAGTTGCATGATCGGCCACTGCTGCGTAGCGCTCGGGCAACCAATTTCGTTCTGCCTTGCTCGCCGCTGCGCAGATCACCAAGGTGTTACCCCCATCAGGGATCATATCTCTAGCAAACTCTGTATCTTGCTGGGGAACGGGAATGTTCCAGCGAGGTGCTAGTTCTTCGACGCCTATCGCTTTCGCAAAGCCCATAAAACCTTCTAGCACATGGGGTTTACTCAATGGCTCAACGCTACGATTGGTGACTAACCACTGACCCTCTTTTGCGCGAGCGCGATCGAACCCGATACGCTGTTTAGCAGAAATAGCCAAAGACGCTATCGTCGCCCGCAAGGCGACTTGCATATGCAATAGCAGATCAAATTTACGTCCGGCCAATGCCTTTTTCAGATTGAAGTAACTTCGCCAGCCTTGAGACTTATCAAAAATCACAAATTCAACACCAGGGAGATGCTTTAACAGCTGATATTCAATTTTGCCAATAACCCAAGTGATTTTAAGTTGTGGATATTGCCTTTGTATCGCCTGCACCATGGCCACCGCATGGCAAACATCACCAATTGCGGATAAACGCAACAAACATAAAGAATTAGCTGACTGCAAATTTAAACTCATAAGATTTAGGGGTCACAGGGTTAAATAGTGATTAAGGATCCGCAACGAGTTTAATGTAGAATGTATCTAGGTTCCATGTTTAGGCTCTCTTCGGGTCGAATTTGCATGATAAATAACTAGGATAAATGATGAAAATCCTAAATACTCAACTGCCCGATGTAAAATTGCTCGAACCTCAGGTGTTCGGTGATGAGCGAGGCTATTTCTTCGAAACCTTCCGTGATGCCTGGTTCAAACAACATATTGCCGATGTCGACTTCGTGCAAGAAAATCAAAGCAAATCATGCAAAGGAACCCTGCGCGGCCTGCATTATCAATTACAGCAGCCTCAAGGAAAGTTAGTTCGTGTTGTCTCTGGCGAAATATTCGATGTGTGTGTCGATTTACGATGTGACAGTGCAACATTTGGCCAATGGACAGGGCAATACCTTTCTGCAAAAAATCATCGTCAAATGTGGATACCTGCAGGGTTTGCGCACGGCTTCTATGTCGTATCCGATATGGCGGAGTGTCTCTACCAATGCACAGACTACTATGCGCCGACCGATGAACACAGCATCAAGTGGAACGATGCAACCTTAGCCATCTCATGGCCGATCATCCCAGAGCAACCACTGATCACCTCAGACAAAGACGCTAATGCTAACCGTTTTAGTGAGGCGGTATTATTCAATTCGCCTTCCAATATCGCATCAGTCGCAAAACAGGGAGACAGAGATGGAATCTAGAGCGATTCTCGTCACTGGCGGTGCTGGATTTATCGGCTCGGCGTTGATCCGTTATCTTATCGAACACACAGATCACAAGGTTGTTAACTACGATAAGCTTACCTATGCAGGCAACCTGTTATCCCTAAGAAGCATAGCTGACAAGCCAAAATATCATTTTATTCAAGGCGATATCAATGACGCACAAAAGGTTCAGTGCACCTTGCAAGAGCATCAAATCTCCTTGGTGATCCATCTCGCCGCCGAAACCCATGTAGACCGCTCTATCACGGGGCCAAAAACCTTTATCGACACTAATATTATGGGTACCTTCGTGCTGCTAGAAGAGTGCCGAAAATATCGAGATAGCCTAGAGAAGCCGATGGCAAAGCTGTTTCGTTTTCACCATGTATCTACCGATGAAGTGTTTGGTGACTTAGGTGAAGAAGGCTTATTTGAAGAGCAAACCCCTTACGCTCCGAGCTCGCCCTACTCAGCCAGTAAAGCCGCAGCAGATCATTTAGTCAGAGCCTGGCACCGAACTTACGGCTTGCCCGTGGTATTATCAAACTGCTCTAACAACTATGGTGCTTACCAATATCCAGAAAAACTGATCCCTCTGACCATATTGAACGCATTACAGGGAAAGCCTATCCCTATCTATGGTAACGGCCAACAGATCCGCGATTGGCTCAATGTCGATGATCATGCCATCGCCCTGTGTAAAGTTGCCTTTGAGGGGCAAACAGGCGAGAGCTACAATATCGGTGGCTGGAATGAAAAAACCAACCTAGAGGTAGTGCGAGCTATTTGCCAGCAATTAAATCAACTGATAAAAATAAAACCCGTTGGAGTAGAAGACTTTAGCTCTCTCATTACATTTGTCGATGATCGCCTTGGACATGATAGCCGCTATGCCATCGACGCGACTAAAATAGCCAAGCATCTCGGTTGGAAACCACAAGAAAGCTTCGAAACGGGCCTCAACAAAACTGTCCTCTGGTATATCAATAATATGGATTGGTGTGCAGAGATCGCTACACTTGCCTCAGATCAAAGCCCTGCTCAGCTTAGGTTAAACTAATGAGCACACAAGCTAACAGCACCAAATTAAAAGCGCTGGTGATTGGTCGTCATGGCCAACTAGCACAAGCACTGCATGCCACTATTCCAGCAGGCATAACAGCTAAATTCTATGGCAGAAGCCAACTTGATATCAGATCACCAGATCAAATTGAAGATCTATTAGAAAAACAGCAGTTTGATTTGGTGATTAACGCCAGCGGCTACACTGCCGTCGATGCCGCCGAATCCCATACCGTGGATGCTTTTGCTCTCAACCACCTAGCCGTTAAACGGCTCGCCATTAGCAGCCAAAAACGGGGCATCAGACTAATCCATATATCAAGTGATTATCTGTTCGATGGCGAGCAAACTAAGCCTTACCGCATCGACGATATACCCAAACCGATTAATGTTTATGGCCGCTCTAAACTCGCTGGTGAACAGGCATTAGTTGAATATCATCCCAGTAATAGCACTGTGGTACGCAGCGCTTGGCTCTACTCTCCCTTTGGCAATAACTTTGTCAAAACCATGCTCAGATTGATGATTCAAGTGCAACAACTAAAAGTAATAGATGACCAATTTGGGACACCAACCTCGGCCACAGAGTTAGCACAATTTATTTGGCAACTTGCAACGCAAGATACACTCTCGCCAATCTATCACTGGAGCGATAGCGGTATTACCTCTTGGTTTGAATTTGCCAGCCAAATTGAATTGCTCGGCAGAGCCCAAGGACTAATAACAAATCCAGTCATTATCCATCCTGTTCATACTCGAGATTACCCCGCTGCGGCTACACGTCCTCGGTTTAGTCCATTAGACTGCCAGCAATCTCAAGCCATCAGAATCGCTAAACCTTGGCAAGAGAACCTTAATGATGTGATTCAAGCAATTAAACGTCAGGCTAAAGAGTTCTGACCCGCCACAAAGATCAGGTACAATGGACCTATTGCTTAGTGCCACTAATGAAACTCGATAATTTATGCAAATAAAACGAACCGATGCAGGCCATATTGCCTTTTGCCAGCCAGAGCTTAAACCGATCACTCCCGATTGGTTTACCTTAGACTACTGGCAGGAGCTGGGCGCTATCACAGGGTCCTCGAAGGGGCGTTATACCACTTGGTTTGTCAATCCTCAGCCCATTTCTGCAGATGCCAATGTCCAGTGGGTGCTGCGCCATTACTATCGTGGTGGCATGATGGAGAAACTTAGTCGCGATGCCTATCTCTACACAGGGCTAAAACGCACGCGCGCCTTTGCAGAGCTAAAACTACTGGAACAACTCTTTAGTGAAGGTTTTGCAGTACCAAAACCCGTCGCGGCTCAGGTGCAACGCAGTGGCATGCATTATCGTGGAGACATCATCATTGAGCGAATCGACGGCGCACAAGATCTTGTGGCTCAACTCTCAAAATCGCCAATGAATGAAGTTCAATGGCGATCGCTGGGTGCACTTATCGCCAAATTCCACCGACGCGGTGTTTATCATGCGGATCTCAATGCGAAAAATATCTTAATTAGTGGCGATAATTTTACCCTCATAGATTTCGATCGAGGCGAGCTACGCAAACCGTCACCAAAGTGGCAACAAGCCAACTTGGATCGCTTGTTGCGTTCATTCAACAAAGAGAAGGGCAAGCAGCCTAAGCTGCATTTCAGCGAGCAAAACTGGCAACTGCTGTTAGCAGGTTATGCTGAGTCCTAAAACGATGACAAGCCTCTAGCGCTCTGGAATAACCAAGCGCTATATTCAGTTTATGCCGCCAGCATAAATGATGGGGGATAGGCAATAAAATATTATTGCTCGATTAACCGCGATGCTATTTTAAATTGCTCAGCTAACGCCCCTTTATTCTCTTCAACTACCTTGAGACCAGCCTGTCGGGCTTTTAGGTATGCCGCCTTATCCTCATGCTTATCCACCAGCTGTAGAATTAAGTCATCGGCGGACTCAACAACACCTAACGCGCCAGCCTGTTTGAGCATCTGAGTAATTTCGGCGAAATCCCAATGGTTAGGCCCCACATAAACCGGTAAGCCAAGTGCTGCGGGCTCGAGTGGATTATGACCTCCATTTGCGATCAGCGTGCCACCTACAAACGCTTGATCCGCCGCGCCATAAAAGCTAAGTAGTTCGCCCATGGTATCGCCAAGTAAGACTTGCGTCTCAATAGTAACTTCATCACCTTTGCTGCGACGAGCTAAATTAAACCCAACAGCCTTAACTCGGTGCGCCGCAGCATCGAATTGCTCGGGATGCCTTGGCACCATGATCAATAGCGCCCCAGGAAAACGCGTCAGCAGATTTTTATGGGAAGCCAAGATAATATCAAACTCACCAGGATGAACACTGCCAGCCACCCAAATAGGGCTATCGACTCGCTGCCATTGGCTGCGTAATGTTATTGCCTTATCGACATGCTGCTGTTCAATTGAGAGGTCGAACTTAAGACTGCCACACACTTTCACTCTGTCGGGCTCAACACCTAACCCGATGAAACGCTGAGCCGCTTGATAAGACTGTGCCGCAATGACATCTAAGGAATGCAACATAGGCGTCGATAATTTAGGCCGCAGTTGATATTGTTTGGCTGATTTTTCAGATAAACGCGCATTGGCTAGCATCAATTTGATGCCGCGGCGCTTAGCTTGATAAATCAGATTAGGCCAAAGCTCCGTTTCCATAATAATGCACTGCTTAGGCTGAACTTGCTTGATAAAACGTGCCACACACCAGGGAATATCGAAAGGCAGATAACAATGCTGCACCTTATCGCCAAAAGCTTTGGTAACCTCAGCAGAGCCAGTCGGACTCGTCGTGGTAACTGTGATGCTAAGCTGCGGGTACTGCTCCATAAGCTTGTTGATCAATGGGATCGCAGCCAGAGTCTCCCCCATGGAAACGGAATGAATCAAGAGGTCGCTTGGCTGCAGACGCTTCAATCCAAAACGCTCACCCCAACGCCCTCGATAACTGGGGCTTTTAATCGCCCGCATAGCCAAATAAAGCAGCAACAAGGGAGAAAGCAGATATAACAGGGTTGAGTATAAGATTCGATTCATAAAAGTGAGCACTTGATTGCATTTTGTTTGCTTAGTTGCCGTAATACTAACATAAGCACAGTAAACCGAGACATTTCGGGCATTTACATCTACTAACAACCCCATTTTCGACAGAACTTCAATTTAGGGTAAGATAAATCCCCCCTAATAACAGCGGTAATTGCATGAAAACCAGCGAAAAAATTGTCCACGCTAGCCTCGAACTATTTAACACTAAGGTGAGCGACGTATTACCACTAACCATATTGCGGCGCATTTAGGTATTAGTCCTGGCAACCTCTATTATCACTTTAAGAATAAAGAGGACATCATTCGCTCTATCTTCAGTCTTTATGAGGAACATCTGCACGCGGGGTTTCAACCTTATTCGCACAAGAGTGTCGACGTAGAACTGCTGGTTGGCTATTTCGATACCATGTTTGATATTCTGTGGCGTTTCCGCTTTATGTATACCAACCTGACCTATATTTTAAGTAGCGATGAGGCATTGCTGCAACGCTATCTGCAAGTTCAGCAATTAGCGCTTGATCGCTCAAGTAACATCTTAGGACAACTCAAACGCGATGGGCTGTTACATATCGACGACGATAAGGTCATGCCGCTGGCCGACACCATGAGAATGGTGGCCTGTTTCTGGATTGGCTACAAACAGACTCACTCCTCATCTATCGCCATCACTAAAACTTGCCTTTATGAAGGGCTGCTTAGGGTGATCATGATTTTTAAAGCGCACGCAACCCCCACATCTATCGCGACCTTTAACCGTTTAGAGCAACACTATCAAACCTTGGCACAGCCTCAAAGTTGCCAAGCATCCTAGTTAAGCGTACAACTAGAATGATGCCACATAGCCACTGGTCTGATTAGCCATCAATTGACTTTTGTTAAGCGCATGTTTACCTTTTCAGACTCCGTTACGGTGCTGAACAATTAAATCTATAATAATTAAAGCCCACTTCCGAAGAATAATTGAACAACACCTTTAACTGACCTATGTAGGATCCCCATGAAAACCCGCGACAAAATAATACATACCAGCCTGGCACTCTTTAACGAGCATGGTGAACGTAGCATTACCACCAACCATATCGCCGCGCATCTAGGGATCAGTCCGGGTAATCTCTACTACCATTTTCGCAATAAAGAAGACATTATTCGCTCAATTTTCACCCTCTATGCACAACATCTGGAATCGGGCTTCCAGCCTTATGAGGGAGAAGAGGTCGATGTTGATCTGCTCATAGGCTATTTCGATGCCCTGTTTTATACCTTGTGGCAATTCCGCTTTATGTACGCCAACCTTGTGATCATACTTGGAAGAGATGAAGAGCTAAACCGCTTATATACCGAAACGCAACAGCGCTTTTTAACTCGCGCAACCAGTATCCTGTCTAAGTTGAAACAAGACGGCGTGTTGGTGATTGATGATAATGAAATAACGCCGCTCGCCGATACCATTCGCATGGTGGCCTGTTTTTGGATTAGTAACCGTTTAACGCACTCAGCGACGACAGAGATTACTAAAACCTCGCTATATGAGGGCTTACTTAGAGTGCTAATGATTTTTAAGGCCTATGCGACCGAAAGCTCAAGACCGACATTTTTACGTCTGGAGCAACATTACCAAACACTCGCCAAGAATGAGCAAGAAGATTAATCTAAGGGGTCCAAGTGGACCCCTTATTTTATCTTGCTCGTCGGTAGTGAAGAAGACTGAGTGTTCAGCCTAAAAGCAGTATGAAAACTCCCTTTTGTAATATTTCGCATTATTTTTTGTTATGCGAAAGTTGCACTAGCACTATCTTAGTTAATAGCTAAAAAAAAGATTGTGGTACTAGACTTGTTTAAGGTTAGAATTCGCCCAAACTATAGCTTAGGGTAGTCGATACAAACTGTGTTTTAGTCATGATTAGCACTGTAGATAGAGCGGTAAATGAGAGCTAAATTAAACTCACACTCTCGTTACTCTGGCACATAGCGAACACTAAGACTCAGCGAGTAATAATGCTAGCTAGATAACAAAATTCCTAACTTGTCCATTTTTGCCCATCGCCTTCTTACATTAACTCGGTCGATGAAGCCTAAATGATAAAAATAAAATTATATAAAAGAAGGAGACACCAGGTGGCAACAACCTCATTCTACGATCAAATTAATCAGCAGCTTGCTGAAGTTAAAGCGGAAGGCTTATATAAAAGCGAGCGGGTTATTGCCTCTCCTCAGCAAACCGAAATTGAAGTCAACGGTACCGAAGTAATGAACTTCTGTGCTAACAATTACTTAGGCTTAGCCAATCACCCCGAGCTCATCGCTGCTGCGCAGCAGGGATTAAGCGACCACGGTTTTGGTATGGCATCGGTGCGCTTTATTTGCGGCACCCAAGATATTCACAAACAACTTGAAGCCAGCCTGAGTGACTTTCTCGGTATGGAAGACACTATTCTGTACTCTTCTTGCTTCGACGCCAACGCTGGGCTTTTCGAAACTCTCCTCGGCGCTGAAGATGCCATTATCTCAGATGCACTCAACCACGCCTCAATCATCGATGGTGTTCGTCTATGTAAGGCTAAGCGTTTCCGCTATGCCAACAACGATATGGCCGATTTAGAGACCCAACTTAAAGCAGCGAAAGAGGCTGGCGCGCGTCACATTCTTATCGCGACTGACGGCGTGTTCTCGATGGATGGCGTTATCGCTAACCTTAGAGGTGTATGCGACCTTGCAGACAAGTACGGCGCACTTGTGATGGTTGATGATTCACACGCAGTAGGCTTCATCGGTCAAAATGGCCGTGGTACCCATGAATACTGTGACGTAATGGATAGAGTCGATATCATTACCGGCACCTTAGGTAAGGCATTGGGTGGTGCATCGGGTGGATTTACTTCGGGTAAGAAAGAGGTGATTGACTGGTTACGTCAACGCTCTCGTCCGTACCTGTTTTCTAACTCATTGGCGCCTTCTATCGTAACGGCATCAATCCATGTACTCGACATGCTCAAATCTGGCCAAGCACTACGTGAAGCCGTTTGGGAAAACAGTCGTTACTTCCGTGAAAAAATGACCGAAGCAGGCTTTACTTTAGGTGGTGCGGATCATGCCATTATCCCAGTGATGATTGGTGACGCTAAGCTCGCCGGTGATTTTGCCAATCGTCTACTAGAAGAGCATATCTATGTTGTCGGTTTCTCTTTCCCTGTAGTACCAAAAGGTCAGGCGCGTATTCGTACTCAGATGTCTGCAGCCCACACCCGTGAGCAGTTAGATCGTGCTATCGATGCCTTTACCCGTATCGCTAAAGAGATGGGCATAATTTAGGATTCAATGATGAAAGCGTTAAGTAAATTAAAGCCTGAAGAAGGCATCTGGATGGTTGATGCGCCAAAACCCGAAGTTGGCCATAACGATCTGTTAATCAAAATTCGTAAAACCGCCATCTGTGGTACCGATGTACACATCTATAACTGGGACGAGTGGTCACAAAATACGATTCCTGTCCCCATGGTTGTAGGCCATGAGTATGTGGGTGAAGTCGTTGAAATAGGCCAAGAGGTTCGTGGCTTTGCCATTGGCGATCGCGTCTCTGGCGAAGGTCATATTACCTGCGGACACTGCCGTAATTGCCGAGCAGGCCGTACTCACCTTTGCCGTAATACCTCTGGTGTTGGTGTAAACCGTGAAGGTGCATTCGCCGAATATTTGGTGATCCCAGCATTTAATGCTTTTAAGATCCCTGATGACATCTCTGATGACTTAGCCTCTATCTTCGATCCATTTGGTAACGCAGTACATACGGCTCTATCTTTTGATCTTGTCGGTGAAGACGTGCTGATCACTGGGGCAGGTCCTATCGGTATTATGGCTGCTGCGGTCTGTCGACATGTCGGCGCTCGTCATGTGGTGATCACCGATGTGAACGAATATCGTCTCGAACTGGCGAAAAAAATGGGCGCCACCCGAGCCGTCAATGTGGCCAAAGAAAAACTTGAAGATGTCATGCAAGATCTAGGTATGACGGAAGGTTTCGATGTCGGCCTTGAAATGTCTGGAGTTCCCGCAGCATTCCATTCAATGCTAGATACCATGAATCATGGTGGTAAAGTCGCAATGCTAGGGATCCCTGGAGGCGAAATGGCAATTGATTGGAGCAAGGTGATCTTTAAAGGATTAATCATCAAAGGTATCTATGGCCGTGAGATGTTTGAAACTTGGTACAAGATGGCAAGCCTTATTCAATCAGGCCTTGATATCTCTCCTATTATCACTCACCACTTTAAGGTTGATGATTTCCAAGCGGGCTTTGACGCTATGCGCTCGGGTCAATCTGGTAAGGTGATCCTAAGCTGGGATTAATCTAAAACCAGATCGCAATACGGAACTGTACAGTCTCAGCTTCGTATTGCACACCCATTCAAAATCTCTACTTTTTATGGATTTACTATGTCAGCTTTTCAACACTTAAGTGTTAATCAACTTATCCATCTGCAGCAAGAAAACAGCCAACTGCAAGTGGTCGATATTCGTGATACCGCTAGTTTCGAAGCTGGGCACATTCCTCATTCGACCAACTTAACCAACGAGAATCTTGCCGCTTTCATTGGCGATGCAGATATGGACAAGCCATTGGTTGTGGTTTGCTATCATGGCATCAGCAGCCAAAATGCCGCACAATACCTAAATGAACAAGGTTTTGATGATGTCTATAGCCTAGATGGAGGCTTCCAAGCCTGGCGCGACGCCAACTAACCTCTACGAGGAGTGCTAAATGCTGGAAATTGGTCACTTACCTAATGCTCGAGCCGCTCAGGCGTTAATCGACTACCTTAAAGGCCAAGGTGTCAACTGCCAGCTCACTCCTACTGAGCAAGGTGTGGTTATTTCGGTAACTCAGGAAGCTGACTACTCAATAGCCAAAATGGAATATGAGCAGTTTCTCCGAAACCCCAATGATGAGAAGTATTTACAGGCATCTTGGGACAACGGCAGTACCAACACTAAATTCGATTACGGCGCCCCTGGTCTGCAATTATTTACGCAATTTGTCTCTGGCGCAGGTCCGCTAACCCTAACGATCATCGCCATTTGCAGCATCATCTTTGTAGGCTTCAATATTGGCTTTGCCAATACCCTGTTTGAGCACCTATCATTTTTTGGTGCAGTTCCTGACAGTGGCTTTGAACAATTCTGGCGAATATTCACCCCTAGCCTAATCCACTTTTCGGCCATGCATATCATCTTCAATCTGCTTTGGTGGTGGTATCTAGGCGGAAAAATCGAAAATCGACTGGGAATAAAACCCCTGCTCATTTTGCTATTGGTCGCCGGAACCCTACCCAATATAGTGCAATACTATCTCGCGGGTCCCAACTTTGGTGGACTCTCGGGTGTGGTCTATGCCGTGGTTGGATACACTTGGATAGTTGGAGTCAAACGTCCAGAATCAGGGATCGGGCTACCGCCAGCTTATATAGGTTTCATGTTACTTTGGTTGGTATTTGGATTTACCGATATGTTTGGCCTATCTATCGCTAACGGCGCTCATATTGGTGGGCTTTTAGTGGGTATAATCCAAGGGTTTATCGATGCAAAAAAACACGCCTAGGCTAGTGCCTAGGCCTTTAGTATAACTTCAAGATTAAGCAGTAAACTCCAGTATTTTGTTCACCAGCTTTTCAATACCGATATGCGCCTGAGCGATATTTTCTGCGAGCATATAGGCAGGAGTGCTCACCAGTTTATTGGCTTCGTCGACGACAATCTGCTCTACGTTGGCATCGACATGCTGACCACCCATTAAATTAAACGCATGGGCGGTTTCGCTGTCATGGCCAATCGTGCCGCGCGCACCAGCATTATAAAGTTTAGGTATCATGACTGGCGAGATACAGATGAAACCAACGGGCTTTTTAGCTTCGATAAACTCATTGATGAATATTTCAACTTCTGGAGCCAGATCGCAGTCACTGCCGTTCACTGCAAAATTACATAGATTCTTAGCAGCCCCAAAACCACCAGGGATAACTAAAGCATCAAACTTTTCGATCTCTAGCTCTGTAGTGGCCTTGATGTCGCCTCGAGCGATCCTTGCCGACTCGACCAATACGTTGCGCTTAT
Source organism: Shewanella mesophila (assembly GCF_019457515.1). Classification (NCBI taxonomy): domain Bacteria; kingdom Pseudomonadati; phylum Pseudomonadota; class Gammaproteobacteria; order Alteromonadales; family Shewanellaceae; genus Shewanella; species Shewanella mesophila. Next base: position 4,175,751 of record NZ_CP080421.1, read on the forward strand.
CGTCAACATTTACTTCACCAGTTAAGTGATTAACCACATGCATCTGCTCTATATCTGGGGCAAAGCATTGATAGCTAGCACCAGCTTGCGTTAAACACAGCAGTGTCAGCACAGCCTCATGGATCTCGCTGCCATCAAAGACCCCTGTCCCGCTCAACAAAACAGCTATCTTTTTCATTAAAAACTCCTCTTATAGAACTAATAATTTTAACAAACAAACAACAAACCTCTTGATCTGTTTATTTTTCGTGCTAAGTTAGTTCATCGACTTTAGCAAGGCACTCAAGATTCGCCAAGTAAGAGTTGAAAAAATGGATTCAAAATAAAAAGTCCACAAATTAGGAAGTTTTACTTGGAAGTAATACCTAGTTCACACAAAAAATAAAAACAAATAAAAATCAACAGTTTGAATCACCACCTTTAGTTGTCACCGTGATACCAACTCTTTGAATTAAATTTTAGCTCACAGACTTATCCACAGCCTGGTGAGTAATTTTGCATGGCCGAAATCCTCCTGATGTGGCATGCTAGCGCCATCATCGAACACCGATAAATGAATTAAAATTATGCCTAATATAGCCAATAACCCTCTCATTCTTGTGGATGGTTCTTCATATCTTTACCGTGCTTACTATGCCCCCCCTCACCTCACCAACTCAAAAGGCGAAGCCACTGGTGCGGTTTATGGCGTAATTAATATGCTACGTAGCCTGCTTAAACAATATAAGCCGACTCAGATGGCCGTCGTCTTCGATGCGAAAGGCAAAACATTTAGAAACGACATGTATGCCGAATATAAGGCCCATCGCCCGGCCATGCCTGATGATCTACGTACCCAAATTGAACCATTACACCGCATCATTCGAGCACTTGGCTTACCGCTGGTTTGCATTCCAGGCGTTGAAGCTGATGATGTGATAGGCACCATAGCGACTCAAGCGAGTAAAGAAGGGCGCTCAGTGCTGATCAGCACTGGCGATAAGGATATGGCCCAGCTAGTTGATGATAACGTGACCCTCATCAACACTATGACCAATACCATACTCGGCCCAGATGAAGTTATCGAAAAATTTGGGGTCGGACCCGAATTGATCATCGATCTACTCGCGCTTCAAGGTGATAAAGCCGATAACATTCCAGGGTTACCGGGGGTCGGAGAGAAAACCGCGTTAGCTATGCTTCAAGGACTTGGTGGCATAGCACAAATTCTAGCCAACTCAGACCAACTACCAGGGCTTGGCTTTAGAGGCTCGAAAACTATGCCGGCAAAAATAGCCGAGCATGGCGAGATGCTAAAACTCTCTTATGAACTAGCAACCATTAAACTTGATGTTGAACTCGATCAAGATTGGCATCAGCTTACTATCACGCCAGCAGACAAAGACGAGCTAGTAAAATGCTACGGCGAGATGGAGTTCAAACGCTGGCTGGCTGAAGTACTCGATGGAAAAGGCGCGAACAGCACCACGTCCAGCGATGAAGACGAAGAAGAGAGCATGCCAGTCCCACGAAATATCGACGCCGAGTACAGCACCATATTAAGCTGGCAAGATCTAGATGAATGGATTAACACCCTTTCTAAGGCTGACTTATTCGCACTCGATACAGAAACCACCAGCTTAAACTACATGCAAGCCAAACTTGTCGGGTTATCGTTTGCCGTTGAACCAGGTAAGGCAGCCTACCTGCCTTTGGGACATGATTATCCCGATGCCCCAGAACAACTGGAAATGGCCCAAGTATTAGCCAAGCTCAAACCATTACTTGAAGATGCCCACATAAAAAAGGTCGGCCAAAACTTAAAGTATGATATGAGCATCTTGGCGAATGTTGGGATCACCCTTCGCGGCGTTGCGTTCGACACCATGCTCGAATCCTATGTCTTCAACTCTGTGGCATCGAAGCACAATATGGATGACCTGGCGCTTAAATATCTAGGTCACAAGAACATCAGCTTCGAAGAGATCGCTGGCAAAGGGACAAAACAGCTTACTTTTAATCAAATACCATTAGAAACTGCAGCGCCTTATGCGGCCGAAGATGCGGATATCACCTTAAGGCTGCATCAACATCTATGGCCAAGATTAGAGAAAGCCAAAGATCTTGCCAAGTTGTTTAGCGAAATTGAACTGCCGCTACTTACCGTGCTATCCCAAATTGAACGTCAAGGCGTATTAATCGACGGCATGCTACTTGGCCAACAAAGCGAAGAATTGGCGCGAAAAATAGATGAACTTGAACACAAAGCCTATGAGATAGCTGGAGAGACATTTAATCTCAGTTCAACTAAGCAGCTACAAACTCTGTTTTTTGAAAAATTGGGTTACCCTGTCATTAAAAAAACCCCAAAAGGTGCGCCATCTACAGCAGAAGAAGTGTTAGTCGAACTCGCCCTTGACTATCCGTTGCCAAAAATCCTGTTAGAACATAGAAGCTTGTCGAAATTAAAGAGCACCTATACCGATAAGCTGCCTCTCATGGTCGATGCAAATACAGGCCGGGTGCACACTAGTTACCATCAAGCAAATGCGGCGACAGGACGCCTGTCATCGAGCGAACCCAATCTGCAAAACATTCCGATCCGTACTGAAGAGGGTCGTCGTATTCGTCATGCATTTATCGCCAATGAAGGACGGAAAATCCTCGCTGCCGATTACTCTCAAATAGAATTACGCATTATGGCGCACTTGTCTCAAGATAAGGGGCTATTGAGCGCATTTGCTGAAGGCAAAGATATCCACCGTGCAACTGCAGCAGAAGTTTTCGATGTCGACTTTAGCGAGGTGACCACCGAGCAGCGTCGCCGTGCTAAAGCGGTTAACTTTGGCCTAATTTATGGCATGTCGGCATTTGGATTAGCCCGCCAACTCGATATCCCTCGTGCAGAAGCGCAAAAATATATCGATATCTATTTCAAGCGCTACCCGGGTGTCCTTAAATACATGGAAGATACGCGCGCGATAGCTGCAGAGCAGGGTTACGTATCGACACTATTTGGCCGTAGACTCTATCTGCCAGCAATTAAAGATAGAAATGCGATGCGCCGTCAGGCTGCGGAGCGTGCAGCCATCAACGCGCCAATGCAAGGTACTGCGGCGGATATTATTAAAAAAGCAATGATAGATGTGGCACATTGGATTGCCAATGACACCAATGGTGAAATAAGCATGATCATGCAAGTACACGATGAGTTGGTTTTCGAAGTCGATAGTGACAAAGCCGAAACCTTGAAGAGTAAAGTGTGCGAACTCATGGCCAAAGCAGCCAATCTTGATGTTGAACTCCTTGCAGAAGCGGGGATTGGTGATAATTGGGAACAAGCTCATTAATACAGACGCTATAACATAAGTAATACGTCCAATATCAGCTATACGGCCTCACCTCAGGTGAGGCTTTTTATTGCATCAAAAACAGTAATGACAATGATGTTCGGTGTACTAAACGATAGTTTTCACTGTAATCCACACTCTATCCATCAACTTTAAGCTAAATAGCCGATCTAATTATGAAAAAGTAATTTAATTTCATTTTTAACATAAAAATAGCTAAATTATTATTTTAAAGCGTAAAAATGAACATTTACGATCAAAAACATGCTGATTAAGTAAGCAGGTTTTTAGATATTGCTCACATTATTGCCACTTTTGCTAAAAAACAGTTTCCCAAATTACGGTCAATACAGTATTATTCTCTGCGTAGGGTACAGAGGTTAAGATGTTCTATCTTTCAGACCTTTTTATTTCACTGTTAAAGTGAACAGCCAAATTATGGCGCCCCAGCGACTCGTTTGCTGGGGCTTTTTTTCGCCCAAAATTTATTTTAGAGCAAATACTTCAACTTCATTCTAATTCGCGATATGCTATTACCATTAAGCGCCATCTTATATCGATGGAACTTGAGTCTTGTTGAATTTAGCTTCTCCCCAAAAAAGCTAATTTATTCACCGATGGTTAACGCCATCGGTTTTTTTTGCCATTTTTTGCTCATCAATAAACTCATTGCGATCTATCGCTTCCGGCCAAAAAAAACGCTTCACAAAGGAAGCGTTTAGTCGTTGTCTTTATTGCGACGCCAATTCTACTCTTCGTCAGCCTCAGCCAATGCTTCAACCAACCAGTCTGGATGACACCACTCATTCAAAATACCCAAAACCTTAGGTTTACCCGTCCCTTTTAGCGAAGAAAAGGGTTCAACCTTAACGGCATCACCGAAATCAGCCAAAGCTTTACGCACTTCATTAACCATTTTCATACGTGCGCTCTGGGCCAACTTATCACACTTAGTCAATAGGGCCAGCACAGGGATCTGACTATCCACAGCCCACTCAATCATCTGCATATCGAGATCTTTTAACGGATGACGAATATCCATCAATACCACTAAGCCACTTAAGCACTCGCGCTCTTGTAGGTATTGGCCTAATGCCTGTTGCCATTTTTTCTTCAACGCCAATGGCACCTGAGCAAAACCATAACCAGGCAAATCGACCAAACGGCGATGCTCATCTAACGCAAATACGTTAATTAATTGAGTTCGTCCTGGAGTTTTACTGGTACGCGCCAAGCTCTTTTGCTCTGTCAGCTGGTTTAATGCACTAGACTTACCGGCGTTTGAACGCCCAGCAAACGCAATCTCCACCCCTACGTCACCAGGCAAGTGCTCATTAAGATGTGCGATATCAGGTGCACTGATCAAAAACTTAGCCTGCCGAAAATCGATACGAGAATCAGTCACTACCCACTCCAAAATTTGTTTATTCTTTAGTTTAAATATCGAAGAGTTGCTTACATTTGCACAATTTCGTGTAAAATATTACTCCGATCACATAAATCATATTTTATCACGCTTGCAGGTCACTCTCGTAAGCTCAGGACAAAAAATTTAACTAAAAGTTGGAACGCCATGAAAAAGTTAGCTATTGCGCTATCAATTTTAGCCACATTATCAACGCCAGCTATCGCTGCTGGTGATGCTGAAGCGGGAAAAAATAAATCTATGCTTTGTTCTGCCTGTCACGGTGTTGATGGTAACAGCATGATAGACATGTACCCAAAGCTTGCAGGACAGCAAGAATCTTACCTTAACAAGCAATTGCACGATTTGCGTCAAGCCGCACACACTGGTGGCAAAGAAGGTCGTAACGATCCAATGATGAGCCCAATGGCTGCAGGATTGAGCGATCAAGATATTGACGATTTAGCCGCTTATTTCTCTTCACAGACGCTAGTGGTCGGTGAAGTAAAAGATGTTCCAGCTCATGGTGAACAGCTTTACAAAGGTGGTGATGTGGTACGTGGTATCACAGCATGTATCGCCTGTCATGGCCCAAATGGTAAAGGCTCTGAAGCTGCAGGCTTTCCCGCTATTGCTGGACAACATGCAAATTACATCAAAATACAGCTGAATAAGTTTCATGATACAACTCGTAACAACGACCTAAATGGTATGATGCAAGATGTTGCTAAGAAACTAACTAGCGAAGATATCGAAGCATTATCTAAATATATTTCAAGTATTAAGTAACTTGTTAGCTTTTATAAAAGGGTGGTTTTAACCGCCCTTTTATACATACCAAAGTTTACGTTTACGTAAACTGCAAAAAAATAGAGGCTTGACATGGATCACATATTTAGGTTTAATTGTGCCCGTACCGAGGTGAACCCAACTGTTTAGACAAAATTTATCTAATAATATTAAACAGATTTCGGTATGCAAAAATCATTTAAGATATAAGAATAAAGCTAAACCATAACAATAATAATACTTAGACCACTCACTAAAAATAATAAGAGCAGTACTTCACATTTGAAGTCAGGTCAAAACTATTTGGTAAGGATATTGGTTAGGAAGGCCAATGCGCTATATAGCACTCTCCTTACAGTTCAGAAAGCAGTTAAACTACTGGTCTTACTGAACCAATGTGTAAACACTACAAGGATGGTTTATTAGGCGTCATAGATGACGATATGGATAGTGATGTGTCATGAAGACCATCTACGGAAGCTGTGGTCAGGAAGGCAACAGGAAATAAAAAAAGCGTCTGGAAGACCAAAAACTAGAAAATCAAGCATGGATAGCTGACTAAAAAATAAGATGGAATCCGACCGGGAAAGTCGCTTAGCAAGTAAGGAAACTTGGAATCAGAATTGAGTACCTTTGGTACTTTTTGGAAGGCGACAGTCATACTGTCGCCTTTTTTTATTGCAAGATGTAGACTAACCCAACAACCTTAGAGAGTTATTCGTCATTGATGCGCAGATGCCCCTTGTGTAGTAGCGATAAAACCACTCCTTTTTACCAAGATAGAAAACGCGCTATCCATCGCTGTAAAACCTGTATGTTGTTATTTGCTGATGCCAGTTCGCATCTCCCGCCCGATGCAGAGCTAAAAAAATATCAAGCTGCAAACAATAAACACAAGCCAATGCAGCAGCTGATCTTAAGTTTGGTGACTCAGCTAGAACAACTTAACAAGCAACCTTTAGTTGGGCTCAATTTCGGAAGAGTTACCACTGGTTCTCTGATAAGTGACCTCACGAACAAAGGACACCAACTCTATCAATACGATCCCTTTTTCGCGCCCGATCACCAATTGCTAAAACAACAATATGATTTCATCTGTTGTTACAAGGTCTTTGAGCATTTTCGCTTCCCCAGCCGAGAATGGCATCTGCTCTGCTCAATCTTAAAACCAGGAGGTTGGATAGCAATTAACACCCAGTTAATTACCGAGTTGAACGGCTTCGCGAAATGGCACCATAAAAATAATTTAACTCATGTCAGTTTTTATCAGCAGGCCACGTTTCAATTTCTAGCAAAACAGGCCGACTTTACGCTATTATTCGCGTCAAACGATCTCCTTTTGGTGCAAAAACCATCAAAATCTGATATAACACGCGACCCAAGTTCACTTATCTAATCAGATGTAAGATAAGTTCACGATATTTTTGTAGTTGAGATTATTGCTATGTCCCGTAAAAAAACGCGCAAAATCAATGAGAATGCGCCTAAACGACAACCAAGAACAAAGAAAGAAGAGCGAGTCGTCGCAGGTAAAAAGCAAAATGCGGGTAACAAAGCGGGCAGTCGTCACAACGAAAAGCAGATCCAACAGGCTCAAACGGGAACGGCAAAAGCTAAAGATCCGCGTCATGGAAGCAAAAAGCCTGTAGCGCTCGATCTTCCGAAAGCGAAACCTGTAGAGAGTAAGCCTAAAGCACCAAAAATGAGTGACGAACAGAAGCTGCTTAAGTTAGAAGATGATCCACGTCTAAACTCACTACTCGATATGCTCGAAGAAGGTAAAACTCTCAATGCGGCAGATCAAGCTTGGTTAGAGAAACAACTCACTGAAATCGAACGATTGATGGATCGTCTCGGCATCTCTGAAGAAGATGACTTAGCACATGTGATGAAAACTACAACAAGCTCCGATGACGACCTACTTGATAAATTCGAATCAGGTGCTGATCTTCTTAAGGACTATCAAAACCGCGATTAGAGTTAACGCGAGTCGCGCATAATGGCACCTAATTCGGTGCCATTTCTATATCAACGCCATTATACCGGTAGGTATGACACATCATTATCAGGATCCCATTATGACTACCTATCTTATTGTTATTGGAGCCTTCATTATTTTCGGGCTCGCAGCCTACGCTACAAGCTTATTGATAAAGTTAAAACAACAAACGCAACAGCTAAAAGCACAACAAGATGCCCAGCAAGCAGCAACACAAGCGCGTGAAAATGAACTGCTAGGCAATATTCATTATATTGCAGCTGCGATGCTAGAAGAAAGGTGTGAGCTATCTGAAGGGGTTATGCGCATTGGTAAATTGTTTGAGATCCTCGGTCAAACAGAACAAGTATTACCACGCTATCCATCACTGTTTAAACATTTTGAGGTGATAAAAGTACACCCTATTATGGAACAGCGAAAAACCTTGGAGAAACAACAACGGATGAAATTAGATTTGCTCAGAATGAAATCCGAAGCAGCATTAGAAGCAGATATAAATCTAGAAGCTCAGAAACTTGTAAAAGATTACTCAGCTTATGCTAGCTAAACAGCGATATGAAGCAAACCGCCAGCCTAGCTTGGCCAATAAGCCAAGATAAAAGTAACGGCGAGTGATCGGCCCCGATAACATTGAGCGTGAGAGCGCGCACAAAATTTAGCTTACACCACAGACATTGGAAGGAAATTCAAGGATATTCGCTAGCTAACATAAATTGCAGTGCTAATTTGCAACCTGGATCAATGTTATTCGCTCGATAACATTGCATACTTCGCTAGTTGCTAATTTACTACCTTCGGAGGACACGCCTTGAAGCAGCCCACCCAAATTAGTTGGGATCAGTCAATGATCGAAAAGTATAATTATAGCGGTCCCCGTTACACCTCTTATCCGACCGCCTTAGAATTTGACGACTCTTTCACCGAAGACGATCTACTGACTTCCATAAAAAATAGTAAAAGCGACAAACTCTCGCTCTACTTACACATACCGTTTTGCGCCAAGCTTTGCTACTACTGTGGCTGTAATAAGGTGATCACCCGTCATTCACATAAAGCCGATCAGTACATCGAATATCTCGCAGCTGAAATTGTAAAACGCGCACCGCTATTTAAAAACTATTTAGTCACACAGATCCATTGGGGCGGTGGTACACCGACCTTCCTCAGCCCTGAGCAAATTCTGAGACTATCCGCACTTCTTCGCGAGCATTTCAATATTGCCGATGAAGGCGAATACTCCATTGAAGTCGACCCACGTGAAATCGAGCTATCTATGCTTGATACACTCAAAGAGGCGGGCTTTAATCGTATCTCTATTGGTGTGCAGGACTTTAACAAAAAAGTTCAGATAGCAGTAAACCGCGAACAGGATGAACAGTTTATTTTCGATCTTATGGCAAAAGCCAAAGAGATGGGATTTGTCTCAACCAATATTGATTTAATTTACGGTCTACCACATCAGACACCTGAAACCTTTGCAGAAACTATGCAACGGGTTTTAGATCTCGATCCGGACCGTCTCTCTGTATTTAACTATGCTCACCTACCGGCTCGCTTTGCCGCGCAGCGTAAGATTAAAGATGAAGATCTAGCCTCTCCACAGCAAAAGCTGGAGATGTTGCACCAAACTATCGAAACCTTAACTGGCGCTGGCTACCAATATATCGGTATGGATCACTTTGCTAAGCCTGATGACGAGCTATCGATATTACAAAATGAAGGACGCCTGCACCGCAACTTCCAAGGTTATACAACTCAAGAAGAGTGCGACCTACTTGGTCTAGGCGTTTCATCGATTAGCCAGATTGGTGATTGCTACGCACAGAATCAAAAGGATATTCGCCCTTACTACGAATCTGTCGATGCATCAGGCCATGCATTGTGGAAAGGCTGTAAGCTAAACCGTGACGATGAGATTCGTCGCGTAGTGATTAAGCAGCTTATCTGTCATTTCGACCTAGATATGGCCGCTGTCGAACAACAACTCGGCATCAACTTTGAAGAATATTTTGCAGAAGACCTCAAACTACTGCAAACATTCATCGATGATAAACTGGTTGATATTACCAATAGAAAGATCACCGTTAGTGATACAGGTCGCCTATTAATCCGTAATATCTGCATCTGTTTTGACGTTTATTACCGTGATAAGGCGCGTCAGCAACAGTTCTCTCGCGTGATCTAACTGCAAACAGATTTAGCCTGCTTTAAGGCTAAATCAAGCCATAAAAAAGCCGATGACAATTCATCGGCTTTTTATTAGCTAAACTACAGCACTAAGCTTTTGAGGCATACAGTGCTTTACGTTCGCTATCTGACAGAAATGCCATCTCGACGCCGTTACGTTGCAGTGTTGCCAACTCGGCATCGGTAAATCCCATCTCTGACTTGACTACCCGATATTCATGCTCAATATCAATCGCACTTACACCAGGATCGTCTGTGTTAAGTCCAATCAATACCCCAGCATCCATAAAGGTGCGCAATGGATGCTCTTGATAGCTAGCGACGGTTGAGGTATGCAAATTACTCGTCGGGCAAGATTCTATGCCAATTTTATGCTTAACTAAATATTCCATTAACTTGGGATCATGCACCGCATTGACACCATGACCAATACGAGTTGCGCCTAACTCTTGAATCGCCTGCCACATACTTTCTGCGCCAGCAGCTTCACCAGCATGAGCTGTGATGGCTAAATTCGCATCTCGGACTTTCTTGAAATGGTCATTAAATAAGGCGCCAGGAAAGCCGATTTCATCACCAGCAAGATCCATGGCCACCAAATGTTGTTTATGTGCAAGCAGCGCATCAACCTCTTGCATACAGGCCTCTTGGCCGAATGAGCGCGACATGATGCCAATCAAATTGATTTTAACATCATGCTCTTTGACACCAGCCTTAACGCCGTCAATCACTGCCTCAACAACAGCTTCAAGCGGTAACTTATGGTTCATCGCCATATAATATGGACTAAAGCGCAGCTCAGCGTAATCAAGCCCTGACAATGCAGCATCTGCAACATTTTCATAAGCAACACGCTTAACAGCATCGAGATCAGCTAACACGGCAACCATCCAATCTAGTTTCTTTAAAAACGCAACTAGACTAGATTCTTTCCCTTGGATTTGAACAAAAGGCGCTAGTCCTTCCAACGTATCGGACGGCAACGCAATATTATGTTGATGGCCTAACTCCCAAATCGTCTTAACCCTGACGTTACCATCAAGATGACGATGAAGATCCACCAACGGTATGGACGTATCGATCATATTTAACCCCTTTGTGAACCCCTCAGCCAATATTGTTGTTATTTGGTCTGAAGTTGTTGTCACTATAACATGCCTTTTTTAATGATATGCATGACTTATGTTCAGCTTTTAAGCTTTATATTAGTCACAATAACTCACTGACGTCATAAAAGTTATCCGGTATTTATAATGACGCTGTTAAAGCGAATAATGCATAATATCTGCACACTAGTAATAATTAAAACTTAAGGACTCTCTGATGCACAAATGCTTTATCTCTTGCCTACTCCTATTAAGCCTCAGCGCATGTCAACTTAACCCATCGATATCGCCAACGTCCGTAACTAAGAACGACATAACGTCTGCACCAACTGCGGCTAACCCACAACTGGCATCCTTAATAGATAAAGCTTGGCAATTAAGATTAGAGTCTAGTCCAGATTTAGCTTATGCTCAGGGAGACACGACTGCAGCAGGAAAGCTTGCCGATATGTCACCTGAGGCGCTGGCAACAATAAATAGTAAAGAACAAGCACTGTTAGATAGCCTTAAACTGATAGATAAAAGCTCCCTTGCCAAAGAAGACAAGATCAATGCGCAGATCTTGCAATATCAGCTGCAAAACAGCGTCGACCTATATCGCTATAAAGATCATTATCTGCCGATTTCAGCAGAGAGTGGATTTCATGCTTATATTGCATCGATTGCTAAAGGTCGGTTCAATACCGAGCAAGATTATCAAAACTATATTGCTAAACTAACAGCATTACCCCAATACTTCGCACAGCAAACCTACTGGTTAAAGCAGGGACTGAACTCAGGGATCACGCCAGCTAAAATCACCCTAAATGGTTTCGAAAATAGTATTAGTGCCTTTATCGTTCCTGTAGAAAAAAGTGGTTACTTTGAGCCATTCACTCACTATCCAAAACACTTCAGTGATGAACAAAAACAACAGTTCACAGAACAAGGCAAACAGTTAGTTAGCAACACAGTGCTACCGACTTACCGAGCTTACTTTGATTTCATGACTAAGGAGTATATTCCTGGTGCTCGCAACACCATAGCGGCATCAGATCTTCCTGATGGGCGGGAGTTCTATGAAAACAGGGTGCGTTATTACACCACTCTCAATATGACGGCCGAACAAGTGCATGAGCTCGGGCTTAAAGAGGTTAAACGGATCCGCGAAGAGATGCAGACAGTCATTAATCAAGTCGGCTTTAAGGGTGACTTTGCAGCATTTCTTAACTTCTTACGTACTGATCCTCAATTTTATCCAAAAACACCTGAAGAGCTGCTAAAAGAAGCGGCATATATTGCCAAAAAGGCCGATGCCATGCTGCCTAAGTATTTTGGGAAACTACCCAGAATGCCTTATGGGATCCAGCCTGTGCCAGCAGAAATAGCCCCTAAGTACACCACAGGCAGATATTCAGGTTCTAATCGTGCAGATGAACCAGGATACTACTGGGTGAACACCTACGCCTTGGATAAACGCCCACTATATGAAATGGAAGCATTAACGTTACACGAGGCTGTACCGGGTCATCATCTGCAGATCTCACTCAATCAGGAATTAACCTCTCTACCTAACTTCCGTCGCTACAGTTATATTTCAGCTTTTGGTGAAGGTTGGGGGCTCTATTCAGAGTTTTTAGGTTTAGAAGCTGGGTTCTATCAAGATCCCTACAGCAACTTCGGACGATTAACCTATGAGATGTGGCGGGCGGCTAGACTTGTGGTCGATAGCGGCATGCATGCAAAAGGCTGGTCTCGTCAACAAGCACTAGACTTTATGGCAAGTAATACGGCTTTATCAATGCATAACGTGACCACAGAGATCGATCGTTACATCTCTTGGCCAGGCCAAGCACTTTCATACAAAATTGGTGAGTTAACCATTAAGCGCCTGCGCAAAAAAGCGGAATTAGCTTTAGGTGAGCAATTTGATATTCGTGCATTCCACGATGCGATTTTAGCAAATGGTTCAGTTCCCATGGAGTTGCTTGAGCAGCAGATTGATGACTTTATCAAACGACAGAATAACAAGTCATAACCAGTAATCTTAACCCAAATAAGAGTGGTGGGTGCAAACCTGACTCATCACTCGTGGTTACTAACGGAACCATGTTACACTGACAGCTATCAGATCACTGTCCTGCCAAATCAATGTTTACAGCCATTAACGACCAAAATATTGCCATTAAACCATTACTTTTTTCATCAGAAGAGAGTTGTAATACAGAACAAGTCGATCGTTTTTGGCTGGGTGTTACCGAGGGGATGCTGACAACGCAGGATAATGTTTCGCTCGCCTATTGCTTCATTAAACATCCTCAATCAAGTAAAGCTATAGTGATCAGCAGCGGTAGAATAGAGGCTTACTTAAAGTATAAAGAGCTCATTTTCGATCTCTACCACCTCGGGTATAGCATCTATGCGCTCGACCATCGCGGCCAAGGTCTATCTAGTCGACTATCAAGCAACCCACATCAAGGACATATCAATAGCTTTGATGATTATATCGATGATTTTGATCTTTTTATCAATGATGTTGTCAAACCCGCTAAACATAAGTCTTTGTTCTTAGTGGGTCACTCTATGGGCGGAACCATAGGTACGTTATATATTAAAAAATCGCCATCGACCTTTAAGGCCGCGGTATTTTCAGCACCTATGTATGGCATTGTATTGCCGCTGAATAAACACTTCATTCGATGGCTTGCCAAGCAATTAGATAATGGTTCAGCATCTCACCCCAATTACGTCATTGGTGGCAAAGATTACACTCCAGAGGCTTTTAAACACAATGATCTAACCCATAGCGAATCTCGTTATAACAACTATCGTCAAATCTACCAAGCGTTACCTCAGTTGCAATTGGGGTCGCCCACCAACCGATGGTTGATAGAGGCGATTGATGCCAGTGAACGCGCAGTTATCGCAGCGAAAGAATCACAAACACCGATCTTAATCTTGCAGGCAGAAGAAGACTCTATTGTTGACAATGATTGTCAAGATAGAGCTGCCAGTGAGCATTGTGTAATAACAGAGATAGCGTCTGCGCGTCATGAGATCTTTATGGAAAAAGATCTCCCAAGAAATCATGCATTATCATTGTTAAGCGAGTTTTTAAACTTACATAGCTGAAGATGATATCTTAGCCTTAGCACTAATAAGCGCCTTAAGTTTATCTGCCATCATCGGGCGGTGAAATAGATACCCTTGATATAGATCGCACTGATAAGCAGCCAATTGATCATGCTGTGATTGAATCTCAACTCCTTCAGCAACAAATTGTAAGTCTAGGCTATGAGCCATATCTATCATGGCCTTAACAATCGCTCCAGACGTTTCACCATTGCCCATGTCTCTGATAAAACTGGCATCCAGTTTCAATCTATTCAATGGCAACCCTTGTAAATAACTCAGCGAACTATACCCTGTACCAAAATCGTCAAGCGCTATACTGACGCCCGCTTCGCGCAATACACTCATGGACTGCCTAACCTGATCGATATCAGTCAACAACGCATATTCTGTAAGCTCTAATTCAATATTATTCGCCTGGATTTTTTGCTCTTGTAGTGTATTTAGTAAATTTTTTGAAAACTCATGCTGGTTAAATTGGCGCGAACTGACATTTATAGAGATCATTGGTGGCTCGATGCTTTGCTTCTCTAACAACTGAATAAAGCGGCAAACCTCCAATACGACCCAATGACCAATCTCGTTGATTAAGTCACTGCCTTCTGCAATCGGAATAAACTCCGCAGGAGAGATAGAGCCGTGTTGCGGGTGTTTCCAACGCAATAAAGCCTCTACAGACACAACATTGCCATCAGTATTCACTACAGGCTGATAAACCAATGATAATTGCTCTCGGTCGATAGCATGAACTAACTCAGTTCTAATCAGCAAGTTTCGCTCTGCCTTAAGGTCCATCTCTCGACTATACACAACGACCCCATCGCGACCATTCTCCTTTACTTGCGCTAAAGCTAAACTAACTCGTTTTAGATGCTGCTCTGGTAATAATTGCTCTGAATGATCAACAATAGTAATCCCCACGCTAGCAGACAAATTAAAAGTATGAGCGCTAATATTGAAACTTCGCGCTATAAGTTGTCGCACCTGGCTCGCTAAAGCTTGGGCTCTACGTTGAGCAAGTATCGGGTCTGTCGGTAATCGTTTAACCAAAATAACAAACTCATCAGCCGCTAAGCGGGCAATTAAAGAGTTAACTGAAAAATAACTAGATAACCTTGCTGCGATTTGAATCAACAATCGATCACCACCGTGATGACCAAGTACATCATTCACAACTTTAAAGTTATCCAAATCAATCATAAACAATGCTGCGCAGCTGTCTGACTCTTTCTCTAAATCATAAAGTTCATCCATCAAAGCACGTCTATTTGCCAAATCGGTAAGAAGATCATGCTTAACTTGGCGAGATGCTGCCTTCTGATTTCTAATATCATCAGTTACATCAGATAGAGTCCCGATCATCCTAAGGGGTCGCCCTTGAGCATCCCACTCGACAGTCATACCACGATCTAGCACCCAAATATAGTGTCCCTGCTTATGACGTAATCTGTGTACACTCTCAAACTCTTCTGTTTTTCCTGACAAATAGCCACTTAGCGTGTCTAGAGTGCTCTTCTTATCATCAGGGTGTAACCGACTCTGCCATGTCAATAGACTACCTGACAGCTCATAAGGTTTATAACCGAGCATATCCTTCCATCTATCGGAAAGGAAAACCGAGTCATCCAAGATATTCCAATCCCAAATACCGTATCGAGAGACCTCTACAGCAAATAGCCAACGCTGCTCACTATCCTTTAGCTGCTGGGTACTGCTCAAGTACTTATCCTTAAAATAGGACAAATTATCAGCGAGTGACTCAAGCTCTATGAATGGCGAATAAGCATTACTGACAGGGACTTCCTCGCCATTGACTTCACTAGACTGCTGGCTAATCTGCCTTAACGGACGCAGTACATATCGATAAATAAATGCCAAAAGAACCAAGATGATCCCCAAGGCAATAAGTCCGATTCGGATTAAACTAAGGAGCACATTTTTATCTGACGCCATTAGTGCTGGAGATACGTCGTACTCCAAATAAATAAGTTCTGGCCTTTCAACCGACAACGAAGATACCGCAGGGAAAATAGGGAAATATGCTTGTATAGATTGTCTCTGCTCATTGAACTTAATCAGAGGTGTATTGGTATCTACCGCTTCATGATGATAATCCTTCAGATAACCATCAATAACTAAACTTGCAGAGCTGTCTCGCCAAACAGCGTGATTAGCGAAACGTATATTGCCTTGACGATCAATTAAGGTATAAACAGCCATCCATATATCACTGCTCGATAGCGATATCTCCTCCTCAACGCGTGAAAAACTCTGTGATTCGGATGCCAAAGAAACCAAATGATTCATTCGAGTGAGCATCTGGGAAACCGAATCAATCTTACCGTTATAGACATCAGTATGATGCTGATTACGTTCAACATAGTATGAAACAGTTAAAAAAAAGACAAACAGAAGAATACACACCAAAGGTGTAAATAAAAGCAGTGATGGACGTACAAAGAGTTTTTGCAAAAGCGAATGTACCTAATTGAAACACTCAATCAAACAACACACCTCTGTATTCTACACAAAAATGAGTTTAAAAAGCAGTTTAACTGCGTAATTATGACACAGTTAACTTGTTATCGTTAGTAATACCAATCAGTTGAACTGGGGGCAAACTCGTTAACACAGCATCGAAAGCAGTAAACTCTCGCAGAGCGATCAGATCTTTATACTGATTGGTATAACCACTCTTTTGCTTTTCTAATTTCCTCCCAAAACGAAAAAAGCCTCTGCATTACTGCAGAGGCTTTCGTCTTTATGTTGGCGGAGCGGACGGGACTCGAACCCGCGACCCCCGGCGTGACAGGCCGGTATTCTAACCAACTGAACTACCGCTCCTTTAGTAAAACGCTTACGCGGGATACTAAATTAGGCGCCTGGAAATGACCTACTCTCACATGGGGAGACCCCACACTACCATCGGCGCGATTGCGTTTCACTTCTGAGTTCGGGATGGGATCAGGTGGTGCCACAATGCTATGGTTTCCAGACAAATTTGGAAATTTAGAAAGCTGTTCCCGCCTAAGCAGGAAGTTTTAAAATTGAGTCACACTAAATCAAGTGGCTGTATTCTTTCGCTAAGTATTCACTTAGTTAGAAACCCTTTTGGGTTGTATGGTTAAGCCTCACGGGTCATTAGTACAAGTTAGCTCAACGCCTCACAACGCTTACACACCTTGCCTATCAACGTAGTAGTCTCCTACGGCCCTTTAGAGAGCTTAAAGCTCTAGGGATGACTCATCTTAGGGCTCGCTTCCCGCTTAGATGCTTTCAGCGGTTATCGATTCCGAACGTAGCTACCGGGCAATGCCATTGGCATGACAACCCGAACACCAGCGGTTCGTCCACTCCGGTCCTCTCGTACTAGGAGCAGCTCCCTTCAATCATCCAACGCCCACGGCAGATAGGGACCGAACTGTCTCACGACGTTCTGAACCCAGCTCGCGTACCACTTTAAATGGCGAACAGCCATACCCTTGGGACCGACTTCAGCCCCAGGATGTGATGAGCCGACATCGAGGTGCCAAACACCGCCGTCGATATGAACTCTTGGGCGGTATCAGCCTGTTATCCCCGGAGTACCTTTTATCCGTTGAGCGATGGCCCTTCCATTCAGAACCACCGGATCACTATGACCTACTTTCGTACCTGCTCGACGTGTATGTCTCGCAGTTAAGCTGGCTTATGCCATTGCACTAACCGTACGATGTCCGACCGTACTTAGCCAACCTTCGTGCTCCTCCGTTACTCTTTGGGAGGAGACCGCCCCAGTCAAACTACCCACCAGGCACTGTCCTCAACCCCGATTCAGGGGCCAGAGTTAGAACATCAACACTACAAGGGTGGTATTTCAAGGTTGACTCCAACAAGACTGGCGTCTCATCTTCAAAGTCTCCCACCTATCCTACACATGTAGGGTCAATGTTCAGTGCCAAGCTATAGTAAAGGTTCACGGGGTCTTTCCGTCTAGCCGCGGGTATACGGCATCTTCACCGCAATTTCAACTTCACTGAGTCTCGGCTGGAGACAGCGTGGCCATCATTACGCCATTCGTGCAGGTCGGAACTTACCCGACAAGGAATTTCGCTACCTTAGGACCGTTATAGTTACGGCCGCCGTTTACCGGGGCTTCGATCATGAGCTTCTCCGAAGATAACCCAATCAATTAACCTTCCGGCACCGGGCAGGCGTCACACCGTATACTTCCTCTTGCGAGTTTGCACAGTGCTGTGTTTTTGATAAACAGTTGCAGCCACCTGGTATCTGCGACTCCCGTCAGCTTAAAGAGCAAGTCTCATCACCAACAGGAGCGTACCTTCTCCCGAAGTTACGGTACCATTTTGCCTAGTTCCTTCAGCCGAGTTCTCTCAAGCGCCTTGGTATTCTCTACCCAACCACCTGTGTCGGTTTGGGGTACGATTCCTGCTAACCTGAAGCTTAGAAGATTTTCCTGGAAGCATGGCATCAACTACTTCAGTTCCGTAGAACCTCGTCGTCAACTCTCAGTGTATGTGCACCCGGATTTGCCTAAGTGCACCACCTACTGCCTTAAACGCGGACAACCAACGCCGCGCTAGCCTAGCCTTCTCCGTCTCTCCATCGCAGTTAGCAAAAGTACAGGAATATTAACCTGTTTCCCATCGACTACGCCTTTCGGCCTCGCCTTAGGGGTCGACTCACCCTGCCCTGATTAACATTGGACAGGAACCCTTGGTCTTTCGGCGAGGGGGTTTTTCACCCCCTTTATCGTTACTCATGTCAGCATTCGCACTTCTGATACCTCCAGCGTGGGTTACCCCTTCACCTTCAACGGCTTACAGAACGCTCCTCTACCGCACTAGCGCAAGCGCTAGTACCCATAGCTTCGGTGTATTGCTTAGCCCCGTTAAATCTTCCGCGCAGGCCGACTCGACTAGTGAGCTATTACGCTTTCTTTAAATGATGGCTGCTTCTAAGCCAACATCCTAGCTGTCTAAGCCTTCCCACATCGTTTCCCACTTAGCAATAACTTTGGGACCTTAGCTGATGGTCTGGGTTGTTTCCCTTTTCACGACGGACGTTAGCACCCGCCGTGTGTCTCCCGAGTAGTACTCATTGGTATTCGGAGTTTGCAAAGGGTTGGTAAGTCGGGATGACCCCCTAGCCTTAACAGTGCTCTACCCCCAATGGTATTCGCTCGAGGCGCTACCTAAATAGCTTTCGAGGAGAACCAGATATCTCCCGGTTTGATTGGCCTTTCACCCCCAGCCACAAGTCATCACCGCATTTTTCAACATACGTGTGTTCGGTCCTCCAGTTGATGTTACTCAACCTTCAACCTGCCCATGGCTAGATCACCGGGTTTCGGGTCTACACCTTGCAACTAAACGCGCAGTTAACACTCGGTTTCCCTACGGCTCCGCTATTCGCTTAACCTCGCTACAAAATGTAAGTCGCTGACCCATTATACAAAAGGTACGCAGTCACGGTCTCAAGAACCGCTCCCACTGCTTGTACGTATACGGTTTCAGGTTCTATTTCACTCCCCTCACAGGGGTTCTTTTCGCCTTTCCCTCACGGTACTGGTTCACTATCGGTCAGTCAGGAGTATTTAGCCTTGGAGGATGGTCCCCCCATGTTCAGACAAGATGTCACGTGTCCCGTCCTACTCGTTTTCACGTAAAGTTAGTTTTCATGTACGGGGCTATCACCCTGTGCCGCTGTGCTTTCCAACACATTCCACTAACACCCTCTACGCTTAAGGGCTAATCCCCGTTCGCTCGCCGCTACTAGGGGAATCTCGGTTGATTTCTTTTCCTGAGGGTACTTAGATGTTTCAGTTCCCCTCGTTCGCCTCACAACACTATGTATTCATGTTGTGATACTAGCTTATGCTAGTGGGTTTCCCCATTCGGACATCGTTAGCTCAAATGCTTGTTACTAGCTCGCCAACGCTTTTCGCAAGTTACTACGTCCTTCATCGCCTCTGACTGCCAAGGCATCCACCGTATACGCTTAGTCACTTAACCATACAACCCAAATGAGTTTCACAAGGAAACAAACTTTATCAAGCGGGTAAGCTTGATGTTGTATCGCAACTAATGGTGTTTACTTTCGCCAAAAGAATACTCATGAATCATCATCCTAATTAAAGGGAATGATTCGGCACTTGATTTAAGTGTTTGAGAACTCAATTTTAATTTTCGCGTCAATGCTACAAATAATTACGTACAAGTACGTCATTATCCCTTTCACATTAACACTATCAGCTTTCCAAATTTTTAAAGAACAAGCATCGCCGTTAAGACGTGCCACCTGCTCTAACAAGAACAAGTTATCTGTGTGAACACTCAACAAACATTAAGTTAGTCGTATAGGTAAGGAGGTGATCCAGCCCCAGGTTCCCCTAGGGCTACCTTGTTACGACTTCACCCCAGTCATGAACCACACCGTGGTAAACGCCCTCCCGAAGGTTAAGCTATCTACTTCTGGTGCAGCCCACTCCCATGGTGTGACGGGCGGTGTGTACAAGGCCCGGGAACGTATTCACCGTGGCATTCTGATCCACGATTACTAGCGATTCCGACTTCATGGAGTCGAGTTGCAGACTCCAATCCGGACTACGACAAGCTTTGTGAGATTAGCTCCACCTCGCGGCTTTGCAACCCTCTGTACTTGCCATTGTAGCACGTGTGTAGCCCTACTCGTAAGGGCCATGATGACTTGACGTCGTCCCCACCTTCCTCCGGTTTATCACCGGCAGTCTCCCTAAAGTTCCCACCATTACGTGCTGGCAAATAAGGATAAGGGTTGCGCTCGTTGCGGGACTTAACCCAACATTTCACAACACGAGCTGACGACAGCCATGCAGCACCTGTCTCAGAGCTCCCGAAGGCACCAATCCATCTCTGGAAAGTTCTCTGGATGTCAAGAGTAGGTAAGGTTCTTCGCGTTGCATCGAATTAAACCACATGCTCCACCGCTTGTGCGGGCCCCCGTCAATTCATTTGAGTTTTAACCTTGCGGCCGTACTCCCCAGGCGGTCTACTTAATGCGTTAGCTTGAGAACCCAGTGTTCAAGACACCAAATTCCGAGTAGACATCGTTTACGGCGTGGACTACCAGGGTATCTAATCCTGTTTGCTCCCCACGCTTTCGTACATGAGCGTCAGTCTTTGTCCAGGGGGCCGCCTTCGCCACCGGTATTCCTTCAGATCTCTACGCATTTCACCGCTACACCTGAAATTCTACCCCCCTCTACAAGACTCTAGTCTGCCAGTTCGAAATGCAGTTCCCAGGTTGAGCCCGGGGCTTTCACATCTCGCTTAACAAACCGCCTGCGTACGCTTTACGCCCAGTAATTCCGATTAACGCTTGGACCCCTCGTATTACCGCGGCTGCTGGCACGAAGTTAGCCGGTCCTTCTTCTGCGAGTAACGTCACACCTAAACGCTATTAACGCTTAAGCTTTCCTCCTCGCTGAAAGTGCTTTACAACCCGAAGGCCTTCTTCACACACGCGGCATGGCTGCATCAGGCTTGCGCCCATTGTGCAATATTCCCCACTGCTGCCTCCCGTAGGAGTCTGGGCCGTGTCTCAGTCCCAGTGTGGCTGATCATCCTCTCAGAACAGCTAGGGATCGTCGCCTTGGTGAGCCATTACCTCACCAACTAGCTAATCCCACCTAGGTACATCCAATCGCAGAAGGCCCGAAGGTCCCCTCTTTTCCCCCGTAGGGCGTATGCGGTATTAGCAGTCGTTTCCAACTGTTATCCCCCTCGACTGGGCAGTTCCCTAGGCATTACTCACCCGTCCGCCGCTCGTCAGCAAATTAGCAAGCTAATTCCTGTTACCGCTCGACTTGCATGTGTTAGGCCTGCCGCCAGCGTTCAATCTGAGCCATGATCAAACTCTTCAATTAAAGTTTTGTTGAAGCTTAAAGCTTCGGCTCAATGAATTCTGATTCCACATTAAAGACTCGGAAGAATCTCTAACATGTTGTACATATTGCTATGAACACTCATCTTACATTGAGTAAAATTTTTGATTGCTTTACATCCGAAGACAGAAAAGCAATTTCGAATAACTCAACACCTGTGAGTGTCCACACAGATTTCTTGTTTCATCTTGTTAAAGAGCGTGGCTAACATGACGATTTGACTCGTTCATTTAGCCGCCGTTGACGCTAGGTCGTTGGCTTAGGGATGCGTATTCTACACTTCCCGTTGTCGGCGTCAAGTGATTTTTAAGAAGTTTTTCAACTTATTCACTTTAAACTCAACTTTCTGAATCACTGCATTCATGTCGCTTAGCGACGCTGTTTGCCGTGTCAGTGGGGCGCATTATAGGGAGTTATCGATTGTGCGCAAGGGCTTTTTTAAAGAAAACCATTACTTTTGCACTGTTTGAATGCTTTTTAGCCTGACCAGCTACTTTTTACCCATTATACTGCTAGATTCTCGCTATTTTAGCCGTTTTAAGGACTACCCAATGGCAAATTGTTTACGATCTTATAAGGGTATCAGCCCGCAGTTTGATAACAGTGTCTA
This sequence comes from Shewanella mesophila, assembly GCF_019457515.1. Taxonomy (NCBI): domain Bacteria; kingdom Pseudomonadati; phylum Pseudomonadota; class Gammaproteobacteria; order Alteromonadales; family Shewanellaceae; genus Shewanella; species Shewanella mesophila. The sequence continues at coordinate 4,198,211 of NZ_CP080421.1, forward strand.
TATTGACCAAGCTTGTGTTTTAGTAGGTGACATTTTTTTAGATAGCGATGCCAGTGTTTGGCCCTTAGTGGCGGCTCGTGGCGATGTGAACCAGATAAGAATTGGTAAGCGCTCTAATATTCAAGACGGTACTGTATTGCACGTGACCCGTAAATCGGCCGCTCGGCCTCTAGGGCATCCGTTGACTATTGGCGATGATGTCACTATTGGCCATAAAGCCATGTTGCATGGTTGTCAGTTAGGAGATCGTATTCTTGTAGGTATGGGAGCGATCATTTTAGATGGGGCGATCATTGAAGATGATGTGATCTTAGGAGCTGGCTCTTTGGTTCCTCCTAACAAAACGCTTGAGCAAGGACACCTTTATGTGGGAAGCCCAGCGAAAAAGATCAGAGCATTGACCCAAGACGAATTGAACTTCTTACCTCAATCGGCCGACAACTATGTGCGTTTGAAGAATGAATATATAGAAGAAGCACTGCAAGACTTACCGACTTAAATTGAATTAATCACTAAACAGCCTTGCTCATCGACGGCTTCCTGGTCGATGAGCTCTTGTGCCCTATCCTCAATATCGAATCGAAATTGCTCAAACAGGGCGATGACCTGCTGAGGCTGGGCCTCTTCTAAACCTGATAATGCCAGCAGTGCCGCTAAATTAATGTAACAGTCGATTGTCATCCCTTGTTGCTGCGCAACAAAATGAACGCTACTCCGATCTGTATCCCATTGGCAACTATCGCCAAATATAACGCTTTGGTTCATTTCCTATCCTTTACTGAATAATCACTTTTACTGATCTTAGCGCTCTAGCTTAATTGCTGACGCAAGCTAGCGAGTACTGGGGTAACATCAGGCTCGACGCCGCGCCACAAGGCAAAACTCTTGGCCGCTTGGCCGACAAGCATCCCGAGACCATCAATGACTTGTTTAGCACCATGCTCCCGCGCCCACAGATTAAAGGCAGTAAGTTGTTTAGCATACATCATGTCGTAGCAAGCTGTATGAGCGCCAATTACCACGCTTGGTAGTGCTGGGGCCTCACCAGTTAGACTCGATGATGTTGAGTTAATCACCAGATCAAAAGGCTGCCCCAGCTCGTCTAGTCCCTTAGCCTGAATATCGCCAAAGGGAGCAAATAGCTTTGCTAACACGACTCCTTTCTCTTGGGTACGGTTATGGATAACTATCGAGTCGATGCCACTATTAAGCAAAGGAAGGATCGAGCCCCTCGCCGCACCACCAGCCCCCACGAGTAATACTTTCTTGCCATGAAGATCACCTAGGTGGCGCTGCAGATCGGCAACGAGTCCAATCCCATCGGTATTGTCTCCTTTTAATCTGCCGTCTTTCAGTACGCTTAACGTGTTAACCGCCCCAGCCAATTTGGCTTCTTCGCTGAGTTCATCACACAAGGTAAATGCCAGCTCTTTAAAAGGTACCGTGACATTGGCCCCTTTGCCGCCATCTGTGATGAATTGCTGCAAGCAAGATTCAAAGCCATCGATTGGCGCGAGTATCGCTTCATAACTTACTGCTTGCCCTGTAGCAGCCGCAAACGCTTGGTGAATTGCGGGCGATTTACTATGGCCTATAGGATTACCTAATACGGCATATCTGTCTGTCATCGATTGGCTCAGTGTTTTTTGACTATGGCATCAGTCTACTGAGCTTTAGCTGGGAATCAAAGTCAATGCATGTCCATTATTTTCATCAAGGCGGATTTAGTACGCTTAGTTGATTGACACTTAACAATACGCTAGGGTGCGAGTCATCATAAATAACGCCTACTATACCAATGAGTATAAACATAGGTTTCAGCAATGAAGTGGTTAACAAAGTTATTATTAAAGAAGCAGGATCAGCGAGATCCGCAGCAGTCGAATGCTTATGATCGTATCGGTGGCGAGAAGGTCATTGCGGTATTGGCAAAACAGTTTTATCGGCAGATGCAAAGCAATCCCGAGACTCAAGCGCTATTTGCTATGCATCGCTCCCCTATCGCCGAATCGGAGCAGAAACTGTTTGAGTTTTTAAGTGGCTGGCTAGGTGGTCCACCGCTGTTTGAGCAAAAATATGGTCATCCTGCTCTGAGGGCAAGACACATGTCTTTTGCTATAGATAGCAAGATGCGCGATCAATGGTTGCTATGTATGAAACGTGCTATTGAGCTAGAGATTAAGCAACCGCAGCATAGAGAAGCCATTTACCAAGCTATATCCACACTCGCCGATAATATGCGTAATCGATAAAGATGACGCTATGACCCACAAAAAAGGAGCTTATTTAGCTCCTTTTACTGTTGTACTGTTTCACTCAATGCCTAACCAATCTCTTGGTGCGAGATAATCGCTATAGAGCAGCGCCTCAGGACTCCCCTCTTCAGGGGTATAAGCATATTGCCAGCGCACCAGTGGCGGCATCGACATTAAAATCGACTCTGTACGACCACCGGTTTGCAGCCCAAATAAGGTACCTCGGTCATACACTAAATTAAACTCGACGTAGCGTCCGCGGCGATAAAGCTGAAAATTACGCTCGCGCTCACCATATTCAACGTGTTTGCGGCGTTCAACAATTGGACCATAGGCTTTTAAAAACCCATTACCTACCGACTGCATAAAGGCAAAGCTAGTATCGAAGCCTTGCTCATTGAGATCATCAAAGAACAAGCCACCAACACCACGGGTTTCGTTGCGATGTGGCAAGAAGAAGTAGTCATCACACCATTTCTTGTATTTAAGATAAACATCATGGCCAAAAGGTTCACATAACTCTTTGGCACTTTGGTGCCAACCAATGACATCTTCTTCAAACGGATAATAAGGAGTGAGGTCGAACCCACCACCAAACCACCATACTGGGTCGGCTCCCTCTTTTTCGGCAATAAAGAAGCGAACATTAGCGTGTGTGGTTGGAATGTAGGGATTTTTAGGGTGAATAACCAATGACACACCCATCGCCTCGAAACTACGGCCAGCCAACTCAGGTCTATGAGCCGTGGCCGATGCAGGCATGGCAGATCCCGTCACGTGGGAAAAATTAACCCCTGCCTGTTCAAATACTTGTCCATCGGTCATCACTCGACTGGTTCCGCCGCCACCCTCTTCTCGCGTCCAAGAGTCAGCAATAAACTCAGCCTTACCATCGAGGCGCTCTAAACCTGCGCATATCTGCTGCTGCAGACCGAGTAGGAATGCTTTAACCTCACTGGTGATTGGCTTACTCATATTTATTCCTTGTTATGGTTTTATCTGGTTCAAGCTAAAAAGTGGCTCTACCTTAAAATCTTGCCACTAATGGCATCGATTATTGTCGAGGGCTTTAGCTCACGACCTAACTCGCCTGTAACCAGCGCATCGATTTTGCCATCGAACTGCAAAATGACCTCTGCAGCCGTCATCGCAGGATCTTGCCCCGTCAAATTGGCACTGGTCGAAACAATAGGTTTACCCAGCGCCTGGCACAAGGCCTGTACACCAGGATGATTAGAGACCCTTACCGCCAATGAATTAAATTGACCGCAGAGTAACTGAGATAAGTCAGGCTTAATGGGCATGATAAAGGTAAAGGGGCCAGGCCATTTGTCGATTGCCCGTTGCAACTGCTCTGCACTAAGCTGTGATTCATCGATATAGGGCTTTAGCTGTGAAAAATCGCTAGCGACTAAGATCAGCCCTTTTTGCCAAGGCCGTTGCTTTAATTCCAGCAACTTTTTAACAGCGCTGTCATTATCAGGATCGCATCCTAAACCATATACTGCCTCAGTTGGGTACGCGATGACACCACCTTGTAAAACAACATCAACTACCGCATGGGGATCTTGCTGCAACATTTAGTCTAACCTTCTCATCGAACTTATTTAGACGTATCATCATTTTCAATGAATCGAGATTATACAGAGATAGCTAATACTGACAACGCTGTATACATAAGGGCCTATAACGGGCGTTTATATTTACACTGCTTTTGCGGGCATTCTACTCGCATACCAGCAGCACCTTTACGCTCGACGAGAATACCAAAACCGCAATCAGGGCAAGTTTCTGCAACTGGAGAGTAATTAACTAAGAATTTGCATTTAGGATAAGCGCTACAGGCGTAGAAGGTTTTACCGAAACGGCTGGTTCTATGTTCAATGACCCCTTTTTTACAGCTAGGGCAGGCAATCTGTTCCTGCTCATCGTCATGATCATGCTTTTCAATATGAGTGCACTCTGGGTAACGAGTACACCCGATAAAAATACCGAAACGACCCGACTTTACCGCGAGCTCCGCACCACACTCTGGACACTCAGAGCCTTCGATGACCTGTGTCTCTATTGATTCATGATGAACGAGTGGACGAGTGTAATCACAAGCAGGATAGTTGTTGCAGCCGACAAACCCACCATGCTTACTGTTTTTTACCGACAATTCACAACCACACTTAGGACAAAGCTCATACTCCTTTTCCAAGGCATGCTCATGAGAGGTAAACAGTTGTTGATCAATTTTTGACATGGTCATCTCGTTGGCTAAATCTTTATGCATTTTACCAAGCTCCGATACAGCTTGGGAATCGAATAAGCATCTAATTATAGTTAGTCTTTGTTAACAACTATGGATATGTTGTATACAAAAAAGAAGGAGCCACTATGTTACCCCGTTCATTGATCACTCTATCCGAGCCTGGTCCTGCTCTCAGCTTGTAGCGCTGTAACGCAAATCGACAAAAAATCGTTTATTGTTCAGCAGTTGCAAACCACCGACAGCTCTGTTCTTTAGCCATGGTTCGCTCCATACTCGTGACAGCTTCAATCAAGCCATTAGGCTTAATCAAAGTAAAAATACCGCCGTTCAGCTCGATAAACAGCTCTATTTTCAGCGAGCATTTATCTATTTTGCTCCTCTGGACGCTCTCGACCTTGAAGATAAACAGCGTCTAACACATGCATTATACCCTATCACGCCGTCAGATATTGGCTGAGCAACCTAAGCTACGAGCCAGTACCTACTGGGCATTAGGACAATATCGTCTCGCACTCCCGATTGGCGAGGATGGCAAGCCCACCTCCTCAGAATTAGCCATAGACACAGCCGTAGCCAAAATGACCAAAGCCGATATTGAGCAACGTGGTAGCCTCGCAAAAAACACTTACACACTCGATTTCCATATCAACACCTTTTCTGGACAGGCAAGCTGTGTACAGCAGAGTGAAACTTGCCATATACCCGCGCTAACAGAGGTCTTACCGATTAATCATATCTGCTCAGAATCACTGTTGATTCTGGCACAAGATCTCAACCCGCAAGGACTGGCACATCGCCGCAACAAACTTATTTCACAAGGATCAAGTTTCCACCGATTACTTCAAACTGAAAATGCACCGACAGCCAACGACACAAATAGCACCTTACGAGTAGTGGCATTCAAAAACTGGAGTCATATAACGCCTACGGACAGCTGCTTTTTGATATTCAAATCGACAATGGCAGCATATAAATCGAAGGCACACCGTCGACACCAGAGAATCAAGCGACATTCTTTGCCTATCGTCAATTTTGGATTGAACCAGAATTCACTACCTGGAACCTTAACCATAAATATATGCACTACCTCAACGGTCACTTTGTAAAATATGGCGGCTTTGGACACTTCCCAAGCAAAATGGAGTGGTGGTCGGAAGGACTCGCCGAGTACATGTAGAAAGGTAATGATAACCCCTCTACATTCGAAGTGATTAAGCGAAATATAGAGAAAGCGCCTACATTAGAAGAGAGCTTTGCCACCGAATACAAAGATGAACTCGATAGAACCTATAAATAGAGTTACATGGCTATTCGCCTTCTCGCTGAAAACTACCATGACGATTTTGTGCAGCTGAGCAAATATTTAAAAACAGATTATTTCGAAGAAAAAACGGCGCGGGCAACACCAAAAATAAACAAACTCGATCGCTATGGCTATCGTGACTATTTGACCCCAAACTATCTCATTCAAGATAACAAGCATCGGCATTTTCAAAATGATGGAAATGAAAAAGGAGGCAAAAACCTCCTTTTTATTCAATCTACTTAAGAGTGTAACCTTCCATCAGGCTGCTCAAAAACAAGATCTTCCATCTGTTCATAGGCAGATTCATTTCCTGGTGAATTAAATAACACCATTAAAATCACCCATTTTAGATCTTCTAACACCAATGATGGTTCATCTAGATCCATTACTCGGTCAATGACCATTTCACGGGTTTCAACACTAAGTACTTTTATCTGTTCTAAAAACAGTAAGAAACCACGACACTCAACGTCGAGCTTATCCATCTCTTTTTCGGTATAAATCCGAAACGAATGCTGAGCATGATCACAGAGGTAAGGCTGCTCACTCTCCTGTAACGTTGCAAGATGCTCTAACCAAGTCAATGCCTTGAGAATCGCAGATTGGTGAAAACCAGCTCGTGTTAATTCTTTAGTCAATTCGTCTTCATCAACTAATAAATCAACCTCACTGTGAACATAGTTTTCAAATAGATACATGAGGATATCAAACATGGCTAGCTCCTCTTAAGTCTTATATAACCACCGGGTACTGCTGAAACCCAACCTTGTAGTTCAAGTTCAAGCATTTGCTCTAGTACTAGCTCTATCGTTTTTCCACTATGCTCGACCACAACATCTATTGGTGTGGCCTCATAACCTACACTAGCTAACAGCGAGGCAAATGGCAAATCAGAAGCTAACTCCTCCCCTATATGGTGACGCTTATGCAACTCTTCAAGGTGAAAACTCGATAAAGGTGCAAGCTCTTCTATCATATCGGCCGCTGACTCGACAAGTTTTGCCCCATCTCGTAACAAATCATGACAACCTTGATGATCCCCCGCGAGGATACTGCCTGGTACAGCAAACACTTCTCGCCCTTGCTCTAAGGCTAATCTAGCAGTAATTAGTGAGCCGCTTTTTCGCGCAGCCTCGACCACTAACACACCCAGAGATAGCCCACTAATAATACGATTGCGCTTTGGAAAATTACCTGCATAGGGTTTTGTGTCGGGCCAAAACTCACTCACCAAACAGCCAGATGCTTGAATATCAGCGTATAGTTTACGATGCCTTTTAGGATAAATAACATCAATTCCAGTCCCCAATACCGCGATGGTTGTTCCCTCAATATCCATTGCCGCCTGATGCGCGGCGCCATCTATGCCAGCAGCCATGCCGCTACATACGACTATTTCACATGCCGCCAACTCTCGTGCCAATTGATAACCAACAGCTAAACCCGTTTGAGATGCAGCACGGCTCCCGACGATAGCGATCATTGGACGGAGCAGAGCATTAGGATCGCCTTTGACAAACAACAAGGGAGGCGGGTCCGCTATCTGTAGCAATAGACTGGGGTAAAGAGGATCACTCTGGGTGATAATATGATGCTGCTCGCTACTATCAAGCCAACTTAGAGCAGCTTCAACACGAGAAAAGTCAGGAGTGTAACAAGCTTTGAGCAGCTGCTCAGGCAAAGGTAAGGCATGATGTTCATGCTCGAGCCTTTGCCTCAGCTCCTCTACTTCCATGTAATTTAATAATTGTTTAATCCGAGCGGGTCCTAGCCCAGATACCGCACAAACAACTAGCCAATCGACCAGTTTTTTATCTATTTATTCACCTTGTAACAATGTGTCAGGCTGAAGCAACTTATCGTGCACTCTGACAGGCTTCTCATTGATTAAAATCAATCCAAGACTTACCTTGTCAAACACCTTAAATACCATTAACTTGCCATGATAAATATCGGGCATCTTAACTGCATTATCAGAAGAGATAGCCGATAACATATCTTCGTACGCGCTGCGATCTTCAGGCTTTACCGGTTGACCGTTACCATCGATAACGATTTCAGTACCATCTCTAAATATCGAAAAGACATGACCAGGTTCAACGCCATCATTAGTACCGCGATCGATATAAACCACATCTAACTTGCCCATGGCTCTAATATTACGCTCTGAAGCTAATACTGATGCCGAGGTTGTCGCAGCGGCAGGTATAAAATATGCCGACATTAATGCGTCATCATCAATAGGTAGAACCCGATACCCCGCCTTAGTCTCTCTCATATTGCTGAGCAAATGAACCTTGGATACGGGACCAGATTCTACAACACGGCCACTAGCGGTTAATATCACCTCTTGGCCTAGATCGTCACCAGAGTCTTTATCGGTAAACTGACGACCTGCGGCATAAACACCAAACTTGTCACCAACGGTTAATTCACCTCGAATATAAACAATATTATCCATCACATGGTATTTCGAGTCGCTCTCCCCCCCCATCACCATAGGTTGCTCTGCAAACCAAGCGGCATCGACGACTCTATTCTGCACTAAATAGGGTTGGATCAACGCCAAATCTATTGCAGGAATGGCTCCGCCCTTAGGTAATACTCTGCCCTCAGGACTTTTACGAATATGAGGCTTAACCACCAACCTAGGTTCGCCATCAATAAACACTAAGGTCAGTCTATCACCGGGATAAATAAGATGAGGATTGGCTATTTGAGGGTTAGCCCCCCAGAGTTTAGGCCAACGCCAAGGATCCTTAAGAAAGTATGCTGAAATATCCCAAAGGGTATCCCCTTTCTTTACAACATAAGAATCGGGATGCCCTGACTTCAATGTCAGAGTATCTGCGAAAACGAACGAACAACTTAATATCATTAAACCGAGTAAAATTAGTCGTTTCATGGGGGTATCCATGCTGTTTGCCCTTAATATCGAGCTTTTGCTGTTATTGATTGCCACTAAGGATTAAAATTAATCTATTAGCTTAGGTCAGTATAACCAACTGGCTCAAATTTGACAGACTTGTTAAGAGTTTATGTATGAGTTTACTAAAAGTACTACGTTTCCCAGATGAGCGCTTACGCACAATTGCTAAGCCAATTACAGAATTTACCGCTGAGCTTCAAACACAAATCGATAATATGTTCGAAACAATGTATGAAGAGAAGGGGATTGGTCTAGCCGCAACCCAAGTTGATTATCACCATCAATTGATCGTGATGGACTTGCAAGATGACGTTGAGCGACCAAAAGTTTTTATTAACTTAGAAATCATTGAAAAAAGTGGTGATTTTTGCAACGAAGAGGGTTGCCTGTCGGTACCCGATGTCTATGCCAAAGTTGATCGCGCCGAATTTGTCACCATAAAGGCACTCGATCGCAATGGCAACGAGTTCACTTTAGAGGCTGATGGATTGTTTGCTATCTGCCTGCAACATGAACTTGACCACCTCAAGGGTAAACTGTTTGTCGATTATCTATCACCACTAAAGAGACAACGCATTAAACAGAAGCTAGAAAAAGCTGCCCGCCTCGAAGCCAAGCAAGGATAAGTTGCACTTGAAACCACTTAATATCGTTTTCGCGGGAACTCCCGATTTTGCGGCTCGTCATCTACAAGCCTTGATAGAGTCTGAGCACAATGTCATCGGCGTTTACTCTCAGCCAGATAGACCTGCAGGCCGCGGCAAAAAACTACAATCTAGCCCAGTCAAAACGTTAGCCATAGAACACCAAATACCAGTTTATCAACCTAGCAGTTTACGCAATGAAGAGGCTCAAGCAGAGCTTGCCAAACTCAATGCCGATATTATGGTGGTGGTTGCTTATGGGCTTATTTTGCCGCAAGTGGTACTCGATACACCAAAACTGGGATGCATTAATGTTCATGGCTCAATTCTCCCTCGCTGGCGCGGGGCAGCCCCCATTCAACGTGCACTTTGGGCGGGAGATGAGGCAACGGGCGTAACCATTATGCAGATGGATATCGGCCTAGATACTGGCGATATGCTACTAAAAACTTATCTACCTATTGAAGACAGCGATACCTCAGCAACGCTTTATGAAAAGCTCGCTCAGCAAGGTCCTGACGCACTTATCGATGCATTAGCAGGCATAGCCGGTGGTACGCTCAAAGCCGAGCCACAAGATGAAGCCCTCGCTAACTACGCAGAAAAGCTCAGCAAAGAGGAAGCACTATTAGACTGGAGTAAGCCAGCTATGCAGCTTTGGCGAGAAATTAGGGCATTTAATCCTTGGCCTGCCAGTCACTTCTCTCACATGGATGCCAGCATAAAGGTGTGGCAAGCCAGTGTCATTCAGCAAGTCAGCGATTGCGTCCCCGGCACCGTAATTACCGCCGATAAACAAGGGTTAGCCATTGCAACAGGTGACGGTATTTTGGTTTTAGAGACAATGCAACTTCCAGGCAAAAAAGCGATGCCTGTCGTCGACATTCTTAACTCTCGCGGCGACTGGTTCACACCGGGCACGCAACTTCAAAATGCAACACAAAACTCAGAGGCCAATGCCTAATGAATCTACGAGGCTTAGCCGCGAAAGTGGTATTTCAGGTATTGGAAAAAGGTGTATCACTCTCTGTGGCGCTGCCTGAGCAACAGCAAAAATTATCCAGTGGCAAAGACAAAGCGTTATTAGCTGAGCTCTGTTACGGCGTAATGCGCTACCTCCCTCAGCTCGATAAACTCATCAGCGATTGCATGAGCAAGCCGATGAAAGGTAAGCAACGTATTGTCCACCAGCTACTACTAATCGGCTGCTACCAACTGTACTTTACTCGTATTCCTGCACACGCGGCGATATCTGAAACCGCAGAAGCCTGCCGACAGCTAAAATTCGATGGCTTAGTCAAAGTCGTCAACGGTGTTCTACGAAACTTGCAGCGCAATCAGGCGCCCTTGCCAACAGATAACGATACCTTAGCCTTTAATACTCCAGCTTGGTTAGTCAAAAGATTAAAAGACGCTTACCCAGACAGTTGGCAACAAGTAATTGAGCAAAGCCACCAACGTCCACCTATGTGGCTACGTAACAACCAACTGTCCCAAACTCGTGAACAATATCTTGCCCTGCTTGATGAACAAGAGATAGCGGCGACAACAGGAAGTAGCGACAATGCTATTTTACTTGAGAGCCCTAAAGATGTTGCGCTATTACCGGGATTCGGTGAAGGTGCCGCATCGGTTCAAGATGGCGCGGCACAATGGGCTGCGACGCTTCTAGCGCCGCAAGCCGATGAGTTAGTGCTCGATGCCTGTGCTGCTCCAGGCGGCAAAACCTGTCATCTATTAGAGACAGAGAAGAGTATTGACTTAGTCGCTGTCGATTTCGATGCCAAACGGCTCGAGCGTGTACAGCAAAATCTTGATCGTTTATCCCTTAATGCCAAAGTCATTCACGGTGATGCGGCGGATATCGATTCATGGTGGCACGGGGACAAATTCGATCGCATCTTACTCGATGCTCCTTGTTCGGCCACGGGTGTTATACGTCGCCACCCCGATATTAAATGGTTACGCAAACAAGCCGATATTGAAGATCTAGCGTCGCTGCAGTCACAAATTTTAGATCATTGCTGGCAGTGGCTAAAACCAGGTGGCACACTGCTCTATGCAACTTGCTCAATTTTACCGCAAGAGAATGCCGAACAGATCCGTGCATTTTTGGCGAGAACCCAAGACGCAACACTCGTCCCCATCGCACAACAATCCAATAGCGGTGATATCGGCTGGCAAATTACGCCAGGCCAAGACAATATGGATGGGTTTTATTACGCTCGCCTGGTTAAGGGATAACGTTAGACCATGAAAATTATCATATTAGGTGCAGGCCAAGTAGGTGGTACATTAGCCGAGAACTTGGTGGGTGAAAACAACGACATTACTATCGTCGATAACGACAGAGATAGATTAAGATCGTTACAGGACAAGTACGACTTACGTGTCGTGCTCGGACACGGTGCACACCCTGGCGTTCTCAAAGATGCTGGTGCCGAAGATGCCGATATGTTAATTGCGGTCACCAATAGTGATGAGTGCAACATGGCTGCATGCCAAATTGCCTACTCCCTGTTTGGTACGCCAACGAAAATTGCCCGTATTCGATCTGAGCAATACTTGGCTCTTAGAGACAAGCTATTCATCGACAGCGAGACCAAAAATAGCGAAAACCGCCCACGAGGTGGTTTTATTATCGATGAACTCATCGCGCCAGAGCAGCTCGTTACCTCTTACATTCGTCGTTTAGTGGAATACCCTGGTGCCTTACAAGTGCTTGAATTTGCAGAAGGACGTTTGAGCCTTGTTGCTGTACGAGCCTATTACGGTGGTCCACTCGTGGGTAACGCATTGGCCGCATTGCGAGAGCACATGCCCAATATCGATACTCGCGTCGCCGCTATTTTTAGGCAGGGTCGGCCGATCATGCCAAGAGGCACCACCATTATCGAAGCCGATGATGAAGTGTTTTTCGTCGCCGATAGCCGCCATGTTCGCGCGGTGATGAGTGAGATGCAAAAGCTCGATAACACCTATCGTAATATTATGATCGCCGGTGGTGGTAATATTGGTTTAGGCTTAGCAAAGCAACTGCAGAGAAATCATGCCGTTAAGCTTATCGAGCATAATCAGGAACGCGCCGAAGCATTATCGGAAAAGCTAGAAAACACCACGGTATTCTGCGGTGATGCATCGGATCAAGAATTACTGTTAGAGGAGCATATCGATCAAACCGACGTGTTTATCGCCGTAACCAATGATGACGAAGCCAACATCATGGCCGCACTCTTGGCGAAGCGAATGGGCGCAAAAAAAGTGATGGTGCTGATCCAACGCGAAGCCTATGTCGATATCGTCCAAGAAGCCAATATCGATATTGCAATCTCGCCGCAGCAAGCCACTATTTCGGCGCTACTGACCCATATTCGTCAAGGTGACATCTGTAACGTTTACTCTCTCAGACGTGGCGCAGCGGAAGCGATTGAAGCTATCGCTCATGGTGACCCGAGCACCTCAAAGGTTGTTGGTAAACAGATCAGTGAGATCAAATTACCACCAGGCACTACCATCGGCGCGATAGTCCGAGATGAAGAGGTGTTAATGGCACACGATAAAACCGTGATAGAGCAAGGTGACCACGTTATCCTCTTCCTTGTTAATAAGAAGTTTATTGGCGAAGTTGAAAAACTGTTCCAACCCAGCGCCTTCTTCTTTTAAGCCAATAAAAACCTCGAAGACAGAGCTAGCGATGCTAAATATTCGGCCATTACTGTTCATATTAGGCGTGTTTTTATCGACACTGACCGCCTTTATGTTTATTCCGCTGCTCTTTGCCTTAATCTATGGCGAAGAGACGGTTGGCGCCTTTATGATAGCTTCTCTTGCAACAGGTACGTGTGCCAGTGCCTGTATGCATCAGGGCCATAGTGATAATTTACGTCTTAATATCCGCGATATGTTTCTGCTGACCAGTCTGACTTGGTTTATCGTCAGCCTGTTTGCCGCAATGCCATTTACCCTCTATCACGGTATTAACTATACCGATGCGTTTTTTGAAACCATGTCAGGCATCACAACCACGGGGTCAACGGTACTCTCGGGGTTAGACACCATGGATCACAGTATTCTCATCTGGCGTTCGTTACTGCAATGGCTTGGCGGTATCGGCTTTATCGTCATGGCGGTAGCAATCTTGCCTTTCCTCAACGTTGGTGGGATGCGACTCTTTAGAACCGAATCCTCCGATTGGAGCGATAAGGCGGTCCCCAGAACACAGAATATGGCTAAGCAACTGTTCTGGGTCTACATCGGCCTTACCGTTGCGTGTGGGTTTGCCTACCATGCGGCGGGAATGACCTGGTTCCAAGCGATTAACCATTCGATGACAACCCTGTCGACAGGAGGCTATTCGACCTCAGACAGCTCAATGGCGGCATTTTCGAAATCGGCACATTGGGTGGGCGTTCTGTTTATGGCCGCAGGTGGTTTACCACTATTGATGTTTGTACACTCTTTGTCACAACGCTCGGTTGCCATCTGGAATGATGCCCAAGTGAAAGGGTATTTACTCTTCCTTGTATGCGTCTCTTGTAGTTTGGCTTTTTGGTTATGGCAGGGACACGATATGACACCTGCCGATGCACTTCGCCTAGCCAGTTTCAATGTGGTCTCAGTTGTCACCACCACAGGGTATGGCCTAACGGATTATACGGCATGGGGAGCGTTAGCGAATGTCGCTTTCCTCTTTCTGATGTTTGTCGGTAGCTGCTCAGGCTCCACCTCTGGCGGAATTAAAATTTTCCGCTTCCAAATCGCCATAGCCATCATGCGTGAGCAACTCAAGCAACAGTTTCATCCAAACGGTATCTTTAAAGAGCGCTATAATGGCCGAGCCATAAGCGAGGATATTGTTCGCTCATTGGTGACCTTCATTCTACTCTTTATGTCGGTGATCGTTATCTTATCTGTCATTCTTGTGATGACGGGGCTAGATCCAACCACCAGTTTTTCGGGCGCTATCACGGCGGTGACCAATGTGGGCCCAGGGCTTGGACCCGTGATCGGCCCCGCGGGAAATTTTTCATCATTGCCCGATATCGCAAAATGGTCACTCGCAATTGGCATGTTACTGGGACGACTCGAGATCTTAACTGTGGCGGTACTCTTTCACCCCAACTTTTGGAAATATTAGACACCTTCCGCTCAGCGGCGATATTGATGCCATAACTCGCGCTGGCTAGGTTCAAGAAAACTCCAAGCCAGCACACGAGTCAACTTATTTCCCTGAGCCATCTCTATCGTTTGCACGGTAACCGCGCCTAGCTGTTCGAGTGCTCGATAACCGGGTTTTAGGTTCTCTTTTTTAGAGACTAAACTGGTAAACCACAAACATTGATTCGAAAATGCATGGCTTTCCTTAATCATATCTAGCAAGAATCGCAGCTCCCCGCCCTCACACCACAACTCCGCTTTTTGACCGCCAAAATTAAGCTTGTCAGTCGATTTATCACTTACCTTGTCGTGACCTTTAGCGAGGCGATTTGAGGCTAAGTTCTTCAATTTTCGCTCGCTACCAGAGGTTGCCTCTTCAAGGGATGCATGAAAAGGCGGATTACACATAGTCAGATCAAAGCGCTCGCCCTGTTTGATCATGCCATTGAAAATAGCCAATGGATTAGGCTGTGATCTCAGCTCTATCTTTCCCTGTAAACACAAGTTTCGATCGATAATCTGTTGTACGTTGGATACAGACCTAGCATCAATATCGCTGGCAACAAAATGCCAGCCATAACTCCGCACACCTAGAATAGGGTAAATGCCGTTGGCTCCCGTTCCGATATCGAGCACTTTAACTTTTTGCCCTTTAGGCGGCTTAACCGCACGCTTTATTGCGCTGTTACTCGTCGCATCATCGGCAAGTAGATCGGCAACATAGTGCAAGTAATCGACTCGGCCAGGGATAGGCGGACAGAGAAAACCTTGGGGGATATCCCAATATTCTATTTGGTAATGCAGGCGCAGTAATGCCAGATTCAATGTTTTTATCGCAACGGGATCGGAGAAATCGATAGAAAGGTTGCCGTAAGGGTTTGGCCTGACAAAACCCTCAAGCTCAGGGGTGTGCTCAATCAGTGCCGCAAAATCATAGCCACTGCCATGCACATTTCTGGGGTGGAATCCTTTGGGTGGAGTCAGTTTAACTTGAGAATTTAAAGACTTAGTTTTACCGGAAGATCGGCGAGGTGCGCGGGGCTGGTTCATCTAACAATTACCATTACTGGTGTAGTCGCGCTAAAGAGCCTTGCGCGACTACAAAGGCGAATTCATCTAACTTTAGTCGTATAAATATTTAGTAAAGAGCAAATTAACCACCAGTGGCTTACCGATCTCTTGCTCTAACAAACGGTTAAGGGTGTCATAGCATTCACGGCGAATTTCCTCTTTACCGGTAAGCGACTTCACTTTATCCTCGGTTTGCGATCCGAGAATTTCTATAATGGCTGCGCGTAGCAAGGGATCATGGTGTTCTAACACGATAAGATCTTCAGGTACTTTAACCATCAACTCAACACTGATCTTAACGTAACCCAATTTTTTACGGTTTGAGATATAGTTGGTCACGATATCGGGTTCAAAACCATAATAAGCATAAGTATCTAAGGTCTCTTCCTCTTCGGCAAATGCTGCAATGCTAGAGAGACTGGTGACAAAAAGAAGCAACAGCAGCGCGAACTTTTTCATATCTAGTGAATACTCCATTGTTGTTATCTAAGCTTACTGATTATTAGACTAAGCTAGTCACCCACTCTATTTACAGTAATACATCTAAGCACGTAATTACCGACATATTCTGCGCAGCATGTTAAAATGCTAGCGTTTGTGAGTATTGTACCGAGAAATTCATGAGTGTGACTAGGTTAAGCTTCCCCTATGGTGAATCAATTCAATGGTATTCACCGGACCAAATTCCCCAATTACCGACTTCGCCACTAAAAGATTGGCTATTAGCTTCAGGTAGTTTAACTCAAAAACTCAAATCTCACTGTAGTGAATTTGAAGTAAAAGTCTTAGGCGAAGATATTCTTAACCCGTTTGATAGCGAATTACCAAATCAATCACAAGCTTGGATAAGAGAAGTCCTGCTTTGTCTTGACGGTATTCCTTGGGTCTTTGCTCGAACTTTAGTCCCCGGCGAAATGTTAGCTATGGTGGAATCCAATTTTTTAACCTTAGGGACTCGTCCGCTAGGGGAACTGTTATTTACCAGTGGTGAATTCACCCCAGGTAAAATTGAGCTCAGTGAATTTACGCCATGCACTAGCTTAGCCGCACTCATCACTTCCTTAGATCAATCGTGTACGCAAGCATTATGGGGGCGTCGACGCTACTTCAGCCATCAAGAGCAGCAACTTATTGTCAGCGAAATCTTTTTACCTGCAGCGCAACAACAGATTGAAAGTAAAAATCTTATCTAATAAAAACGCCTCAATTTAGAGGCGTTTTTGATATTGAGTTTACGCCCGACGACGTAATCCGAATAAGAGTAATGCGGATAAACTTAGCCAACCTAAGCTACCGCCGCCAGAACTCTTTTCAGGCTCCACAACGGGCGGCACGACCACAGGTGGAACTACCACTGCACTGGTCACCACAAGAGTTTCATTTGCCATTGAAGTATAGCCTTTAGCATCGGTTACGGTTAGTGTTACCGTATAGCTTCCTGCTTGGCTATAGGTATGAACCGGCGACGACTCACTACTGCTGGCACCATCGCCAAACGTCCATTGGTAGCTAAGCGCACCAACACCTGCTGATGTCGAATCGCTAAAGGTCACTCTTAGATCGCTCGTAGCAAAACTAAAGCTTGCCGTCGGTGGCACTTCTACATTGATCAGGATACTGTCTGTTGCCGTTACTCCCTCACCATCGGCGTCGGTAACGGTTAACGACACCGTATAATCATTAGATTCACTATACACATAGGTTGGATTAGCTTCAGTACTCGTCGCTCCAACGACACCAAATCCCCAAGCATAACGGTAATTACCATCACCACCTGTAACGTTTGCGCTAAAGCTAACGCTTGCCAAGGTTTGCTGCGCGCTAATGCTGACGGTTACAGGAACCGGTTCTGGTTCCGGCTCTGGCGGTACGGGCTCGCCGCTATAATTAAAACGTACCGTGGCACTGCTTGAATCATTACTTTGTGCAATCACCTCCATAGTCAGCCCTAACGCAGGCAAGATGATGCCCGATTGAGGTTGCAGTGGAGCACTGTAATCTTGACCGTCATCAAACAGATTATTCGCTGCCAGGTGATTGTCATTGAAGTAAGCCGACTGGTTAAACATACTAAAGGTAGCATCACGGATCTGGGTTGCGGTGCCATAGCCACCAATCAGATTTTGATCCGCATCGACCACCCCAATCAAACCTGAACCAGGATGTTCGCTGGAGTTATTATTTGTAACATTGAAGTCTTCTAACCAAAGCAGCACACCCGGCTCATAAGAGTGGCTAGCGAGCCCAGCATCCACACCATTGTGGCTGCGTAACTGCACTAAATAACGACGGTCCTTACCTGGACGATTGTTATCAATACGGGCAAAACCGCCAGAAAGCGTCATCTTGCCTTCAGTCTCTGCGTCATCACTATAGACTTCATTCGTACCATCGAGCAGTTTAATCTCATCGACCACTAAGCCATAGTCACCAACGGCTTGATCTGTAAAGTAAACGATACTGATTTGACGGCTAGATCCGGCATAGCCAGAAAGATCGAATGTTAAATCAACCCAGCTATCAGCCCCTTCGGCGCCTGCAATATCAGATGATTTTCCCGTAATAATGTACTTCGCATTATTGGTCGAATTACTCGCCTTAGTATGGTTGCCAGCAACGACGACGCCATCAACCATCACTTGGGCATAATCATAATCTTGTTCAATATTCCAATGCGCCTTCATCGTCAACGTCAATGACGCACTTACTGGTAGATCGATAGAAAATGCCGCCGCGGCACTGATCATATCTCCCTGACCAGAATAATATTGATAGCTACCTGCATAAGGGAGTTTAAAGGCAATATCTGTCGGGGGAAGCTTGACCGCAATCTGATTGACTTGAGTATTGTTGACCGCCTCAACAAGCGCGACTTCACGCCCGCCTGCAGGAATATCATTTAAGCTCAGCACCTCTTCAGTTAACCACTTACCTTTGTACTTGTTTTGCAGGTATGATCGCGCATAAGGGCTGAAGCCAACAGGCTCGGTACCCGCTATCGCCCCAGTCCAACTACCACCCGACATGATTGACCAGGATCCCACTGGCGAGCCATCACCACTATTAGTGGTGTCATATTCATCGGGTAAACCTAAGTCATGCCCAAATTCATGCACCACGACACCAGCGGCGGCATCGATAGGCTGAATGGTATAGCCAAAGACCTTCTTACCCGTTCCAGGAATGGTGTAACCTGGTGCATTGTCCTCATAGACAAAAAATCGGTGTGACCAGATAGCGTCATCGCTCAACACCCCGCCACCCGCTTCTTCACCAATACTCGAATGAAACAGCATGACATGGTCGATATCACCATCAGCCTCATTAAGGTTACCGTCACCATCTAAATCATAGGGATCTTCAACATCATAACTCGCAATCTCTTCACTGGTCATGCTAGCCAATGCTTGTGTCACCGCCTCCTTGACTAACTCAGGTACCGCGGTATCGTCATTGTCGTTATCGGGATCATTTGCCCCATAGTAAGCCGCATTTTGGCTGGCGGTATACCAGCCTTTTACGCTACCAGTAAAATAGAAACTACCACCGGACTCCGCATGATAATATTGATACCCTGTCATCAAGTTTTGCCCCTGAGGACCGCTAAAACCTGTAGTGGAAAACATCATGCTATTGTAATGACTAGTGGGATAACTCGG
Organism: Shewanella mesophila; assembly: GCF_019457515.1. Taxonomy (NCBI): domain Bacteria; kingdom Pseudomonadati; phylum Pseudomonadota; class Gammaproteobacteria; order Alteromonadales; family Shewanellaceae; genus Shewanella; species Shewanella mesophila. Next base: position 4,217,489 of record NZ_CP080421.1, read on the forward strand.
GTAATACATGGCAGTATCGCTTGCACTTAAGCGATTGTTGTCATGGGGCAGGTCGGGGAAGTCGATCAATATACCAAGAACTTTTACCGTCTTATTAATGTCAGCATCGGCTTGTGGCGCGGCAAAGCTCATGGCACGAATAGTCTTTGCTTGCTTTAAACGCTGATTCTGTTGTTTTTCAAGCGATTGTTGGATCAACAAACTCTTCTGGGAACCTGTCGCTCTTTCAGTATAGGCAGCTAATGCAGCACGCTTTTGCTCAGGTGTAGCATCGATAGCCAGTTCACCACGCTTTACCATCCAGTAAAGAATCCGCTCTTCATTGATGACACCTGCATCAGCAATCGGAGCCAACGAGCTAACATCCAAAGGCGCAGCGAGGGGGGTCGCGCTCGCTAACATTAGCGACAGACTCAGGGCCGCCAACGCCCCGACATAATATTGATCTTTCATACTGCAAATATCCTTGTGTCTACCTATTACTGCCGTAATGACGATCTATAACTCTACATCATCATAGGCATATGCAATGTTAATAATTATTCTAGTCAGAACTTTGAGGGAGATAGGAAATTTCTAGCGATCAACTCGCGAGGCTCAATGACCTAAGCCTAGGATTAGCGATCGACTGGTATTGGCGTAAGACCCAGCTTAAACGCAACAACAACACCTAAAGTCTGACACAAAACATTAACAGCATTTTGCGCTAGAGAATAGATCTCTACCAATATTTTTCGCTAATTTACAATCTAAATTAGTTTAACAATCGTTAATATTTACCGATACCATTGCTTAAAACTGATACTAGCGATATCAAGCGCTCACAGAGTCATACCAGCACTCAATGCACCCATTGCGTGTAGGTCAACAAAAACACCGATGCGGACCAACTAAAATTAGTGCAGTGCAAACCATTACCCGTTAGCAGATTGCGTAATTGCAGCCGAGACATGCTGTCACTCAGGTGCAGACTGTACTCTTGCGCGATAAATAGTGGCCCAATGAAACGACCATCATAGTCAGGCTCATTGGGCAGATGAAAACCATGCCAAGCGCCCATATCAATGTAAACGGCGGGAATAATCAAATTCCCTTGCCGATCTCACTGCTCCATCGACTGGGGTACACCGCCGTAGGGTAAGAGATTGCGATATTCGCTAACCGAAATGGTTACTGAAAAGCAACAGCTTAGCGCACCAAGCAATATCACAAGCCCAAAATAGCCACGCCAAAACCGATAACCCAAACCAGTATTGAATACAACATTCAAATGAGCACGGAATTATCATTCAGATGCAAGTAAGCGTGGCAGAAGGGCTTGAGGGCTTGAGGGCTTGAGGGCTTGAGGGCTTGAGGGCTTGAGGGCTTGAGGGCTTGGCAGTTTTACAAAAATAATCACCATCAAGCACTCGCTAAGTGACCGTTAATCAGTTTGCCTGTCCCGTATGTGCAATATAGTTAGCCACACCATCGAGGAACATCTGCACCGAGATCATCACCAGTACCATCCCCATAAGGCGTTCAACAGCGGTAAGCCCTTTCTCGCCAAGCAGCTTTGTAAAGACTTTATAGAAGAGTAAGATCACCGCACTCGCCAGCCAAGCCCCCAGCAATGCAATCGTCCAATCCACCATACGTGTACTGTCGGTATGGGCTAACAGAATAAGCGCCGCGAGTACTGAGGGACCTGCCATCAAAGGAATCGCCATCGGTACGATAAAGGGTTCCTCACCAGCGGCTAAACCTACGACACCACCAGGCTGTGGGAAAATCATTCGAATCGCGATTAAAAACAAAATGATACCGCCAGCAATGCTGACCGATTCAGATCTGAGGTTTAAAAAGCTTAATATCGCTTCACCGGCGAACAGAAATAGCAGCATAATGATCAAAGCGAATATTAACTCACGAATCAATACCCTACGTCTCTTTTTAGGTTCAATATGACGAAGTATCGAGGCGAATATGGGAAGGTTTCCTAAAGGATCCATAATCAAAAACAACATTACCGCAGCAGAAAAAATGTCCATAACTCAATATTCATCAAAAAATTGAACCTATATTGTATAACGTATTTTCAATATTAATCAGTAAATAACCCAACAAAATCGTGCGCGAGTGCAAAATCGAAACAAACAAACCCAAGTTCAGGCTAGCCGTTCAATGTAAATTCAATCGCATCCTATGCTAATTATTCGATTGGTAGAGATAACACTGTTATACTAGCTGGCTTTCTAGGCTCCCTTGTTAACATTTATATGTACTATCTCATCGCCAGTTGTATCGCACTCCTGCTAGGCCCGCTTTTCTACCGTTTTTTTACCACGGGAACCGGCCTGCAAAAAGGCTTAGATGGATTCATCTTTGTCTCGCTAGGTGGTTTAGTGCTTATTCATATCCTTCCCGAGCTGTTAGAGCATGGTGGGTTTCTCGCTATCATTTTTGTGGTCATCGGCTTATGGGGACCTACCCTAAGCGAGCGCTTATTTCATCGTTACTCTGAAGTCACCCACAATCTCACTCTCACCCTCGGCATCACAGGGTTGTTGCTGCACACCATAACCGATGGTGGCGCAATGATATTAGCTCAACAAGATGGCAATTCGGCCTTGTTAGCCTTGGGGGTGATACTTCATAGACTACCGGTTGGCTTAGCCATTTGGTGGTTGTTAAAACCTCAAGTGGGTCAACGCTGGGCGATGATAGTACTGGTTGGCATGATGCTGTTGACTGGCGTAGGTTATTTCGCGGGCGAACAACTTTTAGCACATCTAAGCCTAGATAAAACCGTTTATCTGCAAGCCTTCGTTACAGGTTCTATTTTACACGTGGTTCTTCATCAGCCCCATGGTCATAATATTAGCGACAAGCAGGGTAAGTATGAATATCAAGCAGGCATAGGTAGCCTTCTGGGGATCTGCTTATTATTTATTTTATTGATGATGGACTCTGGTGGTCATGAGCACCATGATCATAGCCATAGCACAGAGCAACTATTTGACTGGCTACTGACATTAGCGCCAGTACTCCTACTTGCCTATATTATCGCGACGCTGCGATATCTGTTTGGCCTGTCACCGCATCATCCACAATTAGGTCAGCGCTGGTTACAACGCCTTGCGGGACCAGAGGCGCTAGCGATCACCTTTCTGTTACTCGGCCCCAGTTTGGCAATGATCCAGCTCATCAGCCTAGTGCTCATTGGTATATTACTCACTCTCACAAAGGTACAACTGACCGATCCACACAGAGGCTTACCCATCTCTGCATGGCGCTTTGGCTTTGCTCATCTGGTTGATAGAAGCGCCCCTTGGATTATTCTTAGCCTTATCCTAGCGAATTTAATAGGCCATCCATCTGTACCACTTGAAAACCCTATGGTTCAGGTCGCGGTCTTGTTACTCCTCTTTCTGCCTATGCGTTTTTGCAATCTGGGAGGCGCAGTCTTAGCGTTATCGCTGGCTTATAGTGGCTGGAGCATAGAGGCGGTTATGGTGGCACTGCTGGCGGCCCCTGTATTTAACCTCGCTCAGTTAAAGTTGATGAATTGGACACAAAGATTGCTACTGAGTGGCGTTATAGCACTCTGTTTACTGGGCACTCACTGGCTGATCCCTCAATGGAATCCTATTATCGCATTACCTCAGAGCATAAATGCTGTCGCGTTAGCTATCCTAGCCCTACTGTTTGCCGCCAGTTTACTTAGACTTGGACCGCGCCAATTTATGGCTCGAATCATGTTATGGAAGCCTAGACCACATCAACATGATCACTCCCATGAGCATAAACATGAGCATCACTCAAACAGCGACCAACACCATCATGGTCACTCGGGTAAAGAGCATAGTTAGGAGTAATTGACCTTCTAATCCTGTTGTTCGAATATGGCCGATAAACAGCGGGTATAGAACGCTCAACAACTCGCTATAAAAATTGAGATAGCTTTTATCGATCACCAAGGTTAAGTTAAGTTGATTAGCCTTCTTAGGATCAGTTTATGTGTATCCTGTTTATTGCCTTAGACATCTACCCTGAACATCCTGTGATCATCTGTGCTAATAGGGATGAGTTTCATGTTCGTCCAACTGAGCCCGCCCATTTCTGGCCACCTGAAAACCACTTGCTTGCAGGCAAAGATCTTCAAGCCGGTGGATCTTGGTTGGGAGTCAACAAGCATGGGCAGATCGCGGCGCTAACCAATATTCGCGCTCCAGAGCTACAACAATCAGATAAACGCAGTCGTGGCGAGTTGGTGCTTAAAGCATTAGACGAACCGAGCACAATGACAGCCAACTGGCTTAGAGAGCAAAGCCATTTCTACAATCCATTCAACCTGCTATTTGGTAAAGGCAACGAACTCTATTGCTACCACAGTCTAAATGGCGAGGTACAGAGACTATCGCCAGGATTTCATGCCATTAGCAATGGGGCTCTAGATGATATCTGGCCGAAAATGGCTAAAGGTACACAAGCACTAGAGAAACAACTGTCGAGCACCGGTAATATTGATATCGATGCTTTACTCGCAATAATGACGGATCAAAGTCAAGCTGAGGATGCTGAACTACCTCAGACAGGAATTGCACTTGAGTGGGAAAGACAGCTCTCATCTATCTATATTAAACATCCAGAGTATGGCACACGCTCAACGTCGATAATCATTCAAGACCATCAAGGCAATACCGAGTTTGTTGAGGTGCGCTACGACGGCAAGGGTCGCAACTTAGGTCGCCAGAGTTTCAAAATGCCCGCTAGCTAATCAGATGTATGATCATGGGTGATCACCCACTTGTCATCAATCTTCTCGATCAATAGGGTAAATATACCATTAGGGTTATCTTTAGCCCGCACCAATTGCCAACGCCCCACCACCAAAGCCGCATAATTGCTAAGCATTTTAGTCTCATTAATGGTGAATTTGAGCTGGCCCAAAGTCCCCTTATCTGGGTAATTTTTCTTATACGCGGCTAACGTCTCAGTCCAGCCATAGCGAAACGTCTTACCCGATGCAAAACGCACTTTCTCACTGTTCCAATAGCCCTGCATGTAAGCATCTAGGTCACCCCGATTCCAGGCCGATTCCTGAGCTTCAATGACTTTCCTTATCTCATCTGTAGGTACTGCTGAGGCTGGAAAAACCAACAACATCAGTAGCAACAACCATCCATTTTTAAACATCATATACTCCGTGGGGAGAATTTAGCGTGTAGTATACAATAATATAAATTACTCTAAGGCATTATGGCTTAAAAAAACTGCCTCAAATAAAAGAGTTACGCCTATGTTTCAAAGTTTTTGTAAAACCATTTTAAAGTTAACGGGCTGGAAAATTGATGGTGCCTTACCTACTGCGCCGCAATATATCGCCATTGTCGGACCACATACCAGTAACTGGGACTTTATCTTAGGCGTGCTTGCTCGAGGTGCCCTAGGGCATAACATCCACTTTCTGGGCAAACATCAACTCTTTATCGCGCCATGGGGATGGTTCTTTAAAGCAATAGGCGGAGCTCCCGTTGATCGCCGTAAAAATAACAACCTCGTCGATGCCGTGGTCCAATTATTTAAGCGTAATCCTCTGTTTAAATTAGCACTCGCACCAGAAGGCACCCGCAGCCCAGTTAAACGCTGGAAGACCGGCTTTTACCACATAGCGGCCGCAGCTCAAGTTCCAATTGTCACTGTTGCACTGGACTTCGCCAATAAAAAAGTGGTGATCCCACAGGCACTAACGACAACTGGCAACATAGAAAAAGATATGGACACTATTCTAAGCTTTTACCGTACGATTAAGGGACGCCACCCTAAAACAATTCCCGATTACACGGCGCCAAAATAACCCAGCTCAAGGTTTGCTAAAGGTTGCCACACTAGTTATAGTGCGCCAACCTTACATTTTGCATGCAATTTATACCGATGAGTTTTGATACTTGGTTACTATATCTATTTGCGATCTTACTGATAGCTATATCGCCAGGCACCATGGCGGTACTGTCGATGAGCCATGGTATCCACTTCGGCAAGACCCGCAGCATAGCGACCGCACTCGGTAGTGTTAGCTCCGCCTTATTGTTAATGTTCGCCTCTGCAGCAGGGCTAGGTGCGCTACTCAGCGCGACCGAACATGGCTTCACCCTACTCAAATATTGCGGCGCAGCCTATTTGCTCTTCCTCGGCATAAAACTCATTTTAACCAAGGCGAGTGCCCAAGGACTAGATCTCCAGCACATTAAGGGAAAAGGCTCACCCAAGCAGATGTTTAAAGAAGCTTTTCTCGTTGGGATCAGTAATCCAAAAGACCTGCTGTTTTTCGGCGCGTTATTCCCACAGTTTATCGACATCACTGCACCACAAGCCCCGCAGTTGGCAATATTGGCACTCAGCTGGGCGGTGGTCGATTTCAGTTTTGTGATGATTTATGCCAGCATGGCAAACGTGTTGGCCCCTACACTCAAATCGAGTAATAAGCTGCATTGGTTCGACAGAACTAGCGGGGCAGTATTTCTTACTCTAGCAGCAATATTAGTGACTAGGGAATAGGGCTTGAGGGCTTGAGGGCTTGAGGGCTTGAGGGCTTGAGGGCTTGAGCAGCAATCAAATCTCTTTCGTTAACCTCAAGCCTAAATGTCGAATCACTGTAACTGTCCAGTTTTACCCTTTTAAGCTGCGAATATCGGCCCCCGTTGGCGCCTGAAAGGCTCGCAGGTTAAATTGTGGCAGGATGGCATAGATATGGTCGAAAATATCCGCTTGAATATCTTCATAAAATGCCCATCTGGTATCGTTGGTAAAAATATAGATCTCTATCGGTAGTCCCTCTGTCGTCGGCGCTAATTGACGCACTAATAACGTCATCTCTTGATGCACTTTCGGATGCTTGCGCATATATTCCAGCAAGTAAGCCCTAAAGGTCCCAACATTAGTCAGATTACGGCTATTCACCGGCATATCACCATCTTGGATATTGGCATTGAACTCGGAAATCTCGGCCTGCTTGCGCGCTAAATACTCCTTCAGCAGATTAATCTTACCTAGGCGTTGTAGCTGCTCACTGGTCAAAAAGGTTATCGAGTCGATATCGATATTCACCGCTCGCTTAATGCGTCTTCCGCCACTATCAGACATACCGCGCCAGTTTTTAAAGGCATCTGACACCAAGGCATAGGCAGGGATCATTGTGATAGTCTTGTCCCAGTTTTGCACCTTAACCGTAGTCAAGGACACCTCTTCGACAGAACCATCGGCACCATATTTGTCCATCTGGATCCAATCACCTGGACTCACCATGCGGTTGGCAGCCAGCTGAATGCCAGCGACAAAACCCAAGATGGTGTCTTTAAACACCAACATCACTAAACCCGTTGCAACCCCTAAGCCACTCAAGAAATACACTGGAGATTGCTCGGCTAGCACCGAGATTGAGATAATGATCGCCACAAAAAACATAAACAGCTTTAGCAACTGCACGAAGCTCTTAATGGGTAGACGCCGACTAATCAGATTGACATCGGCAACCTGATTCGCGGCGTCGAGTGCACTGTAGACTGCACGGACAAATAACACCACGATAGTGACATCGAGTAAGCGATCGGCAAGACTACTGACCAGCGGATGTGATACCAAGGCTAGCGGCAATAGAATATTGAGGATCAGTGCGGGGACGAGTTTGGCGAAATTTTCGAGAACGCCATGTTGCATGAAAATATCATCCCAACTCACTCTAGAGCGCTGAATAACAATGTTCATCGTGCTAACAACGCCACGCTTTACCACCACGTAGCCAATGAACGCGATCAACAGACAGGCAACAACCATAATTCCTGTCGAGACGCCATCTGCGGGGCTATCTATGCCAAAGTGTGTCAACCACTGTGACACCTGTGCGCGTAATTCTTGATCCAAAACCTTATCTCCCAATCCTAAACCGCTCAAGTACGTAAAATCATATTAACAAGCACAACCAAGCTTACCAACAAGTTTGACTCAACCACTTATTTTAAAAGCAATTTCACCTTTGTTAGTTGACTGTAATATAAAGATTCACAACAATCCATTTCTAACCCATTCATTTGAGAGCGCTATATTTAAAAACCTCTTTAACTGTTTTCTAGTCTTGTTCAGTGGCCCCTAGCACCGAGCCATTACGACTGGAATTATGCCAACAGGGGTTACGACATAGGTTACGCTCAAAGCAAGAAAGAGGATATAGATGTAGCGGTGCCAGCGCATATATTAACGAACATGCCTATACCAATAATATCTCCCCGCGTATCCTAGGTGACAACCCCACATGGGAAACAAATAACGACACCACTTGTGGGAACTGAGGTAGGACTTAGATACATCATAGGTCAACATTTGACGCTGGGTGCTGGTTACAACTCTGCCATCGATTCCGCAGTATTAAGTCTCCGATAATCGATGCAATGATCAACAGAGCTTGAACTAGCTAGTGTTAATTTCGTTTGAGTTTGTCTATGCTAAAGGCCTTAAACAGGCCTCTTTAATTGGTTAACATCAATGTATAAAACACTACAAAGCTTCGCTATCGCAGTGCTGATCCTCTACGCCGTTCCTTCATATGCTGAAGATAGCGACGCAGAACAGATCGCCATTGTCACCCTTAAGAATGGGGCGACCGTCAAACTGAATGATGATTTCACTTGGGAGTATGTGTTTCTAAAGACAAAGAGCACAGAGGCCACTGCAAATACTCAAAGCACCACCTCCCCAACCGCTGCGACTAAAACAACCTCCGCAATCGCCGAACCAGTAACTCTGGTCACCACCGAAGCAGAGATAGCTGGGACACTCACCACCAGCGCGATGGCACAATCAGCCCTGTTAAAATCAATAGCCAAAGGCGGCGTCAAAATTAGTTTTATCAATAGCCAGTGGGACAATGATGGCCGTCTTGGGCTTAACTTCGAACTAGCAAATTCCAGCTCAGAAAACTACGTAGGGATTGAACTTGAAATAGGCCTATTCGCTGACTCAGGAAATCTGATTAAGAAGGAAACCGTCGATGTGTGGCAAGCCATTTTTAGAATGCCAGATACCTATCTTCGTAATGGTCAAACACGTAACAGCGAAACCCTATGGATCGAAGGTATAGATAAAGATCTCTGGAATAAGCAGTTAATGACTCTTAAGGTTATAGATATGAGTTCTCGATAACCGATCGATACAATGAACCGAATCAGTCTGCTCAAATTGAGCGGGCTGACTTATCTCGCGATCACATCATGGTATCGGGCATTTTTACCGCCACCATATGACCTTTCGCACAAACGATTCCTGCAGCCGATAAAGTAATCTCTACCACCACTTTTCGTGGTTTCACCTCTTTTATTACACCAACAAGCTCAAGCTCAACACCCATAGGCGTTGGTGCCAAATAATCAATATTTAGCGCGGCAGTGACAAATCTTGGTGGCTCGGCATCAGTTTCACCACCATCTTGCAATGCGCGCAGCGCGGCTGCACTAGCACTGCCCGTACCATGGCAATCGATAAGCGAAGCTATCAGCCCGCCATAGACAAAACCTGGAATCGCCGTATGAAATGGCTCAGGAATAAAATAGGCCACCGTCTCGTCACCATCCCAATAACTCTTTAATTGATGACCATGAGGATTGTTTTTACCACAGCCATAGCAATGACTCAGTTCCTCCGGATAAGCATCCTGAAACGCAATGCCCTGCATACTAACCTCCTCTACTCAACACAAACGACCAAGCTATATCGCTTTAGGCCCGCCCGCAATACCGACTTAAGACCTAGTCCATTTGGCCTCACAAACGCCCGTACTAAACAGTATTCAATAAAAAAGGGCCGTTAGGCCCTTTCTACAATGTCTCCATCGATGCGATTAAAAGCTCGGCATTGTGCCTTCTGGTAGATAAGCATTAAAGCTTGCAGTCAATAGCAAGTCAGTCGCTGCCTCGATATCTGGGCCGAAGAAACGGTCCTTATCGTAGTAAGTCACCAGATCACGTAGCTCGGCTTTCGCTGTCGCTACCGCAATACTGGGTTGCAGTGGTGCCCTGAAATCTAATCCCTGCGCCGCAGCGAGTAACTCAACCGCCAGCACACCACGGGTATTTTCAGACATGTCACGCAGACGACGGGCCGCAAACGTCGCCATCGATACGTGATCTTCTTGGTTAGCCGATGTCGGTAAACTATCAACCGACGCAGGATGCGCGTAAGTCTTGTTCTCTGAGGCCAAGGCTGCTGCAGTGACCTGAGCAATCATAAAGCCAGAGTTCACTCCGCCATTCTCGACGAGGAACGGAGGGAGTTTTGACAAGTTAGAGTCAATCAGCAGTGCAATACGGCGCTCGGCAATTGAGCCAAGCTCGGCGATCGCAATCGCTAAGTTGTCAGCGGCCATCGCCACTGGCTCGGCGTGGAAGTTACCACCCGAGATAATATCGCCCGTATCTTGGAACACTAATGGGTTATCGGTTACGCCGTTGGCTTCGGTGCCTAATACCTCTGCCGCATGACGAATTTGCGTCAAACAGGCACCCAGTACTTGAGGCTGACAACGCAGAGAGTAAGGGTCTTGCACCTTCTCACAGTTAACGTGATCTAGACTGATCTCCGACTCATCACCTAATAGATGACGGAAAATCCTTGCCGAATCGATCTGGCCTTTTTGACCACGCGCCGCGTGAATGCGAGGATCGAACGGGCTGCGACTGCCCATCGCGGCTTCGACACTCATGGCGCCAATGACCGAGCTAGCGGCAAAAAGGTCTTCTGCGTTAAACAGCCCCTCGAGTGCTAATGCGGTTGAGGCTTGAGTACCGTTGAGTAGCGCCAAGCCCTCTTTAGCAGCCAGCTCTAATGGCTTAAGACCTGCAATTTCAAGACCTTCAGCCGCTGAAATAAGCTCGCCCTTGTAACTCATCTCACCCTCGCCGAGCAGAGGCAAACACATGTGTGACAGCGGAGCCAAATCACCCGACGCACCTACCGAGCCTTTCTCTGGCACACATGGGTAAACTTCGGCATTAACTAAGGCGATAAGGAAGTTGATCACCTCAAGACGAATTCCCGAAAAACCACGGCTTAACGAGTTAATCTTCAGCACCATCATCAATCGCACCGTCGCATCTTGCATATACTGGCCTGTGCCTGCGGCGTGAGACAGCACAATAGAGCGCTGCAACAATTGCAGATCTTCAGTACCAATTTTGGTGTTGGCCAACAGCCCAAAACCAGTATTGATACCATATACGGTACGGCCTTCATCTAAGACTTTTTGTACCAGCCCAGCACTGATATTGATATCGGCAATGGCACTCGAACACAGCTCAAGGCTAACTTTTTTACGGCTAATTTCGCGCAGCTGCGACAGGCTCAGCGTGCCTGGTTTTAACACTAAATGACTCATGAATTCTTGCCTCTACTTATTATTGTTATTATTTATTCAGTGTTGCGAGCATCGGCAGATCTAAGCCCTGCTCTGCGGCGCACTGCTTCGCAATCTCATAGCCTGCATCGGCATGACGCATCACCCCTGTTGCAGGATCATTCCACAGCACACGGCCTAAGCGCACGGCGGCATCTTCACTACCATCGGCCACAATCACCACACCCGAGTGCTGACTAAAGCCCATGCCGACACCACCACCATGATGCAAAGAGACCCAAGTGGCGCCACTAGCAGTATTAAGCAGCGCATTCATCAATGGCCAATCCGATACCGCATCACTACCGTCGAGCATAGACTCGGTTTCACGGTTCGGGCTGGCTACCGAGCCAGAATCTAAGTGATCACGACCAATCACGATTGGCGCCGATAACTCACCATTTTTAACCATCTCGTTAAACGCCAGCGCTAAACGCGCACGATCTTTTAGCCCCACCCAACAGATACGCGCTGGTAGACCTTGGAACGCAATACGCTCACGCGCCATATCGAGCCAGTTATGTAACTGAGGGTTATCAGGAATAAGCTCTTTGACCTTAGCGTCTGTCTTATAGATATCTTCAGGATCGCCAGACAGAGCCGCCCAACGGAATGGACCAATACCTTCACAAAACAGCGGACGCACATAGGCGGGCACGAAACCTGGGAAGTCGAATGCATTTTCAACCCCCTCTTCGAACGCCATCTGACGAATATTATTGCCGTAATCAGTCGTCGCCGCGCCAGCCGCTTGCAGTGCTAGCATCGCCTTAACCTGCACAGCCATCGATTGTTTGGCCGCCTTAACAACCGCAGCTTCATCTTTTTGGCGCATCTGGGCAGCGTATTCTAGCGCCCAGCCCTGTGGCAGATAACCATTGAGCGGATCATGGGCAGAGGTTTGATCCGTCACCACATCAGGGGTAATTCCACGCTCGACCAACTCGGCAAACACATCGGCGGCATTAGCAAGTAAGCCTACGGACACTGGAGTGCCCGCTTTGTTAGCTTCATCGATCATCGCCAAAGCTTCATCTAGGTTAGTGGCCTTTTTATCGACATAGCGGGTGCGTAGGCGAAAATCGATACGCGTCTCATCGACCTCACACGCAAGCACAGAATAGCCCGCCATGGTGCCAGCCAAAGGCTGCGCTCCGCCCATACCACCAAGGCCACCAGTTAAGATCCACTTGCCCTTCGACTCACCACCAAAATGCTGCTTAGCCATGGCTACGAAGGTTTCATAGGTACCCTGCACAATGCCTTGAGAACCAATATAGATCCAAGACCCCGCCGTCATCTGGCCATACATGGCCAAACCTTTCTTATCTAGCTCGTTAAAGTGCTCCCAATTTGCCCAGTGCGGCACCAAGTTTGAGTTAGCAATGATCACCCGAGGGGCATTGCTGTGGGTCTTGAATACACCTACAGGCTTACCAGACTGCACCAACAAGGTTTCATCATCTTCTAGGCGCTGTAGTACTTCGATGATCTTGTCATAACACTGCCAGTCACGCGCCGCTCGGCCAATGCCGCCATAGACCACGAGGTCCTCTGGGCGTTCGGCCACATCGGGATGCAGGTTGTTCATCAACATACGCATCGGCGCTTCGGTAAGCCAACTCTTACAGCTTAATGTGGTGCCGTGTGGCGCGATAATGCGACGGCTAGGGTCGTGTCTCTTATCCATTTTTAACCTACCTCAATCTGTTTTTTATTTAATCGATTTAACTTAATTTTTATCGTTATTATTACTAACCTGTTACCACTTGGGCTTATGGGACACAGGTATCCCCTTGAAATCTGCTGATCTGATTTAACGATTAAAGGTCAAATGTCCACCTAAACGGAAACGGCTACCAGGGTGGAGCAAGCGCGCAAAACTCACCACGCCTTGACGTGACCATGTGCGACGCAAGATCTGCAAACAAGGCTCTGTCCCATCAATTTGCAACGCTTGTTGCTGCGCACTGTTGGGGACGATCGCCTCTATGGTATGACGCGCCTCAGTTAATGGTGCGACAAATGACAGATACTCATGGGGCGTTTGCAAGGCATAATCTTGCTCAAGATAGTCAGGCACCAACTGCGGATTAACGAAACGCTCTTCGAGCTGTAAGGGAATCCCCTGTTCACAATGTACCAACACAGAATAAAAGACGGGGTTTCCCTCTTCGATCCCCAAAGCAATCGCAATCTGTGCCTGCGCCGCGCTCTGAGTAAGCTCGAGCTGCGTGACGCTGTAGCCATGGCCTCGATCTTTAATCTCATCGGCAATATTACGAATCGCCATCATCGATGATTGTGACTTAAGCCCCGCCACAAAAGTGCCTAAACCTTGCGAGCGCTCAAGCACTCCCGATTCGCTCAACTCAGTCAGCGCCCGTCTAGCCGTCATACGACTACACTCAAACAGCTCGGCTAACTGATTTTCAGACGGCACGCGACTATGTTGTTGCCACTCACCGCTTTCAACCTTAGTGAGAATAAACTGTTTAATTTCGGCAAACTTGGGCGTAGCCATCTAAGCTCCTTAACGCTCATAATCTGTTCTCAATGCCACGATTGCGCATCAAGTAACACCGATATCACTTTTCAAATGGTGAAAATTACCGCTATAATCCTAGCTTGTATATACAAGTAAACACAAGCTAGCTCACACAAATTTATTGTCGCGACCAACCGACGTCGCAGCTTGAGGGGAAAATTATGTCTTGGGATCAGGTTTGGATTGACGTCAACATCGCGACAATGGATCCAGAAATTTCAGCGCCTTACGGTGCGATCACAGATGCAGCTCTCGCAGTAAAAGAGGGCAAAATAGCTTGGTTAGGTCCCCGCAATGAGCTGCCTGAATTCGACGTATTGTCAACGCCAGTTTACAGGGGCAAAGGCGGTTGGCTGACTCCAGGGATCATCGATGCCCACACTCATTTAGTGTTTGCGGGCAATCGCGCCAATGAGTTTGAACTGCGCCTGCAAGGCGCCAGCTACGAAGAGATTGCGCGGGCGGGCGGCGGTATCATCTCGACGGTAAAAGCCTGCCGTGAAGCATCGGAAGCGGAGTTATTTGAGCTAGGAAGACAAAGACTAAATGCCCTCGCCAAAGAGGGAGTGACCACGGTCGAGATAAAATCAGGCTATGGGCTGGATACCGACACCGAACTCAAACTACTTAGGGTCGCTCGAGAGCTTGGCAAGCATCATCATGTAGATGTAAAAACTACGTTTTTAGGTGCCCATGCGATCCCCCCCGAATATAAAGATGATAGCGACGCTTATGTGGATCTCGTGATCGATGAGATGCTACCGGCTGTGATAGCTGAAAACCTCGCCGATGCCGTCGATGTGTTTTGTGAAAATATCGCCTTTAGCCTAGCGCAAACCGAGCGCGTGCTCAGCGCGGCCAAAGATGCCGGGCTGGATATCAAACTTCATGCGGAGCAGCTATCTAACTTAGGCGGCTCAGCCATGGCGGCCAAACTGGGGGCTAAATCGGTGGATCATATCGAATACCTAGACGAAGCGGGCGTAAAGGCCCTCAGTGAAAGTGGCACCTGTGCCACCCTGCTACCAGGCGCATACTACTTCCTGCGTGAAACCCAGATGCCTCCTATCGACTTGTTGCGCCAATACCAAGTACCTATGGTACTCGCCAGCGATTACAACCCCGGCTCATCACCATTGTGTTCAAGCCTATTGATGCTCAACATGGGTTGTACCCTATTTCGCTTAACGCCTGAAGAGGCTCTCGCAGGCATGACTCGCAACGCCGCTAAGGCGCTCGGTATTGAAGCGAGTGTCGGCGTACTGCGCGCAGGCATGCAAGCCGACTTCTGTCACTGGGATATCACTACCCCAGCCGCACTCGCCTATAGCTATGGAGTCAATGTGTGTAAGGACGTAGTGAAGAAAGGTCGATTAGTTCATCAATAATTTTCACTTAACCTATGCGATGAAGCTGATTCATCGTTTAGGCTTGTTTACCCCAAATGGATTTGATACTTAACCTGCGAATTTAATAATCATGGCTTTATGGTGATCAATTGCCTGCCGCAGATGCAGTATAGGGACATACCAATGTCGTGATCACATGGATGTGAAAGAACGACCTCATGTGCAGATACCGCCTCGGCACGGTGAGTGAAGCGCAGCTTCTAGCTTACGAACGAGAGGCATGGATGCCGAACTGGCAGTTAAACAGGGACGTTGTTCAAGCCCTTCCCTAGGCACTCTGCGGTGGCATCTGATGTGAATGGATTCACAAATGCAGCGATGACATATATGTCAAAGAGCTGCCATGCCACCGAAGGCCAAAAGCGTGCTTACACCTAGTCATCAATCTCTTCGATTTGACTTTTCGTTCAGCACACAACAATTTCATATACATAGCACCATTTGAATGACTTAATGATTAACTCAAATCATCAATTTTGACTCTTTGGCGAATATGAGTATGTGCTGCCTCTGAAATATCGCACCCCATCGACTTCCGTCCCAAATTTTTTGCAGCAATTAAAGCTGAACCTGAACCAAAGAATGGGTCGATGATTAACTCATCGGGTAGAGAACTTTGCTTTATTAAAATTTCGATCAACTCGACAGGCTTTTCAGTCGGGTAGCCCCGATACACTCTTTTACACTCTAAAACATCGGGTATGCCAAGATCATTTAGTTTCCGCTTACCCTTCTCAAAAAAAAGAATAAACTCATATTTAGCTCGATAGTGATAACCCATGCCAATCGTTAGCTTATTCCAAACTATTGGTTTCCAAAATTTAAAACCAACTTTCTCAGCTATTGGTTTCACATAAAACATAGTTTCTTGATCGCAAAACAGATAAAAATGGGTGTTTTTCTTTAATACACGATAAATTTCAGTGAACAGCTCTTCAAAGCGTTGATTAGGAAATATATCAAACCATTGGTTGCTCGAACCATTACTGACTTTTAAACGAGTCGTGGTCCCTATTTTCCTATGTTTTTCAAGAGATTCATATGGTGGGTCTGTCACCATAAGATCAACGCTCGCATCGGCGATCGTTGATAACCAACTTACAGCATCATCACGAAATAACTGCATTAATACCTGCTAAAAAGTGCAACAAGAACGTCCGTGCGAGTGTACTGTTGAAGCAATGCCTTTGTCTAATCCTCGACAATCAATGCAATAGCTTTGATGTCCATCAGGATTTCTTGCCGTCACACGGGCTGGTGTTTTGCCAAATTGGGTAGGGTATGGATGAAACACATGCTCCCCACCATTAGCAGCAGAACAGTGCGGACAGGACTTAAACTTTTGGCCAGAATTAATATCCACTTTGACCAGCATGCCACTATTTAATTTTAATCCACAACAACTACATCCCATATAAAACTCCCTTTTTATAATGAATTTTAAATATCAAAACCAATGTCGTACTTAACAAACTATAGCGAGGAGGAATATACAGAAGGCATACATTCACCCTTGGATAAAAATGCTCTTATTTGTTTACTATTTAGGCTAAATTTAAGCTTAAGGCTAAAGATGAATGAATGGAAATGATTTCTAACTTCGCCGTGACATTCGTATCTGCAGAAATTCACAATATTTCTTTGGCAGCGGATTAATCGAAGAGGCGATGGGGATGAGGTGTAGGTATGACTGAGGGTATCGAAAACAGGGCCGAAAATGTTCCCGACATTTTTCGGCATTCTCAACATCCTTGTCGGTCAGGTAGATTCGTTAAGCGGCCATGGATGGCTTTACAGCGGTCCGAAGACATACCTGCGCATTAGGCATTCGTACAATCATGATATTCGCATATCCTTAGCCGACACCCGCGGCAAGTGATTGATAACAGCGAAGGCAAGCATAATAGATAGCAGAGCTAAAACGCTTACCTATTGATGACCAATAATCCAGCTAATTTCTAACTAGGAACGTAAAAGCTCAAGCCATTCATCGGCGAATGCCAAGATAAATTTATAGGAGTGATCATCTGACAGGGTGATTTTAATCGCATCGGTAGTCACGGGAATAAAGCCGCCACCCGTCGCTACGCATTTCTCGACTTTAGATACCGATTGTCTATCGAGCTTATAGGGACCTAAGCCAAACTCGGTGTTGTACGGTTCAAAATGGATATCACTTTCGGTGACCCAAAACTTACCATCTGCGCGTGCGACGCCATTTTGAATGGTGGCATTTGACGACTTGATTACGACTTGTTGCATGGCTTCCCTCTCCATAGGAAAGATTAAAGTACAGCATCAAAACTATAAGACTCGTTGGCAGAAATCAATCGGCCAACCTCAAAAAAGTTGCTTTTTACTTCGTCTCTTTAGCTTTACAGCAACCACTACCTTGTTGAATGGGTGGACACTTCACTGTGCCATAGGAGCAAAAAATGCAGCAGTCACCAGCAAGCGGTTTGAGGAGCTGATGACATCCAGTACATTCATAAAAAAACTGACACGCATCTGTTGGCATAACTTCCAACTTACTGGTACCGCACAAAGGACAGGTAATTTCAGACACTAATTCAATTGAGCTCATTGTTGCTCCAACAATATCACCACAGATGATGTCGATTAAAGCCTCACTCGATGATGTCACCAACAGGTGTCAGTTAAGCCGCCTCATTCGATGCAATAATCGCCGCAAATTCATCATTGTGCTCTTGAATAAAATCTTCCATAAACCAAGCACAGAAAGTATGGCGACCATCGACCTCTGACTTAGCGTAGATAGAAGAGGCCTGCTGGCGCACCGTTTTCTCTTTAGTTTGTCTCACCTCGGCAATCTCTTTAAAGCTCAAACCTTTTAACAGTAAAAACGCGACCTGCGCCTCACTCTTGGTGAACTCCCAAAGACCAAATTGATTAGCGACTGCATGGCTATACTCTTGTCTAGCAGAGCGCATCTGAGACGACATATTATCGATCTGCTTATCCGCCTGAACGACTCGATGGGCCAAGGCTTTTACCTGCCGAGAACGACGTCTCAGATCATAACTTAGATAGACGGTTCCTATGATGGTGAGCAACACCAATACGCTCTCTTGCATGATATGCCATAGCGGGATATCCAACTGCACGTCAGCGACAATATCAAGCAATTTAAACAGCATGATCAGTACTAACAAGGCGATAATCACTACATCCTTTTTCATGGGAAACCTAACTCCTATAACCACAATATCAACACCGATTTCAATCTTATAAAGCGCTAATCCAACCTAAACGGATAAAAAAACTAACGTTAACTTTTGAACTGTAAATAAGGTAAAACAACGCAAAATCAGGCAATTATTTTATGGGACATATGTACCATACACGCTTTTATGATACAGATCCCTCAAGACATTAAACCATCAAGCTCTAAACTAACGACACATTTTAATATCATAGAAATCACTTATGTCTGTCGTTAAGTCTTGTATCAAGATATGTCTGTTGACCGCATTAAGTAGCAGTAGTTTCTTAAGTCATGGCGCATCCAATAGTGAACAGCCACAACTACTCGAACTCAGCCAAGCCAGATTAAACGCTGCACAGCGTTATGGCACGCCACTCAATGATGAACGCTCACTTCAATTAAGCAGCTCATCGTGGCTCAGCGGCCTACCGAGTATCAGCCTTAGCCACTTGGGTAGCTTAGATAATGGTAACAGTTACGAGCAGGAAGTGTCGCTCAATTTGCCGATAAAATCCCCAGGACTGCACAGTAGTGATAAACAACTCAAGCAACTGACACAAGCCATTCAGGACCAACAACTTGCTTTGCAAGGCCTATATCTTTCCGGACTACTAAGACAGAGTATCTGGGATCATCGCATCGCATCGATGAAGCTCACACAGCTTGAGCGTAAGACTCAGCTGCTGGAAAAATTGCACATTCAGCAAAAACGCTTAACCGATGTGGGCGAGTTACCATTGGCTAACCTGCTGCTGTTAGAAAGAGAGCTGGTTGATATTGAACTGCAGCAAATTGACCTTAAACAGCAACAAGCTGAAGCGCTATCACTGTTTAGTCAGCTAACTGGCTTGCAGCAGATACCAGCTAAAATTGATGAAAGTTCCCACCCTGTTGCTGCTAGCGACTTATCAAGCCAAGAAGTGGTTAATCACGGCTT
This sequence comes from Shewanella mesophila, assembly GCF_019457515.1. Lineage (NCBI taxonomy): Bacteria > Pseudomonadati > Pseudomonadota > Gammaproteobacteria > Alteromonadales > Shewanellaceae > Shewanella > Shewanella mesophila. Next base: position 4,237,031 of record NZ_CP080421.1, read on the forward strand.
AGCGCAACATCCATTGTGGCAACTACAAACCCTGCAACAGCAACAGCAGCTATTGATAATAAAGAGTCAGCAAGCGGGTGAACGCGACCCATGGACCTTATCACTTACCGCCAAGAATACCTCAGACGATCAAGTCGATGATCAGCAACTTGGATTAGGCATCACTGTACCGCTTGGCTTTAGCTCTGCGCTTTCTCAAACCGAGTTATCAACTTGGCAGCAAATCCATAGTGAGCAGAACCTCAATCGTGACCGCATCTATCTTGAGCTCAAAACACAGACTGAAAAACTGGCAAAGCAGCAACAAAACTTACAGAACCAACAGGCCTTGTTACAACGCGGCCTTGCGTTGAGCCGCACCATCACCGAAGAACTCGCCAAGGTGAAAGATCAAAATCAGGTGAGTTACGAAATATGGTTGCGTCGTTATATGGACGCCCTCGACACCGAATCACGTTTAGTGCTTAACCAAGTCACTCAACAGCAACTTCATTCCCAGCAACTGCAAGCCTTAGGAATCTCATTATGATGGCCAAGTTCGGCGCCCGCCTTTTATGTTTATCAGCCTGTCTCTCCACCAGCTTGGTGCAAGCAGAGTCATTGCCTCTAGCAAGTTTAGGCAACTTAGAGCTGAGCTATACCCAGCCACAAAAAGTTGCCAGCTATGAAGGTAGCGCCCTGCCCGCACAGGTCGCTCGCCTGCCCGGCAATGATTACTGGGTAAGCACCCCAGAAAATATTCAGCAAGTCACCTTTTTAGTCGGTCAGGGGCAGAATGTCGCCAAGGGACAAGCGATTGTGAGATTAACTGGGCCAGAGGTATTCCATTTTCTCGCTCAAGTCGAAGCCGCGGGCAGCCTTTATCAACTGGCGAAGCAGCGCTACGACCGAAATAAACCGCTGTTAAAAAATGGCAGTATCAGCGCCGAAAAGTGGCGTGAGATCAGTCAAGACTACTTCAGTAGCCATCTCGAATATGAGCATATGCAGCACTTTATGGAGATGGTGCTAAGCACCGACGAAGCTACCGACTCATTGGTGATCAGCGCCCCGGTTGCGGGCATAGTCAAGCTTAATCAACTCAATAGCCCTTACATGGCCGACTCGCAACTGTTCTCACTCGTGCCAGCAGAGAGTATTCGCGTCCAAATCAATGTACCTATGAGTCAGTCGACGTCACTGTCGGCAATTAATATTAATCAGTGCCATATCGCCATCGACTCGCTATCAGCCATTGCCGATGGCGCCTTTGTTAGTGCCTGGTCAATGCCCGTGCCTCGGGAGTGTAATCTGCTGCTAGGACAACAAATCACTGTGATACCCGAGTATCAAAAAGCGGTATACCTGTTGCCAAAAAACAGTGTATTTAGCTGGCAACAAGAGAGCCAAGTCTTTACCCAAAAGGCAGATACACTGGCGGCGATCAGTATCGATATCTTAGGCTCTACGCCACAGCAATATATCGTTGCTAGCGATCAAGACTTAAGCCAGATGCAGGTGTTGTCACAATCGGTTGCGGCAGTGAAAGGCATCTTGCTCGGCCTAGGAGGCGAATAACATGCTGACATCGGTGATCCGTTTTTCGCTCACTCAGCGATTATTTGTGCTGATTGTGGCGATGATCTTAATGTTAGCGGGCGCACGCGCTTGGTTTGCTATTCCGCTAGATGCTTTTCCCGACATCTCACCGACTCAGGTGAAGATCATCTTAAAAGCTCCGGGCATGACGCCAGAGGAGATTGAAGCACAAATTACAGTGCCGATTGAAACCGAGCTGCTGGGGATCCCAAATCAAGCCATTTTACGCTCGACCACTAAGTATGCCATCAGTGATATCACCCTCGACTTTACCGAAGGTACCGACATCTACTGGGCAAGACAACAGGTTAGCGAGCGCCTCGCCGCCGTGTGGGATAGTTTTCCTGAAGGGGTTTCTGGCGGTGTCGCGCCTATGAGTACGCCCCTGAGTGAGATTTTTATGTTCTCACTCGAGAACCCGAATCTGTCGCTGATGGAGCGCAGGCAATTACTGGAATGGGAAGTTCGTCCGCTACTGCGTACCGTTGCAGGTGTCGCCGACGTGAATATTCTGGGCGGTTATGCAAAAAGCTTTAGCGTCAATCCTAACCCTGCAGCGATGTCGGCCGCGGGAGTGAGCTTTGCTGCTTTGCAACAGGCAATCAATGATAACAATCATAATGAGGGCGCAGGCAAGCTCACCATAGGCACAGATACCATCATTGTTCGCGCTGAAGGGCGGATCGATGATATCGATGAGCTGAGTCAATTAGTCATTAAGGCCGATGATGCCAAGGTGTATCGCCTGCGAGATTTAGCCGAGATCCAAATTGGTCACTTAGCGCGTTATGGCGCGGTAACCAAAGATGGTGAAGAGACGGCCGAGGCGTTAATTATCGCCCTTAAAGATGCCAACACCGCCCAAGTGGTGACTAACATCAAAGAGAAGTTACAGCAGATCAGTGCCAGCCTTCCCGAAGGCAGCGTGATCAATACCTTTTACGACCGCGCCAACCTGATCAATACCGCCATCGATACCATCTCTAGTGCACTGTTTGAGGCGGTGATCTTGGTAATTGTATTGCTAGCACTATTTCTAGGCAATGTGCGCGCCGCCCTTGTAGTGTCGCTCTCCTTACCGCTCGCGGCGCTAATGACCTTCTTGATGATGGATCTATTCAGCTTATCAGCCAACCTAATGAGTTTAGGCGGCTTAGTGATCGCCATTGGTATGTTGGTCGACTCCTCGGTAGTGGTGGTCGAAAACATGGTCAATCTGATCGCCACCAAGCAGCGCTTACCGCGCTTGCATTTGATTTTTCGCGCCACTAAAGATGTGGCGATACCAGTGGTATCGGGCACCATTATTGTGATGATCGTATTCTCGCCGTTACTGACGCTAACGGGACTAGAGGGCAAGCTTTTTACTCCTGTTGCAGTCACGATTGTGTTTGCCATGTTGTCGGCACTGGTGCTCTCACTAACCGTTATCCCAGTGATCGCCTCTTATCTGGTTAATGAGAAAGCCGCTCAAGAACCTAAGGCTATCATCAAACTCAAAGCCGCTTATCTTGGCAGCCTAAAGAGCACCTTTAACCATAAAAAGCCGTTTATATTGGTGACCTTTGCCCTACTAATTGTCAGTCTTGGCTTGTTCAGCTTAGTAGGTAAAACCTTCATGCCGACCTTAGATGAAGGCGATATCATTTTACAGCTGGAAAAATCCCCCTCTATCTCACTCGATGCCTCCATTGCCATCGATAAGCAGATCCAGCAAACCTTGCTATCACAAGTTCCTGAGATTAAACAGATGGTTGCCCGTACTGGTGCCGATGAAATTGGCCTAGACCCTATGGGTCTTAACGAAACCGATGTGTTTTTAGAGCTCGCGCCACGGGATCAATGGCGCTTCGCGAGCAAAGAACAGCTTATAGAAGCGATCCGCAGTGAACTCCTTAACTATCCCGGGGTGAACTTTAACTTTACTCAGCCGATCCAGATGCGCGTATCGGAGATGCTCACCGGAAGTATTGGTGATGTGGCCATTAAGGTGTTTGGTACCGATATCGACACCTTAGGTAAGTTAACCGCGCAAATCGAACAACTCGTTAGCGCCACCAGCGGCAGTATTGATGTCAAAATGTCGATGATTGAGGGTAGCCCCTTTATTAACCTGACCCTAGACAACGAATTGGCTCGTGGCTTTGGCATGAGTACCATGGAGTTTGCGCGCTACCTCAAAAGTCAGCTTGAGGGCGTGGTCGTTACCGAAGTGTTGCAAGGTAAAAAACGCACCCCAGTGTTAATAGCCAACAACCAAAGCCCTTTAAGTAGCATCAACGAGCTACAGAATCAACTGCTGGTGATGCCAGATCACTCACTAAAACGCCTAACCGATGTAGTCAAACTCAGTTACAAAGAGGGGCCAATTTTGATTGAGCGCGAACAGGGCGATCGCTTCTCGGTGATCACCACTAACGTACAAGGGCGAGATATTGTCAGCTTTGTCGAAGAACTTGACGCTAAAATCGCCGAACAGGTTAATCTTCCCAGCGGTTATAGCGTGAGCTTTGGTGGCGAGTTTGAAAACCAGCAGCGCGCCACCAACAACCTGCTACTGGTGATCCCTATCGCTATTGCACTGATCACCTTAATCCTATTCACCACCTTTGGCTCACTCGCTAAAGCAGGATTGATCCTAGCTAACGTGCCCTTCGCCATGATGGGCGGTATTGTCAGCCTGTATCTATCGGGCGAATATCTATCGGTACCGGCATCGGTGGGCTTTATCGCGCTTCTTGGTGTGGCGGTACTCAATGGCGTCGTGATGGTGAGCTATTTTGAGCAGACGAAACATCTATTTAGCAATCTGTTAGAGCGAGTTGAACAGGGCGCAGCGCGACGTCTGCGCCCCATCTTAATGACGGCAACCACTGCTATGTTTGGCTTGATGCCACTGGTATTTGCGAGCGGCCCAGGAGCCGAGATCCAAAAACCACTCGCGATTGTGGTTATTGGTGGCCTCCTCACCTCCACCATTACCACACTTTACCTATTACCAATCCTCTATCACTGGCTGGAGAAACGTCAATGAGCACAGAACAGCTATTAGTGCTAATCGCCCAAAACGATATTAAAGACGATATTGTCGATACGCTAATCGAACTCGATTTTCTATCGGGTTTTAGCCTAGGTAACATTTGCGGTTTTAGCCGCGAGCACAGCCATTTTAATATTAAGGAACAGGTGGAAGGGTATAGGGAATTTTGTAAATTTGAGATTATGCATCCAAGCGCCCAGCAAGAAGCCTTGCTACAAGTGCTCGCTATCGTCTGTAAGCATAATCCTTGCCGTTATTGGATCATGCCAATCCAGCAGACGGGAACCCTCTGCTAACCATTTTATCTCAAAAAGGCCATGAGCAACTCATGGCCTTTTTGTTATCACGATTTCCCATTGGCTTGCTTGAGTAACAGCTCAGCTTTTGCACCGAGATAAACATAAACCCCCAATGCCACCAGCAGCCCCACTACCGCGAACATCATTAAGATCGCGGGCTGTACATATTTCATCTCGCCCAAAGAAGCCTTAAACATGGTCAGTAGTGCCTCGATTGAAATTGCAATTAAGATGGTTGAGATAAAGCGAGTAATAGTGCGCCGCGTCGAACTATGGCGAAAGATATCTTTATGCATTAACACTTCTTCTTCGAGGATGGTTTTTCCCAAGTCGAATACCGCTAACGCTAAGGTGATGAAGATAATGATCCCAAAGGGTTTTATCGAACCGCTGGGCACAACGCCTTGAGAGAGTAGAGCAACAATATCGACCGCAGCCATACTAATTAACACCATCACCATGATAAACAGCCCTAGCACCAGAGCACTATAAACCCCTTTAAACAGTGGCGTCGCTTTACGACGAGCGCTATCGCCCATCATAAATTCGATTAGCTGAGTAAGATTAACATCGACCACGATATAGCCTTGCTCCTCATCATCACCAATACGATAGGAGGCAGACAGACACAGCTTGCCGCTGGCGTTCGATAGATAGGGGTGCGTTATTTTGAGTGAATCTGCCTGCTGGGTCTTGGAGAAATAGGGCCTATGGCTTCGATTAAGATTCCGACCAACCGGGACCGACTGCACCACGCGATTCACAATCGCCACATTGTCACTTATCTGCATGCCGCTGCCATCGAGCACATAAAGCAGCTCGATAAAGGGATAGCTATTTGCCATCTCAGCCATGGCACGCACACGAATACCAGGATCAGACAGCATGATAGGATCACTAATCCCTACCAGAATCGATTCCAACAACTCTTTTACTAACTGTTCATGCTCGTGATATCGCTCAATCACACTCAAATAACTCATCGCGGCCATAGCCTACTCCCAATTCGATAACCAGAAGCAGTATTGCAACTATAGCGCCAATCACTATCGGCTAACCCTTGATGAGTGAAAAATGCCGTTTAAAACTGAGATAAAGGCCTTGTGGTGGGGATTAACAACGAATCTAAAACTGACACAGCGGAAGTTGGCAAAGGTGAAAATCAATGGTTTCAAACAATACCACCTTAGATCTTGCCAAGATATCCACCAAATGCACCAAAACAGGGCGATGCCGAGTTCCGAAACTAAAACAGCCATAAAACCGGTCATCAAAATAAGTTATGACGACCACGGCTTTATGTTTGCATCACTTTCCCGCTTCAAAGGCCGCTAAGCTATCTGAATATTTTTTAGTCCAAAAAGGATGATTAGTATGCTTAAGCGCCAGCTTTTCATGCTCTACCGCCTTATCAAACTGGGCTAACTTAGCATAAGCACCCGCTAAGGCATCATGAGCAGTATGAGAATCGGGATTAGCCGCTACCGCAGCTTGATACACGGCTAAACCTTGAGCCGAATCAATGCCAAATTTGGCGTCGGCCAAGGCAATTAACGAGTCGGTAGACGGTACCTCGAAACCATACTTCTGTTTAGACAAAAACTGATAGTGAGCAATGATCGCATCGGCGCCTTGCTTTGAGATCTCAGAATCGGGTTTTAATACTCGATGATAATCGTCAAACAACCACTCGATACCGTAAGCCGTAGCTAAGATAGGCTGGGTCATATAGTAACTGCCATCGAAACGCTTAATCGCATAATTGAGGGTTTTATTAGGATTAGCTTCGATAGTCTGCTCCAACAAGGCAAAATCGGCCAACTGTCCTTGCTCGAAATCGCTATCGCTGGTGCTCATCATCAAAAAACGAGGTTTACCTGCCATTGCAGCCAGTTTCTTCGGCGCATCCTTTACCACATAAGCAAAATCACCGCTGAGCACTGGGCTGGCAGCAAAATAGGCATTAAACAGCTCGGGACGGTTTAACAAGGTATACAGCACTAAACCAGCATTACCAGTAAAGCCATTGATAATACGAAAGCCATTAGTGCGATATTTAGCATCGATGGCAGGCAGTAATGACTGCTGCATAAAATCGAGCAGCTGAGTATTACCTTGCTGCTCAATCGCTAAGGTTTTGAGCTCACCCAATGCTTTATTGCCATCTGGCGCCGTGACAATAATGGTTTCAAGCCAAGGCCAATCGCCATTGTGGCTCATCCAATCATGCATGCCATCGAGATAGGCGCGGCTACGGGGATGAAAGTCAAACAACACCACATAGCGCTTATCTTTATTGTCGTTATAACTAGGTGGCAAAGTGACGGTAAAAGGCATAGGTTCACTCGCCGATGCCGTCTTAACATCTAAGGTATCAATCCGCTGAAAAGGTTCGCAGCGTGCAGCAAGAGGCACCATGGAGCAGAGTGCCATCACCACCAGCATGCATGAAGCCACTAAGGATCTAATCATCATATTCAATTCCCTGAAATCTAACTAAGTGAGCCTAAGTTAGTCGTACAATTCATTGTTGTCTAAAGTAAGCCAAAGCTAACACCCTCAGATGGATCTGACAATCGACAGCCTAAGATAAGGCCGATAAGCCAAGCTATCGGCCAACTCTCCCTTGATCGGGTGATCCCAATCAGTATAAGTTTAATGAAGTGATACTCAGTCATTTTAGCTATTCACGACACATAGATTGCTAATTAAACTAGCCAACAGAGGCAATACAGCTTAGGATCTGGAGTGTAATTTAAGCTATCATTTTTAGTAATGCATTGTGGAGTAAGCCAACATTATGGGTATTCGAGCCATAGTTGTAGATACAGCTGGTACAACAACCGATCTTAACTTTATTCAGGACACCCTTTTTCCTTATTCGGCTAAGGTCCTTGCTGATTTTCTTAATGAAAATCAGAGTAATGTATTAGTCGACAACTGCATCTGTGATGTAAGAGATATCGCATTAGAACCTGATGCTTCGCTCGATCGTGTTGTCGAAATCCTCCAGCAATGGATAACTGAAGATCGCAAAGCCACACCGCTTAAAACCCTACAGGGCCTGATCTGGAAACAGGGTTACGCTAAAGGTGAATTTAAGGGGCACATCTTCCCTGATTTTATCGAAGCCGTGAAGGGTTTTAAGGCACAAAATGTGCGCCTTTACAGCTTCTCTTCAGGCTCGGTTGATGCACAGAAATTGCTATTTAGTCACAGCGACGGTGGCGATTTAACCCAGTACTTCGATGGTCATTTTGATACCCGTACTGGAAATAAGCTGTTTAAGCAGGCTTATAGCAACATCATTAACACCATCAGCTTAGCGCCCAAGCAAGTGCTATTTATTTCAGATGTGATTGAAGAGCTAAAAGCCGCCGAACAAGCGGGCCTACGCACATTGCAGATGGTTCGTGAGACCACTCAGCGTACGGGCGATTTTAAGCAGATCACCAGTTTTGACGAATTAGAGATCTAGCCGTCAATCTAGTCCTTACCAAAAGGCATCGTAAGATGCCTTTTTTGATCCTCCAGTTGCCCCTTGTTGCTTATTAGGCATGCTGTTATGCTCAATCAAACAAGTGTTTAAATTTGAAAGAGCAAAAGGAAGTGAGCCCTGTGGAAAAATTTACCCAACAATATCCTATCCATACTTCTATCTCGGTTGCGTGGGGGGAAATGGATGCCCTACAACACGTCAACAATGTGGTCTATTTTCGCTACTTTGAAACGGCACGCATCGACTTCTTTAACCGCTTTTTTCCACTCGGAGAGATGTACAAATCTGGCCTAGGCCCAGTGATCAGCGACAATAGTGCGCGCTATAAAAGACCAATCACCTTTCCCGATACCCTGCATGTTGGCGTGAGTGTGAGTGATATTCAAAGCGATCGCTTTACCATGCACTATCGAATCTTTAGCGAACAGCAGCAAGCTGTCACCACAGTTGGATCGTCGGTGGCGGTGATGTTTAATTTCAAAACCAAAACCAAGGCGGAATTAACCCCAGAGCTGTTAGCCGTGTTACGTGAGCATCAAGCAAGCTAACCCTAACGAATAAAAACCTGCTGGCGGTAAAAAGTGAATCAAAGCTCCTCGTTGAGCAATAACACAATGCCACCGCCGCTTAGGCCACTATTGATATTAAGCGTAATGCCCACGCCAATATTGTCTAACCATGAGGACAAAGATGGTGTTTCAATTATCCAACCAGCACCTAATTCGTAATAGTAGTGAGTTCCCATAGGATCGACCACGTCGCCAGTGAGATCAACCCGCTTGGCAAGCAGACGCATTTCATTGCGATTATCCCAAGCATTAGGCAGCTGATAATGAAACACAAAAGCGTTACTAAAACGGCCCACTTGAGGAGAAACCGCCTGAGTACCGTCATCGGTAAACAGGGTTCGCCCAACGGCGTAGCGCAGTGAGCTAATAAACTCCCATTTATGCCCATACCATTGGCTCGCATAGGTGAGCTCGGCATTGGGATCAAACATAAGTGCACCATAGCGAGTATTCACTAAGGCATTATCAAAGAGTTCACTTAGCTCCTCGAGAAGGGGATCGCGATACTTTAAGGTGTTTTCAAGCCATATGAACTGACCACCCAGACCCAAAGCCAGATCCCAGTTGTTATTGATCTTATATTTCCAGCGATACTCTCCAGCCAGAAGATAGCTAGTGTCTTCTAGTGGGCTGTGAAGTGATTTATCGTCAATTCCCTCGATGCTGTCTGTCGCATTAACATAGGAAAACCGCGCTCCGAAGGAACTCGTCCATTGAGGTGACAACTTTGTCTCATCACTTTCCCAGGGAATCGTGTAACTCTTTAATTGGCTACGGCGACGCAAGGTATCTTCATCACCCACGTTAATATCGCCTATCTCGCTCAAGTCGACAAAAGAGTTGGGATTAAAGTCGACAATTCCTAGGGTGATCAGGTTTGCATCGGTTAATACAATGGCACTGGTAATATCACCTTTAACTTTGGTTTCAATCGCATTGCGCAAGTCCACATAAGCAGCGTGCGCATTTACGCTCAATCCAGGGAAACCAAGCACGATGGCAAGGCAGATAAGATAGCGAGACACTTGGAGAATATTAGATCTAATTTTCAAAACCGATACAGACTCAATTAAAGGAGTGACAACTATCATAATCCATTTACGCCATATCAGCGTGGTCTATTCCAGGCTACCGACGAGATTACCATAGCGAGTGGCGGCCAAAAACTGGTATAACAGGGACATTACTCAATCGGACTTATAGAATCTTATGACAGAGATTGCCATTACACATCAGGCTGAACAACAACGGTTTGTTGTCGAAATTGACCATCATCAAGCGGTTTTAGAATATCGCCAGCAAGGTGACAAGATTGATTTCTCACGTACTTATGTTCCTGAAGCCTTGCGAGGTCAAGGAGTTGCTGAGCGTTTAGTCAGACACGGATTGCAGTGGGCTAAAGCGCAAGAATATGAGATAACCGCCAGCTGCTGGTATGTACAGAAGTTTCTTTAATCCCCATAGGCATTAACTCACAAAGCAATCCCAGTTCAGATTGACTACTCGCCTGTCACTTTTTGCAGCGCTAACTTAATCTCTTCGGGTATGGCTCTGCTCTTTTCTATACTGTAATCGTAATGAACCATGGCCGTCTGAGCTTCGGCGGTTTTCTTACCATTTTGCCAACACTGCTGGGTGATCTCAAAGCTGCTATTACCCACCCGGCTTATCCAAGATTTTATTTCTACGGGCTTACCATAGTTAGTGGGTAAAACATAAGCGATGGTAAAGCCTGCAACAATTAGGTTCCATCTTGCGATATCGAGACCTGGGTTAAATATCTCAAAGACAGGTTCGCGGCCTGCCTCGAACCACACTGGAATAACGGTATTATTGATATGGCCTAAACCGTCGGTTTCGTTAAATCGAGGTTGGAGAGTTAGGGTAAAAAAGGTCTCTGACACAGGTAATTCCTCGTAAAATAGGCTGTTTTATTTTTAATTGTGCAGCAGACGTTAACCGAGAACTCTTGATGATGCAATATCGACTTTCGGATTGGCTTTAAGCCATAAAAAAGGACGCTAATGCGTCCCTTCTCGTCACCACTTATCGGCTACTTACCATACATAGCGCTGATTTCACTAGCGTATTTATGGTAAATCATCTTGCGGCGCAACTTTAGAGTCGGGGTAATTAGCCCCGCTTCCATAGAAAATGCCTCAGGTAACAGAGTGAACTTCTTGATCTTTTCGAAGCCAGCAAGCTCGCTCTGTAAAGTCTTTAAGCGTTGCTCGAAGTGCTCGATAACATGGCTATGACGCAATAGATCGATAGGTGACTCATAGTGCAGTCCTTTATCCTTCGCCCATGCTTCTAACGATTCAAATGCAGGTACGATCAACGCGGTAACATAGTTCTTGGCATCGGCAATAATTGCGACTTGCTCGATGAATGGACAACAACCCACTTTACCCTCAACACGTTGCGGAGCGATATATTTACCGTTAGAGGTTTTCATCAACTCTTTAATGCGATCTGTGATAAACAGATTACCTTGGGCATCAAACTGTCCAGCATCACCGGTTTTTAACCACCCATCTTCGAATGCTTCTAGGGTTTCCTGCGGGCGATTGTAATAACCTCGCATAACCGTATCACCGCGAACCAAGATTTCATTATCTTTACCTAGCTTAATTTCAACTTCAGGTAAAATCTTACCGTTTGAGCCAGCGACACGATTATTAAGCGTGTTACAGGTCACGGTTGCAGTCGTTTCTGTCATACCGTAACCACACAGAACAGGCACATCAATAGCGTGGAAGAAACTCGCCACATTTTGATCTAATGCCGCGCCGCCACAAGGCATAAACTTTAACCGCCCACCCAGTACTTGCTGCAACTTACTAAAAACTAACTTATGTGCCAGTTTGTACTGCAAACTTAACCATGCAGAGCCTTGAGCACGACCTTGGTTTGCCTCGAACTGACGCTCACCCACTGCCATTGCCCATGCAAATAACTTCTGCCTTGTCGATGGTGCCTTAGCAACCTTATCTTGTACTGCGCTATACACTTTCTCCAGGAAACGCGGCACGACGCACAAGGTGTGTGGCTTCACATCGACAATGGCTTCTTTTACCGTCATAGGATCTTGCAAATACACGTTGTGCCCACCACGGCACAACACGTAGAAGCTCCAGCCACGCTCAAACACGTGACTAAGAGGTAAGAAAGCCAGCGAAACATCCCCTTGAGTAAAAGGCAACACTGTATCGTGCTGACGAACCATAGATGCAATGCTTCGATAATCGAGCATCACTCCCTTTGGGTCTCCAGTAGTGCCAGAGGTGTAGATAAGCGTTATTAGATCATCGAGAGAAGTTTGTTGTAAACGCCGCTCTAGTTCCTCACAGTTTCTTGCGTGGTGCGTGAGCTTCAACAATGAGTCAAAGTGGAAATGCTGCTTGTTATCGGCGAGCATCACTTCGTTATCAAATACCACTATGTGGGTTAAAGAGGGGCATAACGCCAAAAGCTCACAGGCCATCTTGTATTGCGCGGCATCGCCGACAAAAATCAACTTTGCCTCGGCATCATTAACAATATAGCGTGCCTGCTCTAAGGTGCTGGTTGGATACACAGGCACAACAACAGTTTTTGCCTTAAGCGCACCGACATCGGCACAGGTCCACTGGGGACAGTTTTGTGACAAGATCACCACCTTGTCCTGCACAGCTAAATCGAAACCGATAAGCGCCTTTGCGATATCGCTACTTATCTGGTCAAATGCCGTCCAACTGACCTTATCCCAAGGTGCAGCCATACCATAACCTTCAAGCGCAATGGCTTCGCCTAACTTTTGACTCTGCTCTTGAATCAGACGTATTGGATGATATTGCTCGAGCGACATATTCTTAACCCTTTTAGCGTACACTTGTACCTGTTTTGTGCATTTTACTTGAACATCGCCTAAAAAATAAGAGCTTTTGCTCCAACAATGTTATTTACAGCACAAAATCACTCTATTGGGGTCATTAACACAGGTCGCCATTCCAAAGCTTTTTCTTTCCCCACCAGAGTGTTAGCACAGAAAAAGCAACTAGTCCGATGTCTACCAATAACCAAGAAATTATTTGCTCCCCATCGCGTAAAGCCACTAAAGAACTCGATAACCAAGCTGAATGAAACACCACCACCAGCATGCTCAAGGTAATGTGCATGGCGCCTTTAGCTGCGCAGCCAAAACCTAACAACATACAACAAGCACAAAAAGTACTCAGCACTATGTGGCTCCACAATACGAAGGTAAACTCTGGATTAAGCCAACATACCAGTGCCGCTAATATCGCCATAATTAAGGTGATCAGCGCCAATAATCGGTACTGCGCATTCGCAAACGCCTCTATTAACCCCTGCTTACCATCAAAGCCGGGCAATATGTAAAGTGTTTCAACCGAACGCCAACGCTGAATTCGGCTCCAATGCACCATGGTACAGGTCACAGCGCTAAACTGACTCACAACAAACAGCACTGGAAACTCCATGCCAGAAAAATAGTTGCCAATAGTCACGAGTAACGCCAATACAGGCATTGCGATAAGGATCGTCGACAACATGGGGCCAAGAAAAAAATTCACCGGATGCAGAAGCTTATCGAGATACGACATCAATTTAGATGACCCCAAACTAGGTAACCAAAACCAGCCCATCTCAAGCCCATTTAGATACACGGTTCGAGCGTCGCTATGCCAGCGCAACCCCCTAATTTCTCGCCAAGTCAGAGAAGCCAAAATCACTATCAAAAATGGCACTAGAGCAATAACCAAATCAGGCAAAAAATCGGTGATCTCTGCAAGAAATGGCAAGAGCAAAAACAGAAAAAACGACAGATAGAAACCATTAATATGACGGCGGCAATAGTAGATAAAGCCAACGCCCGCTAGGGTAGCCAGCATCACCTGCTCAAGGCCACCTTCAAGCTCCAAAAACAGACAAGCAGCCAAGGAGATGCTGGTTGCTGTAGCTCCAAGCAGTAAGGATTGCAGCGCAATATTATCACTATAGTTGGGCACTAAACTGGCCCATTCGGTCGCGGCTAATCGGTTAAATTGCCAAGCGATGGCGGCAGAAATCGAGAGCTGAATCATGCCCAGGGCTATCGGTATCGCGGCCTGTTTCGAGCCAGTAGTTAGCGCCAACATCATGATCAGCGCCAACAGAGCCGTCCCTAAAAAACTCACGCTCCCCAGATCAAAAAGCCAAAAACGCACCATGCCACGTAATGCTTTGGGCGTTCTCATCGATGTAGCTCCATAAACAATTGCTCTAAGTTAACGGGCGTGACTGACGAAAAATGGCTGACGAGATCAGCATGGTAGTTATCCACCAGCAATTTGTCTTGCTGACGACTTAATACGACAAGCCCCTCGGGTAAGTCGGCCCCTTCCTTGAGGGTGACTAGCTGCACCTCTTCACGCAACTTGTCGATCTCTTTAAACAGGATCAGTTTGCCCCGCTTCATTAATGCCAAATGACTCGCAACCCGCTCTAAATCTGATGTGATATGCGATGAAAACAGCACGGCAGAACCAGAATCTAACGCTAAGTCAAAAAGATCTGACATAAACGCTCGCCTTGCTATCGGATCTAAACTGGCCACAGGTTCGTCTAAAATAAGCAGTTTGGGTCGATAAGCCATCGCCATGATTAAAGCCAGAGATTGTCTTTGACCTACCGATAAACGCTGAACCTGCTGACTGCCATCGAGTTCGAAACGCGCTAACCAGTCACGCTCTAATGCCATATCCCAATTGGGATAAAAGCTGCGATGTAAGGCTAACGCCTTCTCGACACTAAAGCCCTCATATCCAAAGGGTTGCTGTGGCACATAGCCTATCAGCTCTTTTTGGACAGAGCTGATATTTTCCGTAGAGTGACCCATTACCTCTACACAGCCTTGGCTGACCTCGACAATTCCCAATGCACAGCGCATCAAGGTCGACTTACCCGCTCCATTTTGACCGAGTAACCCCACCACCATTCCAGGTGCTAACGTCATGGTCAAGTTGTCGATGGCAAGGTGATCGTCAAACCCTTTACTGATCTGCTTAAAGGCTAAGATCGGCTGTATGCTATTATCCATCTGCTGCTATCCTATCTTGCTATTGATTCCAAAGTGCGGCGATAACCGCTTGGAGTTCATCTAAACTCACACCCAACTGCTTAGCTTGGGCAATCAGATCTTTAGCCTCTGGGGCGAGTAATTCGGCACTCGAGGTATTTTCAGAAGACCTTCGCTCAGCCACTCGAGTCGCCTGACCTCGGCGACGCTCTAGCCACCCTTGCTCCACCAGCTGCTGAATCGCTCGCGACACGGTCATCGGATTAACAGTCAGATGCTCGGCTATCTGCCTTACCGAAGGTAAAACTTGTTGAGCTTGTAGTTGGCCCCCCACAATTAAACGAACAATTTGCTCACTCAGTTGCCGATAAATTGGATCACCACTACTGGGGTTGACATTAAGTAATTCTAGCATTAGCCTTTAGCCACTGTATTAATACATTGATACACCGATACAGTACTAAATTAACATAGATACAGTAAATTTCAACTAAGGAATCGGTATCATGCTTCAAGGAAAGGTTATCCAAACTCGCAGCGTTCAAGGGCGATATCACAGATTAAGACTAGGGACATATACCCTGTTGCCGCTAGTCGCAGCATTGTTACTCTTTGCCCTGCCCACTTGGGCCAGCGATAATACCGCAACCGATGACTCTTGTTACGTAGATGGTCTATCGGATCGTTTACGCTGCGGGTTTGTCAAAGTACCAGAAAACTATGACGAGCCAAACGGCAAGCAAATTCAGGTGCATTACGCGGTACTTCCAGCAATAAAACCCAGCTTTACTAAAGAAGCCTTGTTGGCAATAGCTGGCGGCCCAGGTCAATCGGCCATAGAAAATGCAGCAAGTTTTGATCATATTTTTACTAAGGTCCGTCAGCAAAGAGATATTTTACTGGTAGATCAACGTGGAACGGGTCAATCAAATCAATTGCAGTGTTTGGGAGAGGGTTTTGAAGGCGCGCTCGCCCTTAATGAAAGCGATCTTGATATCACCGTAGAAACGCAAAAATGCTTCGACGCAATAGATGCCGATGTGACCCAATATGGCAGTGAAACCGCGCTGAAAGATTTCGAAGCGGTGCGAACCCACTTAGGTTACGACAAACTCCATCTCTACGGTATTTCTTACGGTACGCGTATGGCGCAGCTGTACATGCGACACTACCCGCAAGCATTAGCCACGGTAACCTTAGATGGTGTAGTGCCTATGCAACAGAGTGTGCTACATATCGGTGATGCGATAGATAGAGCCATAGGTTTACTGCTAGATAACTGCAGCAGCAATGAGCTATGTCAAAACCAATTTAACAACCTCGAACAAGAGCTCAACCAAGTCAATACCTTGCTAGAGCAAGGCCCCATTATCAGTCAAACCCGTGATCCTCTGACCAATGAGCCGACACAACTGACCATGACTAGGGTGAAGTTTATGGGGGCCATACGCATGGCCCTGTATTCGGCAAATGTAAGAGCACTTCTCCCTCACGCGATTCACCAAGCCGCCCAAGGAAACTATCAATCGGTGATGGGTCTCTATGCGCTGACGGTGAATAGCACAGGCATCGCAGCGGGCATGCATGCTGCGGTTGTCTGTGGTGAAGATTGGCAGCGCTTTGGTGAGGATGAACGTCAACGAGCACAGCAAAGTTACTTTGCCCGAGAGATGCTCGATGGCTTCGATAAGACCTGCCCTATCTGGAACATACCAGCAGTAGCTGATAGCTTCTCGGCTCCGATTGACAGCGACATTCCGACACTCGTCTTATCTGGTCAGATCGATCCTGCCACACCACCAAGTTGGGGTGAAATGGCAATGGAAAAGCTCACCAATGCGAAACATTTTGTCGCCCCGTTCGCTACCCATGGTGTTGCCTATCAGTCTTGTGGTAACGACTTAGTGGCCCAACTTATCAGCAAAGGCAGCCTAGAGAGTCTGTCCGATGAATGTCTTAGCAAAGATGTTAGCCGTAATTTCTATCTCAATGCCAATACCGTAGAGCTCATCGTAACTGATAACAATAATAGCGCTATCAAGGACACTGACGCCCAAGGAGCGAGCCATGATTAAAGTATCCCATCTTTCAAAACATATCGGCGAAGTACAAGCGCTCAACGATCTCAGTTTCGAGGCGTTAGATAGCCAGATCACTGGTCTACTGGGCCCCAATGGCGCAGGTAAAACCACCTGCCTACGTACCATATTTGGTTTACTCAAACCCGATAATGGCATTGCCGAAATAGACGGTATCGATGTCGCCAAAGATCCTGTTGCCGCCAAGCAACAGTTGGGACTATTCCCCGATCCTTTTGGCCTATATGAAAGACTCACGCCAAGAGAATATATCAGCTACTTTGCCGAGCTAAATGGTTTAAACCGCAAAGAGGCTAAAGCGGCTGCGGCTAGCGTATTAGGCAAATTGCATATGGATGATATTGCCGATAGAAAGTGCAAAGGCTTCTCTCAGGGACAACGAATGAAAACCGCGTTAGCACAAGCGATAGTCCATGAACCCACTAATATCATTCTCGACGAACCTACACGCGGACTCGATGTCATGAGTACTCGTGTGTTGCGCGAGCTATTAAAAGATTTAAAGGCTGCCGGACACTGTGTGTTGTTCTCTAGCCACGTGATGCAAGAAGTGGCAGCACTATGTGATCGCGTCATTGTGATGGCAGAAGGCAAAGTGGTCGCCATTGGTAGCCCCGATGAACTTTGTCAGCAAACAGGGAAAGCATCCTTAGAAGATGCCTTTATTGAGCTTATCGGCACTGACGAGGGAATTGCAGCATGATAAACACCATTATAGCCATGGTTCGTAAAGAACTCATCGATGCCGCACGGGATAAACGCTCGGTAATGGCGGGACTCTATTACGCAATCGGCGCACCGCTAATGATGTGCGGTATGTTTATGTTGCTCATAGGTCAAATAACTAGCCCTGAAGCACTCAACATTACCATCACTCACGGTGAGCGAGCCCCCGATCTGGTTAAATACCTTGCAAGCAATGAGATAAGCCAAGGTGATGAAGCCGAACGTAAAGAGATTGAGCTTATCATCAGCCAAGACTACGCCGACAATATGGCTAACAGTCATCCTGCGGAGATAACCTTAATCGCTGATAATTCGAATGAAAAACTGCAATCGTCGATTCGACGTTTAGAGAAGAGTCTCCAACGCTATAGCGTCGAAATGGGGAGTCTACGCCTGATAGCTCGGGGTATCGATCCTAAAGTGGTTCAGCCTTTAAAAGTCCAAGTTGAAGATCAAGCAACGTCGGACTCGAAAGGTGGGATGATCCTCGGCGTGGCTATCTTTATGATGGTTTATGCGGTATTTATTTCCGGCATGAATCTGGCTATCGATACCAGTGCTGGCGAACGAGAACGTAATTCTCTCGCGCTCCTGCTAAGTCACCCCGTGTCGACTCGAGACATTGTTATCGCCAAGATTGCGGCCGTCACCATCTTTGCCATGCTCGGACTCATATTGACCTTAGTGATCTCAAAAATCGCCTATGGCTTTGTCCCTTGGCAAGAGCTTGGATTTAGCGTCAACATCACCCCAGACTTTATCGCATTGATGTTGGTCATCGGCCTTCCAATATCATTAATGGCCGCTTCGCTACAGCTGTTTGTTTCTTTTATGGCGAAATCATTTAAAGAGGCCCAGTCCTATCTAACAATAGTGCTAGTGGTACCCATGATGCTATCGATGGCGGCAAGCTACAACATAGCGCCCGATACGCTGCAATGGTTACCAGTATCAGGCCAGATGCAGGCATTGATCGCATTCATTAAAGGAAAGGAGATACCACTAACGCAACTGGTACTCTCAAGTGCGAGCACCTTAGCGATTGCTGTCGCCCTAGCATTTGGTATGGAGCGCTCGCTAAAGAGTGAAAAGATCGTCTTCGGACTGTAATCAAAAATGAAATTATGTGGTTAAGGAGTGATGACCGTTTGAAATACGGTTATTGCTCCGAGTTAAGGTTATTTACATATTTAGCTATAAACTCGCGCAACGGACTAATCGCTATGCCATCAGGCAATACAAGTTTCAGTTAATTCCATGGTAAAGTGACGCTTTGACAATACAATCAAGAACCAATAGAACATTTTTATGAGACTATATTCCACAATAAAACTCACACTTGGGCTAACAGTACTCATATCAGTGCTATCAGGTTGCGCCAGCGCACTGTGCGACGCACAAACCGACAGGGCTGTTGACCCATTGCAACAAGAGTCAGAAAGAATACGCTGTGAGCGACAAGTAGAAGATGCTATCGCTGAGCATGAAAGTAAGCAAGATCGAGACAATAAGGCACAACTGAAAGCCTCAATGGATAAGCACTTAAAGTCAAAAACCTAGCCACCCACATAGCTAGGTTATTAGTGACAGAAATTTAAGCTATTTTGCTTTCGGTCTAAATGGCTTAATAACCGACTCATCGCACTCTAAGAATGGCCCTTCCATTAAGTCGATACAGTATGGGATAGCTGGGAAAACCGCATCGAGACACTCTCTAATCGACTTAGGCTTACCAGGCAGATTAACAATTAAACTATCTGCGCGTAATCCTGCGGTTTGACGAGATAGAATAGCAGTAGGGACAAACTTTAATGATTCGGCACGCATCAACTCACCAAAGCCTGGCATCATACGGTCGCATACAGCCTCGGTCGCTTCTGGCGTAACATCTCGCTTAGCAGGCCCAGTACCGCCAGTGGTCACGATCAAGCAACAGCCTTGCTCATCAGCCATCTTAATCAGCGTCGCCTCTATCACATCTTGTTCATCTGGGATAACTTCATACACAGGTTGCCACTCGGAAGTAAGGTATTGGTTTAGCACATCAATAATAGCCTTGCCTGAGATATCTTCATATACACCCGCACTAGCACGATCACTAACGGTCACAATGCCTATTTTTGCCTTCGCCATTCCACTTTTCCTTTAACAACTGAGAGAAATTGATGCCTAAAATAGCATATTTTGCAGATATCAGGCGCAAAATAGTAAGAGGTGAGGTTCAAGTTAGCGACAAAAGTTGCAATGAGTTAGGGCTCAACATAGAAAAGCGAATCGGCATGTTCACAATTTGATTCTATCGCACCTATTTTTGCCAAGGACTGGCAAACATCTACACCCATCTGCTGTAGCTTTTGCGGTTGTTGAAATAGCTGCCGCTGCTGCTCTATGCTCAACAAATTTAAGCCATCTAAAGCTTGGGTGTATTCAGCCACAGTTAACCCTTCCTGAGCTGCCATCATGGCTATCACCTCTTGTGGATGCTGCTGCAAATAATCGAAGGCTAGCCTCCAAGCTTGTTTCATCTTATCGACAAAAAGGGGTTGTTGTTGCAACACTTTTTCGGAAATAGATAGAATATCGATAATATCCTCAGGGATCTCTTTGGTGGTAAAAAGTTGCCGATAATACCCTGTATTCTGTAGCGCTATCGAATAAGGAGGATAGGTCACCATAGCGACAATTTTACGTGAATCTAAAGCCTCGCTAACCGCTTCTTGCTCAATATTAACAATGTTGACGTCTGCTAATGTCATTTGATGTACGGCAAGCGCTCTCGCCAAAATATAAGTCCCCAGAGAACTCACTTCACAACCTACCGTTTTTCCTTTGAGGTCCGCCATACTATTGATTTGAGCGCCACCAATAATGACATCACCCCCATTGGAATAATCTGTAATCAATACCGCTTTACTTGGCTCTCCACCAACAACACCAACCTGTACAGCCTCTACCAAGGTACTAGCAAAACCATCGACCTCTCCAGCCAAGTATGCGCGCTGTGCATCGGCCAATGTAGAAACTCTAATAATTTCAACGTTAATCCCAACCTGCGAGAAAAACTCTTTTTTATCAGCAAGGTATAACAACACGTTACCAGGCCAAGGGTTCAGCGCTATTGATACCTTGTTTAGCGTCTTTATCTGACCGCAGGCAATGAGAAAAAAAGCTATTGTTATCCCTAAAAACGCCCTAAGCATGCAACCTCCCTATTGGTTGTATCACGAGTTATCTAACGTAACATAACAGCCACCTTGATAGCAGACAACGCAATTACGACCATCTGCTTTCGCCTTATAAACGGCCTCATCAGCTAACGCTAGTAGATGAGAAAAATCGGCACTATCAACGCTGACCCCAACTAACCCAAAACTTGCAGTTACCTCGATCCCTATGGGTTTTAACTGCTGCAATTTACTCCGAACCAGCTCTACCTTATCGCAGGCCTCTTCTAATCCAAGCTCCATCAGTATCACAAACTCTTCGCCGCCCATTCGGGCAACCAAATCTTCTTTACGAAAACTATCCTGCAATAGCTTGGCTACAGATTGTAAAACGAGATCGCCAACATGATATCCATTGAAGTCATTTAGCTTCTTAAAACCATCGAGATCGAGCATAACCATCGACAGTTCGGTATGGTGACGCATCATACTAGATAAGCTCTGCAGGGCGCGTTCAGCAAAGAAATGACGATTGTAGAGTCCTGTGAGTTGATCGTGCAGCGCCATAAACTTGAGTTTGTCGCGGTGTTGTTTGAGCTGAATATGGGTCGACACCCTAGCCAGAACAATTGCTGGATGGAGAGGTTTTGTGATGTAATCAACGGCACCGAGTTCTAAGCCTTTGTGCTCATCACCAAGATCTTTATCTGTAACAAAAATAACCGGTATATCCGCAGTTTCTGTATCAGCCTTTAGTTGACGACATACTTGATAACCATCCATATTCGGCATAACGACATTCAGCAATATCAGATCTGGTCTTCGCTTGGCCGCAGAAAGACAAGACTCACCACTGTCAGCAGTCCAAACTTGATATTGATCTTTAAGACATTGCTGCATGATGAGTACATTCGTCTTTACATCATCAACAACCAGTACAACAGCAGCTTCTTCCATGCTTTCCCCTAGCAAACACCAACAACTTAGATGTGATGATTCAAATGGATAGCGCTTGCTTTAAAAGTGTAGCAGATAGGTAAGAGTTCACTCGAAATTGTAATAAAGAACCTTATATAAATATGAATCTATATCGTCTACTCAACAAGAAACCAGCTAAACATGCGTCTATATTTCCCAGCTGTTACTAATAGATGTGACACAGATGAGATCTAACTATTTCTTACAAAGAATATCTAAATAATCAATTGATAAACAAAATAAAATACGATTTAATCATTCAATGATCTCTTAATGTGCATCTTTCATGTCATTTGTTAACCATTTTTTACTACTATCCGATGACAATAACTCACATGAAACCATACCTAATTGGCAAATAAGTGCACTAAGAATAATCTTGTTGTCGGGGCTATTACTCTGTGTAGCAACGGCAATTGATATATTTAATTCTGCAATTAAATTCAATTACCTCTGGATGATCGCACTAACAATTTGCTTTTCATCTGCTATGTTTTTGCTATTAATAGCAAGTAAACGCTTCTACTACACTTGCTCCCACCTTTTACTCATAACGATTGTTTTAGCCAGTGTTGCAATGAACTTGTTTCTCTATGACTTAGAACTGGCCAAAATAGGCTCTATGCTAATGTTTGTTTGCCCAGTTATAGCACTAATGCTTATCGGTTATAAATCGGCACTAGGTTATGCATTATTGAATATTGTGCCGTTCTACATAATTTTACACGACATCGATTTATCAATTCTAATAGGGCGTCAGCATCAACTTCCTGATGCAAATTGGTATATCACAGGCCTCATTTTTCTCTTCTTTAATATATGTGTTCCCTTAGCCGTTGCTCGAACGATAGTGGCTGCCAAACGACTCAATGATGCAACCTTATGTTCTAATGCCCACTTGAAAGACAAAAACAAACTTTACCGAACATTCTTCATTGATTCCCACAGGCCAAAAATCATCGTTGATAAGCATGGTAATATTTGTGATTTTAATGGAAAAGCCGCCAAACTCTTTGGTTTAAAAGTGAGAAATAGCGACGATAACAAAAAGCGAATATCGACATTAATACCCAGTTTCAATTCAGAACAACACAATCCAAAAGACCAAATATTGCAATATAAAGATTTTTATCTACGGGTAATTAACCAAAAAGTATCTGACTCCAATTTCAACGTATATGACTTTTATGATTGCACCGCAGAGCAGAGCATTAAAAGCAATTTAGCCATTATGGAGCAGGAGAATAAGCGTTTACGCTATCGAGATAGCCAAACCTTGTTACCCAATAGAGATTGGTTTGAATTGCAATGCGATAGATTAATCGCAAAGCGGTATAAACGATTTTACGTTGTTGTAGCCCAAAATGTTAACAACGAATATTTAAACTTAAAGTTTGGCAACCTTAACTCTCAAAAAATCACGGTTGCGGCCTATAAACGATTAAAAGGTCAAACTGATGCACCACTTCTATGTGCTCATATCGGTCTAGGAAAAATAGCTTTTATCCTAGGCTCACACCACAAAGAGGGCTTAGAAAACACGTTAAGCAAAATCAAAGCTATCCTAGATAAAAATTATCGTTTTTTGGGAGTAAAATCAGCTCAATCCTTTGTCTTTGGCGTCGCTCAATATCCTGAACATGGAAACTCAAGCAGTAAAGTCATCTCTCATGCTTTGGAAACCGTGAAACTAGCTAACAATGACAATATCTTCAGTATCTACAACGAAACAAACTCTCAGAGTTTTCTAGAGAAATATGAACTCTCCATGCTACTGGATGAAGCGTTACAACAAGGAGAATTAGAGATACATTACCAACCCAAAGTAACAGCAGCAGGCCAATGTATTGGCTTTGAAGCCCTTGCTCGATGGCACAGTCCAATATTAGGTATCGTATCTCCAACTACGTTCATCCCCATCGCTGAAGAATACCGAATGATTAGCCGTTTAACGGATTTAGTTGTTCAAAAAGTCTGCGCGCAAATAGCAGAATGGACAAACAAAGGCATATCATGTGTTCCCATTGCAATAAACATCTCTTTATTAGACTTTAGCCAATCTGATTTTTTAGCTAAATTGGTTAAGCACTTAGCAGACTTCAACGTTAGACCCAATCAAATTGAACTAGAGCTGACAGAAACAGCACTTGAAGCGAATAAAGGGCTCTCGCTCAACCTACTTAAAACTCTCCAATCTTGGGGTTTTACTATCTCTGTCGATGACTTTGGCGTGGGCTATTCTAATATTGCTAGGTTGGCCGATTATCCTATCGATAAACTCAAACTAGATCGTTCACTTATAAATCAAGTCACAACATCAAAGCGTCAACGATGCATCGTTAAGACAATTCATAATATGTGTGAAGAGTTAGAGATTAAGTGTGTTTCCGAAGGGGTTGAAACCGAACAACAAGTACAAATTATGACACGAATGGGCTGCAAGGAATTCCAAGGCTTTTATTTTTCAAAACCACTAACCGTAAACCAGCTTTCAAATCATGTACAAAAACATGGTTTGATATTTACCCCAAACAAGCCTGCAGCAGAGACCCCTCAACAGATAAGGTCTATCTCAGCTTAATTAGTGCTAATTAACCTGAACTCGGGATAATAAACGCCTCTTAGTGAATATAAACCCGCTTTCTTAAGATTGTCATCACTCAGCGCTTGCTGTATTCCTGGTGTTTTCGAGCTTCGCCATGGGCCGTTGCTTGTGATACCACAAGCGACGACGGATCCAATGGTCTAAATCGACACATCCTTGGTAGGCATTCGCTATGCCAAAGTAGTTAATCCAGCCTTGCATATATTGGCGCACTTTAAACAATTGATACCCCATACTGACGCCCCAATTTCGGTTCGTCAGCCATCTCATCTTTTATTTGAAAATGTGTAATGTTTTAGCATACCACTGGTTCTTATCTGCTTTAATCAAACAGGACACATAAAAACGAAGACTATCTTTAAGGCTTAGCTATCAATTGGTTAAGCCTTTCAAGTTATGAAATCGAAGAAAGATTGTCGTCAGTGTAATTTTAATTGTCTTCGTTTTAATTTTATTAAATCATCTAAACTGCTTGCCCTGCCGCGACACCGGATGCCCATGCCCACTGGAAATTGAATCCGCCGAGCCAGCCGCTAACATCCATCACTTCACCCGCAAAAAATAATCCCGGCACCTTCTTACTCTGCATATCTTTTGAGGAAAGCTCATCGGTGTCGACGCCACCTAGCGTCACTTCAGCGGTGCGATAACCTTCTGTGCCATTCATCAATAACTGCCATTGATGCAAATCGATAACAATTTGATCTCGCTGAGCGTGCACCAATTGGTTCAGCGCCATGTTAAGCAAAGACTCCTCGAATAACACTTCGATCAGACGCTTTGGCAACCACTGACTCAGGGTATTGCGTAAACTTTGTTTAGGGTGCTGTTCGAGCGCCTGTGCTAATGCTTGCTCTGCATCCATATGGGGTAATAGGTTTATCGAGATAGTCTCACCCGCTTTCCAATAATTAGAAATTTGCAGAACAGCGGGGCCAGAGAGGCCTCTGTGAGTGAATAACAAGGCTTCACTAAACTGGGTGCCATCTTTGGCTGTAATAGTGCTGGGGACGGCAATACCAGATAACGGCTCAAACTTTTGTTTTTGTTCACTATGCCAAGTAAAAGGAACCAAGCCTGCATGGGTAGGTAATAGCTCAAGGCCAAATTGCTCGGCAAGTTGATAGCCAAACGGCGTTGCACCCAGTTTGGGCATAGATAAGCCACCAGTAGCCACAACCAAAGATTGGCAACTGTATTGACCCTTGGATGTTTCCAATACGAACAAGCCAGAATCATCCTTAGCGACAGAGGTGATTTCAGTTCTAAGCTGAATTTTGGCGCCAGCCCATTCACACTCGGTGAGCAACATGGTGACTATCTCTTTAGCTGAGTCATTACAAAACAACTGGCCGTGATCACGCTGATGATATTCAATCCCATGACGCTCGACCAGTTCGATAAAGTCCTGAGAAGGGTAACGCGCGAGTGCAGATTTAACGAAATGAGGATTGCGACAGATAAAATTACTGGGCTCAACTTTTTGATTAGTAAAGTTACACCGCCCACCACCGCTGATCAGGATTTTACGACCCGCCTGTTTAGCGTTATCTAACACCAATACATCACGACCTCTATATCCTGCGGTTGCTGCACACATAAGTCCCGCAGCCCCGGCTCCGATAATGATCACGTCATGATGTTTCACTGAAATTGCCTTCATCTTACATATAAAAAGGGCGCTATTTTAGCACCCTTTTTATTATTCACATAAACCAATCAAGCTATGAGTCGCTATCGGAAGTCTCTGACTTTTTATCTCGAGCTAACAGCGCTTTAGCGGCTTCATGGGGTGTTCCACCTTGATATAACACGCGATAAACTTGCTCTGTAATCGGCATTTCAACACCTAAACGCTTAGCTAAGGTATAAACCTCTTTGGTATTTCGGTAGCCTTCGACCACCTGACCAATTTCAGCTTGAGCAGTATCAACATCTTTACCTTGGCCCAACGCCAATCCGAAGCGACGGTTTCGAGATTGGTTATCGGTACAAGTCAGTACCAAGTCACCGAGGCCCGCCATCCCCATAAAGGTTGAGGCTTGTGCTCCGATAGCCTCACCAAGACGAGTTAACTCAACCAGTCCACGAGTAATCAATGCGGTACGCGCATTGGCCCCAAAGCCGATACCATCAGACATACCCGCGCTAATAGCGATAACATTTTTAACCGCACCACCAAGCTGTAAGCCAGTAAAATCATCATTGGCATAGACACGTAAACGACTTGGACTGTGGAGTAACTCAACTAATTCCTTAGTAAAGGTATCATCTGTGCCCGCTACCGAAATAGCCGTTGGCATACCAGCAGCCAGTTCTTTAGCAAACGTGGGCCCAGACAATACCGCCAGAGGATATTGATCACCTAACACTTCACGCGCAACCTCTTGCAGTAAACGCCCGGTTTCAGGTTCTAACCCTTTGGTAGCCCAAACAATGCGCGCATCTTTGCGTAGCAATGGTTTAGCTTGCTTGAGAACAAGCCCAAAAACATGACTCGGTACGACGACGAGCACATTGTTAGATGCGGCTAACGCGGTTGCCAAATCAGCTTCAGGAATGAGTAAGTCGGGTAGTGCAATACCGGGTAAAAATGCTTGGTTACATCGATCCCGCTTGAGGTTTTCGATATGTTCAGGCTCGTGGCCCCAAAGCAATGTTTTATGACCGTTACTGGCTAAAGAAATAGCAAGGGCGGTGCCATAAGAGCCCGCCCCCAGTACCGTGATATCGGCAGTGTTGTTCATGCGTAATTAAACGTTCGCTTCTTCAGCAGTTTCTGGTGCTGCTTCAGCAGCAGCTTGACGCTGTTGAACATATTGTGCAAATAGCGCGTCAAAGTTAACTGGTGCAAGGTTTAGTTGTGGGAAAGTACCACGAGAAACAAGGCTACCAACGGCTTCACGAGCATATGGGAAAAGTACGTTAGGGCAGTATGCACCTAAAGAGTGAGCAAGTTGTTGCTCTGTTAGACCACTGATAGCGAAGATACCAGCTTGCTGAACTTCACATAAAAATGCCGTTTCTTCACCGTTTTTAGCAGTAACAGTAAGAGAAAGTACCACTTCAAATACGTCGTCAGCCAATTTTGCGCTACGAGTATCTAGGTCTAGTTTAACTTCTGGATTCCACTCTTTTTGGAACACAGCTGGGCTGTTTGGTGTTTCGAATGAGATATCTTTAGTGTAAACACGTTGAATGTTGAACTGTGGACCCTGTTGTTCGTTGTTTGCTACTTCAGCCATAATATCCTACCTAATCAATTTTGTTTGATTCCCCTAAATAGAGGAATAATCTTTAGGGCTTTTGTTACTCGAGTCCTAAACAAGACCTCAGCCACCATCCCAGTTTTAGTTTTTCTTAAAGAACTAACTGATAGTTCCCTAAGTCATTTTTTAAAGAGATGACACTCTAATCAAAGTTGCTTATTAAAAGCAAACATTGTGTGGGGTTTATCGCTTATTCTTAGCAACCGGTAAATTACTCTGCTGCCATTCGCCCATCCCACCCTTGAGATTGTAAACAGATTCAAAACCCGCCTTAACCATCAACTGAGCTGCCTGTGCCGATGTCATTCCAGCATTGCATACCATTATAATGGGACTCGCTTTAAAGTTTTCAAGGGCAGATGTCTGATTATTTTTAATTTCAGATAACGGGATGTTAAGCGCGTCAACAATATGACCTTTCTTGAACTCTTCTTTTGAACGAACATCAACAACTTTGGCGTCTTGCTTGTTAATTAACAACGTCGCTTGTTGATGATCAACCGTTTTGACTTTAGAGATACTAGACTTAAAAACGCTCACTAAAAGAGCGACAAGTAAACCAATCCAAGCAAGGCTAAGCATTGGGTTGGCTTTTAAAAATTCGATATATTCTTGCATTATTTACGGCCTACTTCTGTAGCTTGAGATACTGTCAGGGCAGAGAGTATAACCGATCGTCACGGCATATTGCAGCAAGTTGTTGGCTAAGCTTGCAGTCTATCGTTAGCACTAAATGCCAATGTGTGACCGAATCGATGACCGCTATCTATGTAAATCGCTTTTTGATCTAGGTGGTCCGTAGTAATATTTAACCAATTTCAGAATTCAATCTTTCTTTTAAACTTAAAAGGTATCACCATGACGACACGCAAACGCCCTTTGGCTCTGCTGATCCTCGATGGCTGGGGTTACCGTGAAAATACCCATAACAATGCGGTATATCACGCCAACACTCCCGTACTCGATCGACTCAACCAAGAATATCCAAACAGTCTTATTTCGGGCTCAGGCCTTGATGTAGGTTTACCCGATGGGCAAATGGGTAATTCAGAAGTAGGCCATATCAATATCGGCTCAGGCCGTGTGGTTTATCAAGAGCTGACTCGCATCGGCAAAGCTATCGATGATGGCGAATTTGACACTAACCCCGCGTTAATAGAAGCCGTAGATAAAGCGATAGCGGTTAATGGCGCAGTACATATCATGGGGCTACTCTCTCCAGGTGGAGTACATAGCCATGAAGATCACATCGAGGCTATGTGTAAGATGGCAGTAAAGCGCGGTGCTAAAAACGTGTACCTCCATGCCTTCCTCGATGGCCGCGATACGCCACCACGCAGCGCAAAATCTAGCTTAGCTCACTTCAGCGAACTATTTAAAGAGTTAGGCACGGGTCGAGTTGCCTCACTTATTGGTCGTTATTATGCGATGGACAGGGATAACCGCTGGGATCGCGTCTCACAAGCCTATGAACTGATCACCGAAGGTAAATCACAACATCAATACACAGATGCAGTTGAAGCACTTGAAGCCGCTTACGGTCGTGACGAAAATGATGAATTCGTGGCGAGTTCGGCGATCACTGACGCGGCGGGTCAAGTGGCTAAGCTTAATGATGACGATGCGTTGATCTTTATGAATTTCCGTGCCGATCGCGCCCGTCAAATCACTCGTAGCTTTGTCAATGCCGACTTCGACGGTTTTGAACGTGCGGTAATGCCTAAGATTAACTTTGTCATGTTAACTGAATATGCGGGTGACATTAATGCTGGTATTGCGTATCCATCAGTAGATTTGGTCAACACCTTAGGTGAAGTGCTGCAAAATGCAGGCAAGACCCAGCTGCGGATCTCTGAAACAGAGAAATACGCACACGTTACCTTCTTCTTTAATGGCGGCAAAGAGGAGCCATTTAAAGGTGAAGATAGAATTCTGATCCAATCGCCTAAAGTGGCCACTTATGATCTACAACCGGAGATGAGCTCCGCAGAATTAACAGACAAACTCGTTGAAGCCATTGAATCAACTAAGTATGACGTTATTATCTGTAATTATCCTAACGGTGATATGGTTGGTCATACAGGTAACTTCGACGCGGCAGTTAAAGCCTGTGAAGCCGTTGATGCCTGCATCGGTCGAGTTGTGGAGGCGCTTGCTAAGGTTGATGGTGAATGTTTGATCACCGCAGATCATGGTAACGCCGAGCAGATGACTGATGAACAAACCGGTCAGGCTCATACCGCCCACACCAGTGAATTAGTCCCGCTAATCTATGTTGGTCGCAAAGGCGAAATCGCCGACAAAGGAAGATTAAGTGATTTGGCGCCAACCATGTTAACCTTGATGGAACAAAGCGTTCCAGCAGAAATGACAGGGCGCTCAATCATTAAACTAAGCGAGTAACGATTCATTGCTTAAACGATTCGGTTGTTATAAAGCCAGCATTTTCGCTGGCTTTATCATGCTTTCCCTCACTGCTCAGGCGTCAGATCTGAAGCAGCGCCAATCCGAACTCGAAGCAATACAAAAGCAGATCAGTAACCAGCAATCAACACTTAAAAACACCAATAAGCAACATGAAAAGTTGATCAAGTTACTGAAAAAAGATGAGCAAGCGATTGCCGCCGCAGCGAAGAAAGTGAATAACACTAAGGCATCACTTGATCAAACAGATAAGAAATTAGCCGAGCTTGATTCTCGAAAAACCAAGCTCGATGAGCTAAAGAAAAACCAACAAAAAACCTTAGCCAATCAACTAGCAAGTGCCTATCTGGCTGGTAACCATGATTACACTAAGATGTTGCTCAATCAGCAGAGTCCTGCAACCATTGAGCGCTTGCTCGCTTATTACCAATATCTTAACGATGCTCGAATGGCCTCCATTAAAGAACTACAACAAACCATTACCGAACTAGATAGCATTGAAACCGCCCAAAAAGAGCAGAAAAATAGGCTCAACAAGCTCGTACTAGATCAAGAACAACAAGCGAAATCACTGACCCAAGAACAGACGCAAAGACAACAAACTTTAGCCCAATTACAGCGAACACTGAACTCACATGGTGTCAAACTTGAACAGCTGCAAATAGAAGAAGCCAGCTTAAAGCGAGTCGTCGAGCAAGCCCTTAACGCAATGAAAGATAACCCGGCTATGGACGGGTTATCGAGCAAACAACATTTAAATTGGCCGACAAAAGGCCGTATCCGCTCGGGCTTTGGCAGCAAGCGTTCGGGTGAAGTAAAATGGAAAGGCGTCATCCTCTCCGCGCCAGAAGGACAGTCTGTAAATGCAATCGCCGATGGTAAGGTTATTTATGCCGATTGGCTTAGAGGATTCGGTATGGTGATGGTGGTTGACCACGGTAAGGGCTACATGAGCCTATATGGTCACGCACAAACTTTACTTAAAAATGCGGGAGACTCTGTTAACAAAGGTGAAACCGTTGCACTGGTCGGACGCTCGGGTGGACAAACAGAACCTGGCCTATACTTTGAAGTAAGGCATAAGGGGCAAGCGGTCGATCCTGCAAGATATTGCAGACGATGACACCAAAGCGGCCCCTTTAAACAGGGGTTGCACATGGCTAAATTCATCCGTTATCTCATCTGCGTGGCATTTGGTGTGAGCCTAGGTTTATCGATAACCTTATCAGGGCAAGAAAATGTACAACCATCACCGTCAAAGCTAAACTATCCCCTTTTAATCGATATCATCAGCACGATAGAGACCTACTACGTCGATAAAATCCCTGAGCAAGAGTTGATCCAAGCCGCTATCGAAGGGATATTTAATAAGCTAGACCCTTATTCAAATTTCCTCGATAAAGATGCCTTTTCCGATCTTAAAGATGCCAATAGCGGAGAGTACTTTGGCTTTGGTATTGAGATAGCGACAAGCGATGATAAGGTCACCATCATCAGTCCATTTCCACACTCCCCCGCAGCCATTGCCGGAATACTACCTGGCGATAGGATAGTTAAAGTTAATCATGAAAGCGTAAATGCCAAACAGTTAGATAACGTTTTAAAAAAGATTAAATTCCACAGTCAAAACAACCTTACTATCAATTTATCGCTCAGTAGAAGTAACTCTGACGACGTTTTCGATGTCACACTAAAACCCACGATGATCGATGTGAACTCGGTGACGACAGAGCTACTAGGCGACGGCATAGGCTATATAAAACTATCGAGTTTTCAAGACGACTCCACCGAAGACCTCATCAAGCAACTCAACCAATGGCAAAATAAACCGCTCACTGGAATTATTCTTGATCTCCGCAATAATCCCGGTGGGTTGTTAGATCAAGCCATAAAAATAGCAGACCTATTCCTCGCCAAAGGGCGTATTGTGTCCACTCGCGGCCGTTTTTTCGATGCGAACTCTGACTACTTTGCATCACCACAGAATCTGTTTTCAAAGTTACCTATTATCGTCTTAATCAACAAGGGTTCTGCATCTGCATCGGAAGTGCTTGCTGCGGCACTGCAAGAAAATAAACGCGCCATATTGATTGGCGAAAAGAGCTTTGGAAAGGGCACTGTGCAAAGCATCATTCCAACGCTGATAGATGGCAATGCAATCAAGCTCACCATTGCACATTACACCACCCCAAAAGGAAGAGATATTCACTCGATAGGAATTGAACCAGACATAAATATCACAACAGATGCTATTAACAATAAACAAAGTATGCCTATAATCGACGAACTACCGCCCCATGAAAAAATAGCTAAGGATAAGTTCGTAAAATCGGCTATTACATGGATAAAAACAAATACTTAATCACAATAAGAATATAGTGCGCTTATTACTTTTATTAGCATTCATCTTGATTGTTAGCCCAACAAAAGCCGCCCAAGTAGCCATCATCATAGATGACATTGGATACCGTCAAACCGATACGGCGGTGTTGTCATTGCCCAGTTCAATCACACTGTCTGTATTACCACATACACCTCTAGGTAAAGAAATTGCCCTCTTAGCAAATGATAATGGTCACGAAATCATGCTACATCTTCCTATGCAAGCGCTAAACGGGAAAAAACAAGGGCCCGGCGGATTAACCAATAAAATGAATGAGCAAGAGTTCAAACAGACTATCGACTCAGCCCTAGGAAGCATACCCAATGTAAGAGGCGTTAATAATCATATGGGGAGCTTACTAACACAGATGAATGAACAGATGATCTGGTTAATGGAAAGTCTTAAGCAACAAGATACCTATTTCGTCGATAGCGCGACAACTCGATACACCAAGGCGGGCGAAATGGCGAATAAGCTCGGTGTCCCGCAACTTAAAAGGCAAATATTTCTCGACAATGATGTAAGTGAAACGGCACTAGAGTATCAGTTTCAACGACTCATTAAGTTGGCTAATAATGAAGGACAGGTAGTAGTTATAGCGCATCCCTACCCAGAAACTATTCGTTTCCTACAAAGTAATCTTAAAAGGTTAGAGCAACAAGGGCTCACATTAGTAAAAACATCTCAATTGCTGCCATACCAACTAGCCCAAAAAGAGTCTAAGGTCACTGGCAGCAAAACGCATGTGCGATAATCTAATGGATCCGTTAGATTTCTAAAACAGGAATAGATAGATCAGGCAGAAGTGCCTTTAACTCATCGCGATTACTAACGACATCAGCCAATGTATAACGGTCTAAAACCGCCAGATAGGCATCTACAGCCTCCGCTAACATCCCTTTCAATTGACATGAAGGAGTGAAACGACAATAGGGCTTAGTACAATCGATAGGGGCTAAGGAGTTTTCTAAGATCCTAACTAGCTGACCAATATTTATTTGCTCAGCAGGCTTACCCAATCTAAAACCACCGCTCTTGCCACGAACTGTCTGCAGATAACCCTCTTTTCCTAAATGATGCACTATCTTCGACACATGATTAGGTGAAAGATCAAACACCTCTGTAATTTCAGCAATTCTAAACAGTGTTTCTCTTTCTGGCGATAGGGCCAAATACATTAAAGTACGAATGCCAAAATCTGTATAACGAGTTAACTGCATATTTTACCTTCTAAGATATTGTAGCTGCTTCTAACGAAGTGATAAGCCAAAGGGCCTCTTCATTGGTACTACCGCAAACATCTTCTGTAGCTGCAAAGCGATCACATAAATCAGGCCTCTCGGGCTGACCAAAAATTTTACAGAGATTATTATCATCTAATTGAATACAACGAACACCTGCTGGTTTGCCATTCGGCATACCAGGTATAGGGCTAGTAATTGAAGGCGCAACACAACATGCACCGCATCCAAGACGACAATTCATAAGGCATTATAACTCTATTTACGTGGCGTGTTACCCACAAAGATCACAGCATTATTCTGAGATCTCATAAAGGTTAGCCCTATCTAATAATAAAAGAGACAAAAATCTAGGTTTCTCTGTGAGAGTCTTATGCAGGTGTAGTTAAATTCGGCAATCAATCAGTTCTCACATGGGAACCTAAGACATCCGCTTATCAAGCAAAGCTTGATGGATGGCTGCGAGCCGAGGGCAAGGCACATGGATGTGCCGAATGGCATAAACGCAGGATGCAGTTTATGGCCAAGCCCAGCAGTGGGACGACGTCAGGAGTAAGCATTCATGCCTACATAAGTGATTAAGCCACCAGATATTAATCAAGATGGTTTCGAGAAAGAGCGTCGATAATTTCATAAACCCTAAACGCAAAAAAGCCACCTTATTCAGGTGGCTTTTCACTAAATTAGGCGCCTGGAAATGACCTACTCTCACATGGGGAGACCCCACACTACCATCGGCGCGATTGCGTTTCACTTCTGAGTTCGGGATGGGATCAGGTGGTGCCACAATGCTATGGTTTCCAGACAAATTTGGAAATTTAGAAAGCTGTTCCCGCCTAAGCAGGAAGTTTTAAAATTGAGTCACACTAAATCAAGTGGCTGTATTCTTTCGCTAAGTATTCACTTAGTTAGAAACCCTTTTGGGTTGTATGGTTAAGCCTCACGGGTCATTAGTACAAGTTAGCTCAACGCCTCACAACGCTTACACACCTTGCCTATCAACGTAGTAGTCTCCTACGGCCCTTTAGAGAGCTTAAAGCTCTAGGGATGACTCATCTTAGGGCTCGCTTCCCGCTTAGATGCTTTCAGCGGTTATCGATTCCGAACGTAGCTACCGGGCAATGCCATTGGCATGACAACCCGAACACCAGCGGTTCGTCCACTCCGGTCCTCTCGTACTAGGAGCAGCTCCCTTCAATCATCCAACGCCCACGGCAGATAGGGACCGAACTGTCTCACGACGTTCTGAACCCAGCTCGCGTACCACTTTAAATGGCGAACAGCCATACCCTTGGGACCGACTTCAGCCCCAGGATGTGATGAGCCGACATCGAGGTGCCAAACACCGCCGTCGATATGAACTCTTGGGCGGTATCAGCCTGTTATCCCCGGAGTACCTTTTATCCGTTGAGCGATGGCCCTTCCATTCAGAACCACCGGATCACTATGACCTACTTTCGTACCTGCTCGACGTGTATGTCTCGCAGTTAAGCTGGCTTATGCCATTGCACTAACCGTACGATGTCCGACCGTACTTAGCCAACCTTCGTGCTCCTCCGTTACTCTTTGGGAGGAGACCGCCCCAGTCAAACTACCCACCAGGCACTGTCCTCAACCCCGATTCAGGGGCCAGAGTTAGAACATCAACACTACAAGGGTGGTATTTCAAGGTTGACTCCAACAAGACTGGCGTCTCATCTTCAAAGTCTCCCACCTATCCTACACATGTAGGGTCAATGTTCAGTGCCAAGCTATAGTAAAGGTTCACGGGGTCTTTCCGTCTAGCCGCGGGTATACGGCATCTTCACCGCAATTTCAACTTCACTGAGTCTCGGCTGGAGACAGCGTGGCCATCATTACGCCATTCGTGCAGGTCGGAACTTACCCGACAAGGAATTTCGCTACCTTAGGACCGTTATAGTTACGGCCGCCGTTTACCGGGGCTTCGATCATGAGCTTCTCCGAAGATAACCCAATCAATTAACCTTCCGGCACCGGGCAGGCGTCACACCGTATACTTCCTCTTGCGAGTTTGCACAGTGCTGTGTTTTTGATAAACAGTTGCAGCCACCTGGTATCTGCGACTCCCGTCAGCTTAAAGAGCAAGTCTCATCACCAACAGGAGCGTACCTTCTCCCGAAGTTACGGTACCATTTTGCCTAGTTCCTTCAGCCGAGTTCTCTCAAGCGCCTTGGTATTCTCTACCCAACCACCTGTGTCGGTTTGGGGTACGATTCCTGCTAACCTGAAGCTTAGAAGATTTTCCTGGAAGCATGGCATCAACTACTTCAGTTCCGTAGAACCTCGTCGTCAACTCTCAGTGTATGTGCACCCGGATTTGCCTAAGTGCACCACCTACTGCCTTAAACGCGGACAACCAACGCCGCGCTAGCCTAGCCTTCTCCGTCTCTCCATCGCAGTTAGCAAAAGTACAGGAATATTAACCTGTTTCCCATCGACTACGCCTTTCGGCCTCGCCTTAGGGGTCGACTCACCCTGCCCTGATTAACATTGGACAGGAACCCTTGGTCTTTCGGCGAGGGGGTTTTTCACCCCCTTTATCGTTACTCATGTCAGCATTCGCACTTCTGATACCTCCAGCGTGGGTTACCCCTTCACCTTCAACGGCTTACAGAACGCTCCTCTACCGCACTAGCGCAAGCGCTAGTACCCATAGCTTCGGTGTATTGCTTAGCCCCGTTAAATCTTCCGCGCAGGCCGACTCGACTAGTGAGCTATTACGCTTTCTTTAAATGATGGCTGCTTCTAAGCCAACATCCTAGCTGTCTAAGCCTTCCCACATCGTTTCCCACTTAGCAATAACTTTGGGACCTTAGCTGATGGTCTGGGTTGTTTCCCTTTTCACGACGGACGTTAGCACCCGCCGTGTGTCTCCCGAGTAGTACTCATTGGTATTCGGAGTTTGCAAAGGGTTGGTAAGTCGGGATGACCCCCTAGCCTTAACAGTGCTCTACCCCCAATGGTATTCGCTCGAGGCGCTACCTAAATAGCTTTCGAGGAGAACCAGATATCTCCCGGTTTGATTGGCCTTTCACCCCCAGCCACAAGTCATCACCGCATTTTTCAACATACGTGTGTTCGGTCCTCCAGTTGATGTTACTCAACCTTCAACCTGCCCATGGCTAGATCACCGGGTTTCGGGTCTACACCTTGCAACTAAACGCGCAGTTAACACTCGGTTTCCCTACGGCTCCGCTATTCGCTTAACCTCGCTACAAAATGTAAGTCGCTGACCCATTATACAAAAGGTACGCAGTCACGGTCTCAAGAACCGCTCCCACTGCTTGTACGTATACGGTTTCAGGTTCTATTTCACTCCCCTCACAGGGGTTCTTTTCGCCTTTCCCTCACGGTACTGGTTCACTATCGGTCAGTCAGGAGTATTTAGCCTTGGAGGATGGTCCCCCCATGTTCAGACAAGATGTCACGTGTCCCGTCCTACTCGTTTTCACGTAAAGTTAGTTTTCATGTACGGGGCTATCACCCTGTGCCGCTGTGCTTTCCAACACATTCCACTAACACCCTCTACGCTTAAGGGCTAATCCCCGTTCGCTCGCCGCTACTAGGGGAATCTCGGTTGATTTCTTTTCCTGAGGGTACTTAGATGTTTCAGTTCCCCTCGTTCGCCTCACAACACTATGTATTCATGTTGTGATACTAGCTTATGCTAGTGGGTTTCCCCATTCGGACATCGTTAGCTCAAATGCTTGTTACTAGCTCGCCAACGCTTTTCGCAAGTTACTACGTCCTTCATCGCCTCTGACTGCCAAGGCATCCACCGTATACGCTTAGTCACTTAACCATACAACCCAAATGAGTTTCACAAGGAAACAAACTTTATCAAGCGGGTAAGCTTGATGTTGTATCGCAACTAATGGTGTTTACTTTCGCCAAAAGAATACTCATGAATCATCATCCTAATTAAAGGGAATGATTCGGCACTTGATTTAAGTGTTTGAGAACTCAATTTTAATTTTCGCGTCAATGCTACAAATAATTACGTACAAGTACGTCATTATCCCTTTCACATTAACACTATCAGCTTTCCAAATTTTTAAAGAACAAGCATCGCCGTTAAGACGTGCCACCTGCTCTAACAAGAACAAGTTATCTGTGTGAACACTCAACAAACATTAAGTTAGTCGTATAGGTAAGGAGGTGATCCAGCCCCAGGTTCCCCTAGGGCTACCTTGTTACGACTTCACCCCAGTCATGAACCACACCGTGGTAAACGCCCTCCCGAAGGTTAAGCTATCTACTTCTGGTGCAGCCCACTCCCATGGTGTGACGGGCGGTGTGTACAAGGCCCGGGAACGTATTCACCGTGGCATTCTGATCCACGATTACTAGCGATTCCGACTTCATGGAGTCGAGTTGCAGACTCCAATCCGGACTACGACAAGCTTTGTGAGATTAGCTCCACCTCGCGGCTTTGCAACCCTCTGTACTTGCCATTGTAGCACGTGTGTAGCCCTACTCGTAAGGGCCATGATGACTTGACGTCGTCCCCACCTTCCTCCGGTTTATCACCGGCAGTCTCCCTAAAGTTCCCACCATTACGTGCTGGCAAATAAGGATAAGGGTTGCGCTCGTTGCGGGACTTAACCCAACATTTCACAACACGAGCTGACGACAGCCATGCAGCACCTGTCTCAGAGCTCCCGAAGGCACCAATCCATCTCTGGAAAGTTCTCTGGATGTCAAGAGTAGGTAAGGTTCTTCGCGTTGCATCGAATTAAACCACATGCTCCACCGCTTGTGCGGGCCCCCGTCAATTCATTTGAGTTTTAACCTTGCGGCCGTACTCCCCAGGCGGTCTACTTAATGCGTTAGCTTGAGAACCCAGTGTTCAAGACACCAAATTCCGAGTAGACATCGTTTACGGCGTGGACTACCAGGGTATCTAATCCTGTTTGCTCCCCACGCTTTCGTACATGAGCGTCAGTCTTTGTCCAGGGGGCCGCCTTCGCCACCGGTATTCCTTCAGATCTCTACGCATTTCACCGCTACACCTGAAATTCTACCCCCCTCTACAAGACTCTAGTCTGCCAGTTCGAAATGCAGTTCCCAGGTTGAGCCCGGGGCTTTCACATCTCGCTTAACAAACCGCCTGCGTACGCTTTACGCCCAGTAATTCCGATTAACGCTTGGACCCCTCGTATTACCGCGGCTGCTGGCACGAAGTTAGCCGGTCCTTCTTCTGCGAGTAACGTCACACCTAAACGCTATTAACGCTTAAGCTTTCCTCCTCGCTGAAAGTGCTTTACAACCCGAAGGCCTTCTTCACACACGCGGCATGGCTGCATCAGGCTTGCGCCCATTGTGCAATATTCCCCACTGCTGCCTCCCGTAGGAGTCTGGGCCGTGTCTCAGTCCCAGTGTGGCTGATCATCCTCTCAGAACAGCTAGGGATCGTCGCCTTGGTGAGCCATTACCTCACCAACTAGCTAATCCCACCTAGGTACATCCAATCGCAGAAGGCCCGAAGGTCCCCTCTTTTCCCCCGTAGGGCGTATGCGGTATTAGCAGTCGTTTCCAACTGTTATCCCCCTCGACTGGGCAGTTCCCTAGGCATTACTCACCCGTCCGCCGCTCGTCAGCAAATTAGCAAGCTAATTCCTGTTACCGCTCGACTTGCATGTGTTAGGCCTGCCGCCAGCGTTCAATCTGAGCCATGATCAAACTCTTCAATTAAAGTTTTGTTGAAGCTTAAAGCTTCGGCTCAATGAATTCTGATTCCACATTAAAGACTCGGAAGAATCTCTAACATGTTGTACATATTGCTATGAACACTCATCTTACATTGAGTAAAATTTTTGATTGCTTTACATCCGAAGACAGAAAAGCAATTTCGAATAACTCAACACCTGTGAGTGTCCACACAGATTTCTTGTTTCATCTTGTTAAAGAGCGTTGCTAACATGACGATTGACTCGCTCATTTAGCCGCCGCTGACGCTAGGTCGTTGGCTTAGGGATGCGTATTCTACACTTCCCGCTGTCGGCGTCAAGTGCTTATTTTAAGAAGTTTCCCAAGCGATGATTTGTTAACCACTGATGTGATAATCAATCAACACTGGAAGCCTACCGAAGCGCTTACCACCACATTCAAATCGCTTGCGATTTTGAATCCCTAACACCGCTGCAAGTCCCATACAATCTAGCTTGTCGCTAACTCGTTGGCCTGCTGTGCCGTGTCAGTGGATGCGCATTATAGGGAGTTCTCGGATGGGCGCAAGGGCTTTTTGGAAGAATATGACACTTTTACGTTTGAACGCACAGTTATCAAACGATACGTATAAAAAAGGGGCTAATTAGCCCCTTTAATCCCTATATACACCAACCTCTATAGTTATCTGCTGAAGAAACGCGACTCTTGCGTTGCCTCTAACTCAGAACCATCGACTATTGTTTTCACTTTAAAATCGACTTTAGTCATTGGACGCGACAACTCGACAGGATCTACCGCGACACTAATTGGCAGAGTTAGCACCTCACCACCTTCAATTGTGACAGTTTCTAATCCATACCATTTGTAATTAGGTAATCCTTCAACACTGAGCTGGTATTCATGCAGGGCTTCTGTCTTATTGAGGATCTTTAGGGTAAAGGTATTCTCAATCAAGCCCTGATCGTTTTCTCTAAAGAGTTGATTTCGATCTCGTATGATATCAACCCGCACTGGTGCGATGGTGGCACTGGCGTACACAAAGATGATTATCATCACCGCTAATACGGCACCATAACCCACAAGTTTAGGTCTAAGGACCGTTTCCTTTATACCTTCGAGCTTGTTCTCTGTGGTATAGGCAATAAGCCCTTTTTGATATCCCATACGTTCCATAGTGTTATCACAGGCATCAATACAAGCACCGCAGTTGATACACTCATATTGCAAGCCGTTACGAATATCAATTCCCGTTGGGCATACCTGAACACACAGATCACAATCAATACAATCACCGAGGCCTAACTCTTTTGGATCTTGTTTACGGGTTCTCGGGCCACGTTTTTCACCCCGTTTGCTGTCGTAACCGACTATATAGGTATTCTTGTCGAACATCGCCGCTTGGAAACGTGCATAAGGACACATGTGAATGCACATGATTTCACGCATCCAGCCAGCATTGCCATATGTGGCTATGGTAAATAGAGCGACCCAAAAATAGATGCCACCAGAGGCATTACCGCTAAATACATCAATATATACCTCACTAGTCGGTACAAAATAGGAGACAAATGTCATAGCAGTTAATAGAGATACTAATAACCAACAGAGATGTTTTGATGTTTTGCGCCATAGTTTATTAAAACTCCATGGCATCTGATCGAGTTTTATTCGCTTGTTGCGAGCACCTTCGAACTTTTCCTCAAACCAGATAAAGATAAAAGTCCATACGGTTTGAGGGCAGGTATAGCCACACCAGACACGACCAAGATAGGTAGTAACGAAAAATAGACCGAAAGCAGCTATCATTAATAGTGCTGCAAGCAAGGTAAGATCTTGAGGCCAGATAGTTAAACCAAATATGTGAAACTTCTGTTCACCTAGGTTAAACCATACAGCTTGTCTATTCCCCCAAGGTATCCAAGGCAGTATGAGGAAGAATAACATAGCTACCCAACCCAAACGGCGACGCAGCTGAGTCCAAAATCCTTCTATTGCTCTGACATAAATACGATTGCGGGGATTGAAGCGATCGGATTTATTTACGTCTGGCTG
Organism: Shewanella mesophila; assembly: GCF_019457515.1. Classification (NCBI taxonomy): domain Bacteria; kingdom Pseudomonadati; phylum Pseudomonadota; class Gammaproteobacteria; order Alteromonadales; family Shewanellaceae; genus Shewanella; species Shewanella mesophila. The sequence continues at coordinate 4,278,709 of NZ_CP080421.1, forward strand.
GTGAATTTTAATCCGCTCAGCCTTCGAATAATCCTTTTTATTTGATTTTGCGTTCATATTTAACAGCCTTACAGCTTTAATATTCCATAAAAACTGGCTTATTATACATTTTATATTACAAATTGTTCACCATGGTTGGATAAATAATGAAACGCTGGATTATTTTAGGAGCGGGTATAGGGTTACTCTATTACCTCGCGACCGAAACAGATAAGCTCGATGAGCCAATGGCTCAAACCGACGCGCTAATAACAAAGATTGAGCGCAAACTCGACTCGATGACAGGGACTAAGCTCATCAAAGCCGATAACCATATCTCTCAATTAAAGACAGAGATAGCCAACCGAATGACTAAAGTAGAGCTTGCGGCTTTAGATGGGATTTTAGAGTCAGAACACACAGTACTAGAGTTTAAGGATGAATATTGCGGTGATAATCCCAGTCGCTTTACGGCATTGAGTAAGGATAATCAAATATTCATCTGCGATAGATTAAGATAATCCCATCACTTGAAATATGAAAACTTCGCTCTTAATGCAGTTTTCATATCGATGATTGACCTATATAGCTAATGAGCCTAGCCTTTGCACATTCGTCTTAATTGAAAATGCAGACACAGAGTAATAACCATGACAGATAAAGTTTCTGATATTTTTGATCCTAACCTTTGGGATCGAGTCAGTGGATTTGAATTTGAAGATATCACCTATCATAGAGCCAAAGATCAGGGAACTGTCCGTATCGCTATCAATAGGCCTGATTGTCTTAATTCATTTAGGCCAAAAACCGTCGATGAACTCTATACCGCACTCGATCATGCGCGCCAATGGTCAGATGTCGGTTGTGTATTAATAACCGGAAATGGACCGTCGGCTAAAGGGCAATACTCATTTTGTGCTGGCGGTGATCAACGTATTCGCGGTAAGGATGGCTATAAATATGAGGGGGACGAGCAAGGCAAACCAGACGTCGCCCGTATGGGACGCTTACACATATTAGAAGTGCAACGTCTTATCCGTTTTATGCCAAAAGTCGTGATTGCCGTTGTCCCTGGCTGGGCTGTCGGTGGAGGTCATAGCCTGCACGTCGTATGCGATCTCACTCTTGCATCGAAAGAGCATGCCATATTTAAACAAACTGATCCCGATGTGGGTAGTTTCGATTCTGGTTACGGTAGCGCTTATCTCGCCAAGATGGTCGGTCAGAAGCGCGCCCGCGAAATATTCTTTTTAGGTTTTAACTACAGCGCCGATGAAGCGTTTGATATGGGCATGGTTAATCGCTCAATTCCTCACGCTGAACTTGAAACCGAAGCATTGAGTTGGGCCAAAGAGATCAACGCTAAATCGCCAACGGCTATGCGCATGTTGAAATACGGCTTTAACCTGCCGGATGATGGATTAGTCGGTCAGCAACTCTTTGCTGGCGAAGCCACTCGTCTGGCCTACGGTACCGATGAAGCCGTTGAAGGCCGCGATGCCTTCCTAGAAAAACGCGACCAGGACTTTTCCAAGTTCCCTTGGCATTATTAACCACAAATATGTTGCCTCAATAAGCTCACCTATAACAAAGCCGCATCACATCGGCTTTGTTATACCAATCAGTATAAGAAAGTGATCTACTCAGCGTATTTTTTGCAAACTAATTCAAGGTGAATGGATGATGGAATGGTTGTTCCCTTGTGAGGCCATTCCTATTGATTGGTATTAAATTGAATAATTACACACGTCAGCGGTCAATCTAGAAACTCTTTTAAGCCTATCGGCATTTACCTCTTTAAATTGCAAATGATAATAGTTATCATTTAAAAACACTAAAGAGGAGTTTCATCATGGCTAAAACATTCACTTTTGCAATACTGCATTTCAGCGTTGCCTTCACTATTACTTACCTACTAACTGGCAGTGTCGTTATTGGTGGTGCAATAGCCTTAATTGAACCCGCAGTAAATACGGTTGTGTTCTACTTTCATGACAAAGTATGGAAACAGATAGAGAGCCGTCAAGCACAGCTAATCGCTTAACACTCGAAAATTAACTAGTGATTACCCTAACAATAATAGCAGTATGATCACTACAGATTGCAGGCCACAGAGTAATTGCCAGAAACCAAGCGGATTTCGCTCTAGTAAGGGGACATAATGACTTCTCTCTATCACCGTCTTATTGGGTGTTTTTAGATCGAGCACCAGTTCAGACATAGACTGATAACGCTGCTTTTCATCCGGATGACACGCCTTTCTCAATACATGATCGAGCCACAAGGGAATATCTTGACGATGGCGTAGTGATGGCTGGTAATCCCAACGCCCCCCACTCCCCCTCAAATGCAACGACACAGCTTGTTTATAGGGAAGCTTAGTCGTCAATATCTCATAAATAATCACCCCAATAGAGAAAATATCCGATAGATGTGTTGCCTCACCACTCATGAGGTATTCAGGTGCAATATATCCCGCAGCGCCCAGAGGCACAACGTCACGGTATGATGATAACTCCTCTAAGCCTTCGGCTTGAGCGGCACCATAATCAATGAGCACTAAACGATTATCGGGCATCAACATAAAATTTTCTGGTTTTAGATCTCTATGAGTGACCCCTAAACGTTGCAGAGCCCTGACCGCGATAACCATGCCATCCACCATCATTCTCATTTGGGTCAAGTCTGGATTAGGGGTGTCATACATCCATTGGCGTAATGTTTGCCCTGGAATGTATTGGCATAGGTGATAGAGAAAATCGGAGTTATTGGGGTAAATACGCATCAAGGCACCATGCCGAGTTCGTTGCCCAACCCACTGTTCACGAATAAAACTCTGTAAAAAGTTGGCGTCATCTCGATAGTTTAACGACGGCACTTTCAACACGTAGCGTTCACCATCCTCCCGCTGTTTGACCAAATAGAGGTGACTACGAGTGCCACTATATAACACGCTCTCGACCTCAAATTGATCGATGCAGTGTCCCACCTGCATCACTGGCGGGATCACTTTATCGGCAAATAGAGCCGCCAACTCGTCAGTATCGGCAAAGGGCAACCCATCCACCCGCAGCAATAAACAGGTCAGGTTATCATCGCTTCCCTTTAATTGCGCCTGACCAAGCAAGGCGTCACCACAATCAGGCAAGCTGACATTTGCAACTAGCGCTTCAAACAACTCACTCATCGACAAAGAGTCGTGTACGCCATCTGTGGTTAACAGATAACTATCGCCCTTCTTCACCTCATGACATTGATAATCCACCTCTAGATGTTCATCCATCCCCAGTGCGCGAGTCAAAAAGCCCTTGTCACCGCTACGTTGATGACAATGATCTCGCGTCAGCTGCGTCAACTCACCAGCCCGATAACGATAAACACGGCTGTCACCAACATGAAACAGATGCAGACGATTAGATTTAAATATGACCCCGCTAAATGTGGAAATATAGCCATTATGGCGCAGATCAGAGTGCTGGCTGTGGTGATATAGCCATTGATTGAGCGAACTCAATACCCGAGTCGCCGACGACTTAACCCCCCAGCTGTCGGGCGTACTCAGGTAATCTTCAATAAACTGGGTCACACACAGCTGGCTGGCCTGCTGACCATTTTGGCTGCAACTTACCCCATCTGCCACGCAGGCAACAACCCCTTTATGAGTCAACTCCATTGATGACTCGCTATGATGCACCGCAAAGGCATCTTGATTTTGTTCACGAATACCTGCCGACGATACGCCGTAGAAACTCAACTTCAGGCTATTATCATCGTCACCATGCTTCATCGCATCGAGCAATGTTGTATCTAATGGGTTAGCGGTCATCATAATCACCTCTAGATTATCGGCTCGAGACATCAATCAATGTCACGCTGCCATCCTGATTCACTTCAGCCATCTGTCCCTTAGGCTCTTCCATCAACATCAAGGCAGCAAAGCCCACTACGGCAGTCGCAGCAATCACATAAAAGAAAGTGCTGTAATCGACAAACGATAGTACGGTTAAGTAACACACCGCCCCAACATTACCGTAAGCCCCAGTCATACCTGCGATTTGACCTGTCATGCGGCGCTTGATTAACGGTACCGTGGCGAACACAGCCCCCTCACCCGATTGCACAAAGAAGGAACATGCCATTGCCGCGGCAACCGCTATCCACACCGGCCATTCACTATTTACCTGACCCATAAGGAAATAGCCCGCTGCTAAGCCCGCAGTCAATATCAACAAAGTTGGCTTACGACCAAATTTGTCCGAGATCCACCCTCCACCAGGGCGCGACATTAAGTTCATAAAGGCGTAAGCCGATGCCACCATTCCCGCCATCACAGGCGTCAACTCAAAGGTTTCCGCAAAAAACAGCGGCAACATAGAGACCACAGCTAACTCAGAACCAAACGTCGCAAAATAAAGGATGTTCAGTACCGCCACTTGCTTAAACTTATATTGGTGAATCGCAGGCACTGGCCCATCAAAGACCTGTTTATTCACCTTCCACACCTGTGATAGCTCATAAAGATAGAGCAATACTAAGCCGGCATAGATCCCCAACACACTGTTAGCACTCAACATGCCCACACCCGATGGCGATAGTTTCCATGCTAATAACGCTAACGCCCCATACATAGGTAGCTTCATCAGTAGCAGCAAGAATAAATCGCCTTTGGATGTCACTTCCATTGCGGTCATGTTCTTAGGCTTAAAATAAGTCGCGCCCTTAGGCGTATCTTCGACATTTAGGTAAAACACTACCGAAAACAGTAGGCTCATTAAACCCGTTATTCCCATGGCATAGCGCCAGCCATCTTCACCACCAAACATGAGTGCAATCGTCGGTAAGGTAAACGCCGCAGCGGCGGAACCAAAGTTACCCCAACCACCATAGATCCCTTCGGCGGTTCCCAGTTCATTATGGGGAAACCATTCAGACACTAAACGAATACCCACCACAAATCCTGCGCCGATGAAACCCAACATAAAGCGGGCAATGGCCGCTTGAATGAAACTGTCGGCAACAGCAAAGGCAAAACAAGGCAGCGCGCAGATAGCCAATAAGGCGGAGTAGACGATGCGAGGGCCGAATCTGTCAGTTAACATACCTATCACCACCCGCGCCGGAATAGTAAAAGCCACATTGAGGATCAGTAGAGTCTTTATCTCTGCGGTCGTCAGCCCCAGTGATGCTTTCACCGATTGCAGTAATGGCGCAAAGTTAAACCACACCACAAAGGTAATAAAAAAGGCCATCCAACTCAGATGTAAAATCTTCATCTTTCCGCTGAAGCAAAATAGATTAAAGCGATTATCTGTACTCATGTTCACTCTCCTTTTGGGTGGTCTAAGCTTTTTAAGGCCGCAAGACTCCCTGCTACTGAGGCGTAGCATTTTTAAAGTTAATAAAACTTATTAAAATGTAGAGGGTTAATCTATTACCCTAGCGTATTCATACAGAGCTGAACCTCTGCCCCCTGCGTCCGCACTAAATAGGTGGTTAGCTGGTACTCTGGCGCTTGTAAACAGCTACCAGTATTGAGATCGAACTGATGCTTATACAGTGGAGAGGCCACAACGGGCGCCCCTTCAATTGAACCAATGATCCCCCGCGACAAGACATTTGCGCCCCCAACAGGATCGTAATTATCGATACCGTAGAATTGATTAGTTTGGCGACATCGAAACAGCGCAACCTGTCGTCCTTCGACTAAGGCGCACACCCCCGTACCTGGAACAATATCGTCCTGTAAGCAAACCGATATCCAGATGTCTCTCATCTTGCCAATGTCTATTCCCATCACTCGCACTCCCTATTCACAGATCGCTAAAATATCTATTTTGTCGCTCGGTCTTATTGGCATACGCTGTTCACGCTTCACCTCATAGGCCAAGTTGCTATCACCCACCTGACTATTAATGAAATGCTGGAAACGTTTGAGCTTTTCAGGGTTTTCTATAGTGGTTTTCCACTCACATTGGTATTGGGCAATGCTATGAGCCATTTCAGATTCTAACTCTTTCGCCAACCCCAACTTATCATCAATCACCACAGACTTGAGATACTCGATGCCGCCCTCGAGGTTTTCTATCCATACCGAGGTGCGTTGCAAGCGCTCGGCACTGCGGATATAGAACATCAGGAATCTGTCGATATAGCGGATCAGTGTTTGGTCATCGAGGCCGGATGCGAACAACTCGGCATGTCTTGGTCGCATGCCGCCATTACCACCTACATAAAGGTTCCAGCCATTTTCGGTGGCAATGATCCCCACATCTTTCGATTGCGCCTCGGCGCACTCGCGGGTGCAGCCAGATACGGCAAACTTCAACTTATGTGGTGAACGTAAGCCCTTGTAACGGTTTTCGATATCGATGGCGAAGCCCAAGCTGTCATTGACACCATAACGACACCAGCTATCACCCACACAAGATTTTACCGTGCGTACCGACTTGCCATAGGCATGGCCCGTTTCAAACCCGGCATCCACCAGCTTGCGCCAAATTAGCGGCAGCTCATGCAGTTGAGCGCCGAAGAGATCGATACGCTGACCACCAGTTATCTTGGTATAGAGGTCAAACTCTTTAGCGACTTCACCGAGTACAATTAGCTTATCAGGGGTAACTTCACCGCCCGCAATACGCGGCACTACAGAGTAGGTACCATCTTTTTGCATATTACCTAAGTAGATATCGTTGGTGTCTTGTAGGCCGATATGTTGGTCCTCCAGAACATAATCATTCCAAAAGGACGCGAGAATAGATCCTATCGTTGGCTTACAGATATCACAGCCGAGTCCGTGACCATGGCTGGCAAGCAACTCATCGAAACTCCTGATTTTTTTAATACGAACGATATCGACCAACTCTGGACGGGTATAAGCAAAATGCTCGCAGAGGCTATTATCAACCTCATGGCCTAACGCAGCCAATTCACAGTCCATCACTTGCTTAACCAAGGCACTGCAACCACCACAGCCTGTCGACGCCTTTGTGCAGGATTTTATCGCCCCCATATCTTTGGCACCACTGGCAACCGCCGCTACGATGTCACCCTTTGTCACATCAAAACAAGAACATAACTTGGCCGTGGCAGGCAAGGCCTCGACACCAATAGCATTGGCTTCGGCACCTTCGACATGAGGTAAAATGAGGGTAGAAGGATGATCGGGTAGCGGCATATCATTAAGCATCATCTGTAACAGCTGGCCATAGGCACTCACATCGCCAACCAAAACCGCCCCCAGCACTCGGTCTCCAGCAGCATTGACCACAAGACGTTTATAGACCTGCGCCACTTCGTCGTGAAAGGTATAAGACTGCGCCCCTTCTGACTGAGCATGCGCATCGCCAATACTGGCGACATCCAGACCTAAGAGCTTTAACTTAGTGCTCATATCTGCACCCATAAAGCGCTGCTCCGAGCCGCATAGATGAGAAGCGGCAACCGATGCCATGGCATAACCCGGCGCGACTAAACCGAATATGCGACCTTGCCACAGCGCACATTCGCCCACCGCATAAATATCGGCATCGCTGGTCTGGCAATGATCGTTAATCACTATGCCGCCGCGTTCACCCACCTCAAGATTAGCTAAACGCGCAAGTTCATCCTGAGGACGAATGCCCGCAGAAAACACGATCATGTCGGTTTCAAGGAATGATCCATCGGCAAAATTGAGTCGATAACGGCTCTGCTCACCCGCGACAATCTCAGTTGTCGCCTTTTCGGTGTGAACATAGACACCCAAATCTTCAATCTGATGTCTTAGCAAGCTCGCACCACCATCATCCAGCTGCACCGCCATCAATCGCGGTGCAAACTCAACGACATGGGTTTCTAACCCTAAGTGCTTTAGGGCATTAGCGGCTTCTAAGCCCAACAAACCGCCGCCAATTACCACGGCCTTCTCGCTATGACAACTCGATTCGGTGATAGCCTCAAGATCGGCGATGGTGCGATACACTAAACAGTGTTCCTGCTCGTGTCCGGGTATTGGAGGAACGAACGGATAAGAACCTGTTGCCAATACCAATTTATCATAATGGCAAAGCTCTCCATTGGCCAAGGTCACAGTATGGTCTGTTGAATTAATACCGATAACCTTAGTATCTAGCAGATAGTTGACCTTATGTTGTTGGTAGTAACTTTCATCGGTTAATGCTAAATCCTGCTCCGTTTTACCGCTGAAGTAGCTACTCAGCTGTACACGATCGTAGGCCAACCTTGGCTCTTCGGAGAATGTGGTTAATTGAAAATGCTCCGCTTGCTCACTCGCCAATATGTTGTCGATAAACTTGTGACCAACCATTCCGTTGCCCACGACTAATACAGATACTCTATCCATCTTGCTCTCCTTAGATAAAAGGCTAGGCACTTAAACGGGCCACGGTAAATTTGGCAGCGGGCGCTACCTGCTGTTGCTCAAACCAACTCAATTGCTCAGCAAGATCTACAACCTTACCAACCACAATTAAGGTGGGCGATTGAAGTTGATGCGCGGCGACTAAATTGGGTAAATCGGTGAGGACGCCACGAATGACGCGCTGCAGCTGGGAACAACCACGTTCGATCAGCGCAACCGGAGTGTTAGCCTCAAGGCCTGAGCCAATAAGCTCACTGGATATCAATCCAGCCTTACTGAGCCCCATGTAAAACACTAAGGTGTGATCTATCATGGCTAGCCCCTGCCAATTAATGCGTAAATCACTCTCGGCATGGGCGGTTACAAACGTACAACCTTGTGATACGCCGCGATGGGTAAGTGGAATGCCTGCATAAGTCGAACATCCAGATGCGGCAGTGATACCTGGAACGATTTCAACTTCAATACCCAAGGGCTTGAGCGAAAGCACCTCCTCTCCACCACGGCCAAAGATAAACGCATCCCCACCTTTCAAACGGCAGATATTTTTACCAAGCAACGCCTGCTCGATTAGGAGTTCATTTATCTTAGATTGCTCGACGCTATGCTTATTTTTGGCTTTACCTACATATAGGGCGGGTGTGGCAGAGGGAAACAGGGCACAGATCTCCTCACTGACTAATCTGTCATAGATGATGAGATCGGCATTTTGAATAATTCGCAGCGCTTTCACCGTTAGTAATTCAGCATCACCAGGTCCAGCCCCCACCAAGCTGACACGCCCAACTGCTTTAGGCTCTTTAAAACCGATATTGATAACACCTTGATCTGTATATGGATGTTTGTTGTTCATGGTATGAGCCTCTTTGCTTATCCCCTGCGTTGATGAAACATTGAGCAAACAAAGTGCCAACAAGTTAGAAACAACTAAAATGAAAACCACAAAACCAATATTTTCAATTACATAAATAAAAAACCAACAGCGCCACATTTATAAAAGCCATACTTTTAGCAACTACAATCGCTTTCAAATCGCACCCAGTTAGTGCAAACAAAGATCATTTAAGAGCAAAAACCATAACCAACTGAAAAATATAACAACAAAGATATACCTCTAAATGGGTAGATTTATTTTAACCAAAACACAAACTTTTGTTTTTATTTAAATAAAAGAAACAACAAACCGACAATACAACCCATGGCTCAACATTTGCTACTTAAACGCACAAACCCATAAAATAGAGAGAACCACCATGAGCCAGAATCCCGTAACTCCTTGGATTAAAACAACCTGTGCATATTGTGGTGTGGGATGTGGAATAGAAGCCAAACCACAACGAAATGGTTCGGTTTTGGTGCGCGGTGATGACAGCCATCCTGCCAATTTAGGGAAACTTTGTTCTAAAGGATTAGCATTAGGCGAAACCTTAGTAGAGGCTGGACGCTTAAGCTATCCGCTGGTGAATAAGCAGCGAGTCAGTTGGAATAGCGCCTTAACGACGGTGGCGCAACGCTTTAATGAAACCATTGAAAAACATGGCTCTGATTCCGTCGCTTTCTATCTATCTGGCCAGCTATTAACAGAAGACTATTATGTGGCCAACAAGCTGATGAAGGGGTTTATTGGTAGTAGTAATGTCGATACAAATTCTAGACTCTGCATGTCATCCAGTGTCGCAGGCCAGCAACGCGCATTTGGCAGTGATAGTGTTCCTGCTTGCTACCAAGATATCGAAGCAGCACAATTAATTGTGTTGGTCGGCTCAAACTTAGCCTGGTGTCACCCAATCTTGTTCCAGCGCATCAAAGCAGCAAGGGCACAAAACCCACAATGTAAACTAGTTGTGATTGATCCAAGAGTAACAACCTCCTGCGGTGAGGCGGACCTGCATCTCGATTTAGATCCAGGCAAAGATGTATTGCTGTTTAACTGCCTACTTAAGTACCTTGCTAATAACAATTTGGTAGACAAGGATTATATTGATACTCACACCGATGGCTTTGACGCTGCATTACAAAGTGCAGACTCAGAGAGTAAAGGCATACAAGAGTGCGCGGAGCGACTTGGCATCACCACAGCTAAACTTGAACAGTTTTATCGCTTATTTAGCCAAACTGAAAAAGTATTAACCCTCTACTCCCAAGGCATCAATCAATCTTCCCAAGGCACAGATAAAGTCAACAGCATCATCAATTGTCATCTTGCCACCGGAAAAATAGGCAAACCCGGTAGCAATCCCTTCTCAATTACGGGTCAACCGAATGCAATGGGTGGACGCGAAGTCGGTGGGCTGGCCCATACCTTAGTATCCCATTTAGGGTTTAACGAATCTTCCCGCCAACTTGTTGCTGAGTATTGGCAAACCAATAATTTAGCCAGCAAACCCGGACTAAAAGCGGTAGATATGTTTGATGCCATTGCCAGCGGCAAAATTAAAGCTATTTGGATCATGGCAACCAACCCAGCGGTCAGTTTACCCGATAGTAACAAGATAAAAGCGGCTCTTAACCAATGTCCTTTTGTAGTGGTATCCGATTGTGTCAGCGAAACAGATACACAAGCCTTTGCTCATGTGCAACTTCCCGCCCAAGGCTGGTCAGAAAAATCAGGTACTGTGACCAATTCAGAGCGACGGATCTCTCGTCAGCGTAGGATAACAGTATCTCCAGGAGAGGCCCGCGCCGACTGGTGGATCATCAGCGAAGTGGCCAAACGAATGGGATTTATTCATAGCTTTAACTACCGTCATGAAGCACAGATATTTCGAGAGTATGCCCAGTTAACCCGTAAAGCCCATGAGCAGACTAAACACTCGCTCAACCTAAGCGGTTTAGCCGAGCTATCGGATACTGAGTATCACGATATGGCACCTCAGCAATGGCCTGTTACCGCTAAACAAACCACGCCAACCCACCAGCACCTATTTGGCGACGGTAAGTTTGATACACCGAACCAGCGAGCCCAACTGATCCCGGTAACCTATCTGCCATCACCACAAACTTTAACGTCCCAATACCCGCTGCGCCTCAATAATGGTCGCAACCGCGATCAATGGCATACGATGACTCGCACCGGGTTATCACCACGTTTAAGCAGCCACCAAGCCGAGCCGGTTTTACAGATAAGTCCAGTCGATGCCGCACACCATCAGCTGGTGGATAACGATATTGCCCAAATTAGCAGCCTTGCGGGAAGCGCCATAATGCGCGTGCTCGTCAGCAATAGCGTTAAACCAGGTGATCTGTTTGCCCCAATCCATTGGAGTGACAGCAATTCATACGGCGGCAAGATCAGCACTCTAGGCCAAGGGATCACCGACCCAATTTCAGGTCAGCCAGAGATGAAGAGTACTCCAGTAAATTTAAAACGCTATCAAGCCAATAGCCAAGCATTGGTCGTCAGTCGACAGGAGCAGCCTATGCAAGGGTTTAGCTATTGGGTAAAACAGACGGTCCAAGATGGATTTTGCTACTTTATCGCCAGCGATGACTCAGCAGCAGACCTCAACCGCCTGCTGCAAAATCTCGCCCCAACGCAGAAAACCGTGCGTGTCAGCACTGAGCAAAGTGATCAGTGCAGCTATCGCTTTGCGGCAAGTAATGCCAACCGAATAGATTTTGCTTATACGATTAGTGTTAATTTAAATTTCAAGCAATACTCTTGGTTTACAGGGCTATTGAATGCAGACACTGACCAAGCGGCACTTTGGGTTAGCCTAATGTCAGCAAGTCCTCAAGGAGATTTATCTAAAGGTAGAATCATCTGCGCCTGCAAACAGGTTGGCGAAAACCAACTCAATTGCGCTATTCGCGAGCAGGGAGCGAAAGATATTGCTAGCTTAACAGCCCTAACACAGGCTGGAACGGGCTGCGGTAGTTGTATCGCTGAATTAACTGAGCAACTTAAAACTACGCTTATTAATTAACCTGAACTCAACCTTATTTGACTGCAGGGAAGTCTATTTGGGCGCAATTAACAAGCCCTAATCTACTTATTTATCGACAAATACTTTGATAAATTTTGCCATATTACATTTCAAGTAGATAAAATATCTGATATAAAAAATTTAGATATTTTGTTATCACATTTCAAAGGATTGTTATGAAAGCTATTATTGCTGCAGCTTGCCTGCTCGTTACACCTCTTTCTTTCGCGTCGGATTACCATCACGCCCTGTCACTAGGGGCTGGCATTGGTGAAACAAGAGTCTCATCAACCAAAGCCATCGATGGTGATGACTTTCAGTCCCATTATGATCTCGCCTACCGTTACCAATTCAGCCCAGAATGGGGGGTAGAAGTGGGTTACATGCGACAGGATGTATTTATCAGTAACCTCTTTAGCTTTTTTGGCAATCAACTTGATGATGTCGGCAGCTTCCGAGCGGCGGCCCTGTATACACTCCCCCTATCTCAGAGAAATCGCTTGGTATTTAAATTCGGCGCAAACCAATATCGACTAGAGTTTACCGATACCGATGACAACGACCGTAAATACACAGATGATGGTACTGGCCTGCTGGCAGGACTAGGCTGGCGGATGGAGTTTGCGTCCGGCATGGATCTCGGCCTCACCTATCACTATCAGGCGATGGACCTGCTCGATACCCATACGCTAACGTTTGCCCTCGGCTACCGTTTCTAACGTCGTGAATAGATGTTAAAAGAAAACATACACACAGTAAGCACAGGATGAAAAACATCCGAATAAACTCGCAGCTTCACCCAGATGAGGTATTAGTGAATGGTATCTATGTACAATCACAATAATGAACTCTGTAATAAGTGAAGCCACACTAGAGCCAGGGGATCCCCACTCAAGTCAAGTATATAAAAAAGACCAGTAGCTATTGCTACTGGTCTAATCAAAACCGTCAAATTATTTCAAGACGCAATATATAACAGCCTTACATTGGCTATTTACAGAGATATCTTTTTACTCAACAGTCACCGATTTGGCTAGGTTACGCGGCTGATCCACATCGGTGCCTTTAATTAATGCCACATGATATGACAGCAGCTGCAAAGGAATAGTGTAGATAAGTGGCGCCATAAAGTCATCGCAATGAGGAACCGGGATCACCTTCATAGTTTCATCTGACTCAAACTCGGCATCTTTGTCGGCAAACACATACATTAGACCGCCGCGAGCACGCACTTCTTCAACGTTTGATTTAAGTTTTTCCAATAACTCATTGTTTGGCGCCACAACGATCACAGGCATGTCAGCATCGATAAGAGCTAATGGACCATGCTTTAATTCGCCCGATGCATAAGCTTCGGCATGAATATAAGAGATCTCTTTAAGCTTAAGCGCACCTTCCATCGCAATAGGGTACTGATCGCCACGACCTAAAAAGAGTGCGTGATGCTTGTCAGCAAAATCTTCTGCCAGTTCAGCAATTGCATCATCTAAGCCGAGTGCCTGCTCAACTTTAGCAGGCATAGATTGTAGGCTTTGAGTGATCTTAGCCTGCATTTCGTCTGACATGCCGTTATGGCGCCCTACTACTGCGGTTAGCATGAGAAGCCCAGCGAGTTGCACCGTAAAGGCTTTAGTTGATGCAACACCAATTTCGGCGCCCGCTTTCATCATGTAAGCCATATCTGACTCGCGCACCAAAGAAGAACCCGGTGCATTACAGATAGTCATAGTGGCTTTGTAACCCATATCTTTAGCAAGACGCAGCGCCGCTAATGTATCGGCTGTTTCACCCGACTGTGAGATAGTCACTAGCAAGCTGTTAGGGAACAGGTGTGATTTGCGGTAACGGAACTCGGAGGCAATTTCAACGTTACATGACACACCCGCCCAATCTTCAAGCCAGTAACGTGCTGCCATACCCGCATGGTAACTGGTACCACAGGCGATGATCTGTACGTGTTTAATATCTTTTAAAAACTCAGCGGCATTTTCGCCAAATGCAGAATCTAAAACATGGCCACTCGCAATACGCCCCTCTAAGGTATGAGCAATCGCGCGTGGCTGCTCATAAATTTCTTTGAGCATGTAATGGCGATATTCACCTTTATCACCCGCATCATGTGTCACTTCAGACTCTTTGATTTCACGCTCAACGGCATTGCCATCGACATCAAAAATACTCACGGTGCGACGAGTCACTTCTGCAACATCACCCTCTTCTAAGAAAGCAAAAGAGCGCGTGACTGGTAGCAGTGCTAACTGATCAGAAGCAACAAAGTTCTCACCTAAGCCGAAACCAATAACCAGTGGGCTACCTGAGCGCGCGACTATCATCCGCTCGCTATCGCGACGGTCAATCACAACAGTACCGTAGGCACCGTCGAGCTGCTTTACCGTAGCTTGGACTGCGGCAAGTAAGGTGTCATGTGACTTAAGCTCATGATGCACTAAGTGGCAAATCACTTCGGTGTCGGTATCAGAGGCAAACACATAGCCTAAGCCTTTAAGCATTTCACGTAGCTTATTGTGATTTTCGATAATACCGTTATGTACCACGGCAATATCACCAGATGACTGATGAGGATGGGCATTGCGCTCACTTGGCTCACCGTGAGTAGCCCAACGCGTATGGGCAATACCTGTGCCGCCAACCAGTGGTGTTAGTTCTAGCGCACTCGATAGCTCTTGCACCTTACCCACCCGACGAGTACTGCTAAGCTCACCATTATAGATAACGGCAACGCCCGCCGAGTCGTAACCGCGGTACTCAAGGCGACGTAAGCCTTCAACCAAAATTTCCGCAACATCCCTTTGCGCTACTGCGCCAACAATTCCGCACATAATCTATTCCTACACTTAATAAATATTAAAAACTAAAGTTCGTTTGAATAGGGCGCTAATATCACCTCAACACCCTGCTCTGTAATTTTGTTAACGATTGCTTGCTCTATTCTGTCGTCAGTCACCAACACACTAATCTGCTGCCAAGCGAGCTCTAAATTGGGAATACGTTTACCAATTTTATCTGAATCCACCATCACGATAACTTCGCGAGACACTTCAGCCATCACCTTGCTCAGGCCTGTCAGTTCGTTAAATGTGGTGGTACCACGGGCTAAATCGATACCATCGGCGCCAATAAATAGCTGGTCGAAGTTATAGGAGCGCAATACCTGCTCCGCCACTTGGCCTTGAAATGATTCCGAATGCGGGTCCCAAGTGCCGCCAGTCATCAAGAGTGTTGGTTCATTTTCCAGCTCATGTATTGAGTTAGCCAGTTGCAGCGCGTTGGTCATCACCACCAAACCACGCTTATCATTTAGCTGCTGCACTATGCCAGAGGTCGTGCTGCCACTATCGATAATGATACGGTTATGATCTTTTATTAGCTTGGCGGCAGCCAGAGCGATGGACAACTTATTGGGTGTAATTTTGGCACTGAACTGTTGGGTCACTTCATCAGGAATGGCTACGGCACCACCATAACGGCGTAGTAATAAACCGGTTTTTTCTAACTCAGCAAGATCTTTTCGAATAGTGACTTCAGAGGTTTCAAAACGATTAGACAACTCATCGACACTCACTTCACCTTGCTGGTTTAAGATAGCAATAATGCTATGTCGGCGCTGTTGTGTATTTCGTTTGTTCATAAAACTTTTCACATAACTTTCGTTTCGAAAGGTGCATTATAGTGAAACGAAACTTTTTTACCAGCATCGAAACTCATTTTGGCTAAATTTCCCAAAAAAAGCCCCTATCGAAAGATAGAGGCTCATGAGTATGCTTTGGCTTACAACATGTTTAAAACTTAGCTTCTAACGCTAAACCAAAGTGTCGCCCTTCTCCTACTGTCACATCGGTATTGGTGCCACCCGCTAAGTAGTCAGTGTCGAATAGATTTTTAACGTTCAAACGCACGCTAACATCGCTGCCCATCACATCCATGGAATAAGCAGCACCCATGTCGAAACGAACATAGCTATCTTTGCTAATGGTATTTTGAGTATTTGCAAAACGCTCACCGACATACACGGCGCCAAAGTTAAATGCTAATGCTTCAGTGATTTCATAACGGGTCCAGATATTAGCAGACCACTCAGGCGCATCTACTGGCGTCTTACCATCTAATGCGTCACCCGTATTATAAACGGCATCTAAATACATCATAGAACCTGTCACAAACCAGCTATCGCTGACTTGGCCCTGCGCGCCCATTTCGAACCCTTTGTGGCGTTGCTCACCACTTTGGTTAGTAATAGTTTTATCACCATCGTCATTAGGCACCTCAAGATTTTGCCTGACGGTGACATTAGAAACGGTAATATCAAAAACAGCACCCGTTAACAGCAAGCTACCATCAAATAGCTCCCACTTGGTACCGATCTCATACTGCTCACCATATTCGGGATCCAGGTTCATCTGATCGTTCACATCTTCAGGATCATTCACCATCCCCTGCGGCGTGAAGCTTTTTGAATAGTTAACGTAAATGCTACCGTTAACGGCTGGCGAATAGATCACGCCAAACTTTGGTGATACGGCATAGCTGTTATTACCCGCGCCCTCTTTTTTCTGCTCGTCATAACGTACACCCGCTAACAACTGCCACTGATCATTTAAGGTCATTAAATCTTGAATATAGAAGCCGTAGTGTTTGTATTCGGATTCATATTTACCATCAGGATCATTATGGTAATCAAGATCGGGTTTTGGCAACGGTTGACCAGGCATGACTGGTTGTCCTCTTTTGCCAGAATCTTTTAGTTGGCCATAGTAGTAATCCAGCATATTGGCACCGATTAACAATTTGTGGTCGAAACTCCCCGTACTAAAATCACCGGTAAAATCGATAAAGCCTGTCTTATGCTGCCAGTCATCATAGCGGTCGAATGGGCTGATGGTATAACCGTCTTTGAATGGATCTTCAGAACCTTTAGCTAAACTTGGCGACGAATCTAAACGCTGACGATTAAACTGCTGATCGTTGTAACCCGCTTTCACTTTCCAATCATCACTGATGTGATAAGTTAGCTCGGCTCCCAAGTTTGATACTGTATTATCGGTAAAGGCCCATGGCATATCCCAAATAATATCTTCGCCACCGATCAACTCACCATCGCTATTAAGCCAACCACCGCGGTCAATCCCCGTCTTGTCTTGAGTGTGATCGTATTTAAGTGACAGTAATAGATCATCGGTAATATCAAACTCTAGATTCAAGTAACCTAACCAACGATCTCGCTCTTGACTAGAACCATCTTGATATTCCCTAAAGTATTGAGTGTCTTGCTTAACCAACACACTGCGATAACGAATCGTTTTATCTTCATTTAAACAGCCGCCCACATCGACTTGGTAACGGGTAGATCCATGCTCATCGGTATCAAAACCAACATCGAAAAATGTGTCATAGGTAGGCTTCTTGGTCACCATGTTAATCAATCCGCCAGGGCCAGATTGGCCATACAACATACTTGATGGACCTTTAAGCACTTCAACTTGTTGCAACGTCTCAATCGGCTGTACGTAGTGAGACCACTGTTGCTGACCATTGATTAAAAAACCAGAGCCTGAAGATAACTCAAATCCACGAATATTGAATACCTGACGATTCCACTTTTCGCTGCCGCTAGTAACACTCGAATCATTAACTAGCACTTCTGACAAATTAGTCGCTAGTTGCTCGTCAGTAACAAAGTTAGGGATCACTGAAACTGATTGTGGAGTGTCCATTAAATTGATATCGCCGCGCATCGCTCCCGACGCAGCACCGACTTTATAATCGTTAAAGGTTCGTCCAGTAACCGTAATACGTTCAATATTGGCATCTACAATAGAATTTGCAGCTTCATCAGCAACAGCTATGGTACTAGCAATAGCCGCCAGAACGGCTAAACCGATAGTTGAATAAGCAAATGGAGAACCTTTGACAGACATGAAAACCTCGCAACAAAACAGGAATAAACTAAAGTTGCGAGAAATATAAATGAGAATCGTTTCCATTCAAACCTATTTACGGCTATTTACATTGTAAATGTGATCATCATTAACAAAGTGTAATAGCAACAAAAAAGCGACCCTAAGGTCGCTTTATTTCATCGATTGAAACTTACTTCTTTTTCTTAACCGGACGAGCCCATCCCGTTAAATGACGTTGCTTAACACGGGTGATGACTAACTCATCTGCCGCAACATCTCGAGTAATGGTAGAACCAGCCCCTAAGGTTGCGCCCTTGCCTATAGTGACAGGTGCAACTAACTGGGTATCACTACCGACAAATACATTATCTTCAATCACAGTAAGGTGTTTATTCGCGCCATCGTAGTTGCAGGTAATGGTTCCCGCGCCAATATTAACCCCTGCGCCAATTTGCGCATCACCAATATAGGCAAGATGACCCGCTTTAGAACCTTCACCCAATACCGCCTTCTTCATCTCAACGAAGTTACCAATATGAGCATCACGCTTTAGCTCAGCACCGGGGCGCAGACGAGCAAATGGTCCGGCACTGGCTTTTTCACCGACAATGGCATTTTCGACAATCGAATAAGGCTTAATCTCGGCATTGTCAGCAATTTCACAATCAATCAAAATTGCGCCGGCACCAATGGTGACATTATTACCTATGGTCACTTTACCTTGGAAAATAACATTAACATCGACCATCACATCCATACCCACGCTAACATCGCCGCGAATATCGATACGGGCAGGATCTCTAAGATTTGCGCCTTCAAGCATCAATTTTTCAGCTGCGCGAACCTGATAGGCACGCTCTAATTGTGCTAATTGTATGCGGTTGTTGGCACCTTCTACTTCAATAGCCGACTGCGGTTGCGCAGTGGTAATCACTACACCGTCGCGGTGAGCCATGGCTACGATATCGGTGAGATAGTATTCCCCTTGGGCATTGTCCGATGATAACTGACCGAGCCAATCTTTAAGCTGTTTACCTGGTGCCGCCATAATACCAGTATTGATCTCGTTGATCTTAAGCTGCTCGGCATTAGCATCTTTCTGCTCGACAATACCCACCACCTGGCTGGCTTCACGTACGATGCGGCCATAGCCAGTAGGATCAGGTAGATTAACAGTAAGAATAGCTAGGCCATTGTCATCGCGCGCCGCTAACAGTGCATTCAGCGTCGATGCCTGAATTAATGGCACATCACCATATAAAATTAGTACGGTATCGTCATCATTAATATTATCGTTGGCTTGCGCCACCGCATGACCCGTTCCTAATTGCTCCGCTTGTAATACCCAATTAAGTTGCTGCTCGCCTAAGCTTGCTTGCAGCTTATCGGCGCCATAACCATAAACCAACTGAATAGCGTTACTTCCCACTTGGTGCGCTGTGTCTATCACATGCTGAACCATGCTTTTGTGCGCTATAGGGTGAAGAACTTTAGGAAGATCTGAGCGCATGCGGGTTCCCTTGCCTGCGGCCAAAATCACTACATTCAGTGCCATGGGTTTATCCTTGAGCTAATGCTATTTAATAAGAAGGTCAATTTTGTGGAGGTGATTTTAATAGATCAGGCATTTAAAAGCGACCAAGTCGACAATAAAGGCTAGATAGCAGGATTAGTCGTTAAAAAGTAATTGTTTTATCAGAATCTAATACCCATTGCCCTAGATCATCCATAGTCGCGACCTGACAACCGTCGATAACAGCAAGCTTAGTTAAACCACGGGCATGCATACAAGATCCACAAAATTTAACGGCACTACCTTGGGCTATTACGATTTCTAGCATCTGCTGAATATTGTAACCCTCACTGGGATTTTGTTTAGGCAGTACCGCAGTTATCGCGTCAGACAGCAGAAATAGCCTTACCTTAACTGGTGTACACTCTTGTTCATTGAGCTGTATTGCCAAACGCAGGGCATTAAACAATCGCTCTGAACCATAAGGAGCATCATTAACAATAATAAGTATGTCCTGCATTGAAAGCTCGCTTCAAACATAAATAAATTAATGAACACAGAGTAGCATCACTCTAAAAATGAAAGATTTATATATATCACGTTCCAGCTGTTCATTGCTGTTGATTTCAGATACAAAAAAGGCGCCCTGAGGCGCCTTTTATCATCAAACAATAACCTTATCTGGCAATGTTCTTTTTGATGGTTTCTACAACGCGCAATTGAGCGATAGCCTGAGCTAATTCAATCGCTGCAGCGGCATAGTTAAAGTCTGCACCTGCATCAGCCATATGGGCTTCTGCACGACGCTTGGCTTCTACAGCTGCCTGCTCATCAATCTCTTCGGCACGCAATACCACGTCAGCCAATACGGATACTGAAAAAGGTTGTACTTCCAGGATACCACCCGAAAGATAGAACACTTCTTCTTTACCATCTTGCTTGACGATGCGCGCCATGCCAGGTTTGATAGGTGTAAGTAAAGGAGCGTGACCAGGCATAACACCTAGATCACCTTCACTACCAGTGACTTGTAGGTGTGCTACAAGGCCTGAATAGATGTTACTTTCTGCACTTACAATATCAAGTTGTACTGTCATGGCTGCCATCCGTTCTCCTTAAAATACCAAGCCTAGGCCCGATTATTTTTTGTTAGCTCGCTCGATAACTTCATCGATTGAACCTGCCATGTAGAACGCTTGCTCTGGAATGTGGTCAAACTCACCTTCCAATAGTCCCTTAAAGCCACGGATAGTGTCTTTTAGAGAAACGTACTTACCTGGAGAACCGGTGAATACTTCAGCTACGAAGAATGGCTGAGAAAGATATTTTTCAATCTTACGAGCACGAGATACAGTGGTCTTATCTTCATCAGATAATTCGTCCATACCTAGAATCGCGATGATATCTTTCAGCTCTTTATAACGTTGTAGTACGGTTTGTACACCACTTGCTACGTCATAATGCTCTTGACCAACAACTAATGGATCTAACTGACGAGAAGTCGAATCCAATGGGTCAACCGCTGGGTAAATACCCAGAGAAGCAATGTTACGTGACAGTACAACAGTCGCATCTAAGTGAGCGAAGGTTGTTGCTGGTGACGGATCCGTTAAGTCATCCGCAGGTACGTATACCGCTTGAACTGAAGTAATAGAACCAGTTCGAGTTGAAGTAATACGTTCCTGAAGAACACCCATCTCTTCAGCCAATGTTGGCTGATAACCTACTGCTGATGGCATACGGCCTAGCAGTGCAGATACTTCCGTACCCGCCAAGGTGTAACGATAGATGTTATCAACGAAGAAAAGAACATCTTTACCTTCGTCACGGAACTTCTCGGCCATAGTCAGACCAGTAAGTGCCACACGTAGACGGTTTCCTGGAGGCTCGTTCATCTGACCATAAACCATGGCCACTTTATCGAGAACACCAGACTCTTCCATCTCGTAGTAGAAGTCGTTACCCTCACGAGTACGCTCACCTACACCAGCGAATACTGACAAACCAGAGTGCGCTTTAGCGATGTTGTTAATCAGTTCCATCATGTTAACTGTCTTACCAACACCCGCACCACCAAACAGACCTACTTTACCACCCTTAGCAAACGGACAAACAAGGTCGATAACCTTGATACCAGTTTCTAAAAGTTCAGTAGTGTTTGACTGATCTTCATATGAAGGCGCTTCACGGTGAATAACATAACGTTCTTCTTCACCAATTGGGCCCGCTTCATCAACAGGTTGACCTAATACGTTCATGATACGGCCTAGGGTCGCAGCCCCAACCGGAACAGAAATAGGTGAACCAGAATTTACTACCTCAAGACCACGACGCAGACCATCTGAAGTACCCATAGCGATGGTACGAACTACACCACCACCAAGTTGCTGCTGAACTTCCAGCACCAAGCCTTCACTTTTGATCTCTAGAGCGTCATAAACCTGAGGTACGGCATCATGTGGAAACTCAACGTCCACAACCGCGCCAATTACTTGGACAACAGTACCTGTGCTCATGATTAATCCTCTAAACTTTTATTCGTTACCCAGCCTAAACTGCTGAGGCCCCTGAAACAATTTCCGACAGTTCCTGCGTAATCGCAGCCTGACGGGCTTTGTTGTAGACCAACTGCAAGTCATCGATAAGCTCACCAGCATTGTCAGTCGCAGCTTTCATAGCAACCATTCGGGCCGCTTGCTCAGATGCGATGTTTTCGACAACACCTTGATACACTTGAGATTCCACATAGCGAACCAATAAAGTCTCCAAAATTTCTCTTGGATCTGGTTCGTATAAGTAATCCCAGTGATGAGCAATCTCATCATCTTTTGACTTAGGCAAAGGTAGCAGCTGTTCGATCACAGGCGTCTGACTCATGGTATTAACGAACTTGTTAAATACCACATACAGACGATCAAGTGTGCCTTCGTTGTAAGCTTGTAGCATTACGCGTACTGTTCCTATCAGGTCGGCGAGCTTTGGAGCATCACCTAAACCTGAAGCATGAGCAGACACTTTACCACCAAAGCTATTGAAGAATTGTACGCTTCGTGCACCAATTGGGCAGAATTCAACTTCTGCACCGGCTTCACGTTGCTTCTTCACGTCTGCGACAACCTTTTTGAAAAGGTTGACGTTCAGACCACCACAAAGACCACGGTCGGTTGATACAACAATGTAACCAACCCGCTTAGCTTCTCTCACTTCCAAATAAGGATGCTTATATTCGAGAGAACCTTGCGCCACGTGACCGATCACCTTACGCATATTTTCTGCATATGGACGGCTCGCTGCCATGCGTTCCTGCGCTTTGCGCATTTTGCTGGCTGCAACCATTTCCATCGCAGATGTGATCTTCTGAGTGTTTTGAACACTCGCGATCTTGGTTTTAATCTCTTTAGCGCCGGCCATCTTTACTCTCCAATCTGGACCTGAGGTGCCTTAAGACACCTCTGTGTCTTTACCAGGTTTGGGTTTCTACGAACTTGTCGAGGCCAGCCTTCAAACCACCTTCGATATCGGCATTGTAATCGCCAGTCTCGTTGATAGTCTTCATTAGGTCAGCATGCTCGCTGTTCATGTAAGAGAGCAAAGAAGCTTCGAAGTCACCGATCTTGTTTAGCTCAACGGCCTTTAGGTAACCTTTTTCAGCTGCGAAAATAGACACAGACTGATCGGCTACGCTCATTGGCGCATATTGCTTTTGCTTCATTAGTTCGGTAACACGCTCACCATGCTCAAGCTGAGCACGAGTTGCATCGTCAAGATCAGATGCAAACTGAGAGAACGCCGCAAGCTCTCGATACTGTGCTAGTGCAGTACGGATACCGCCAGACAGTTTCTTGATGATCTTAGTCTGCGCAGCACCACCAACACGAGAAACAGAGATACCAGGGTTAACAGCAGGACGTAGGCCTGAGTTAAATAGGTCAGTTTCAAGGAAGATCTGACCATCGGTAATCGAAATTACGTTGGTCGGTACGAATGCAGATACGTCACCCGCTTGAGTTTCAATAATCGGCAGTGCTGTTAGAGAACCAGTTTGGCCCTTAACTTCGCCTTTAGTGAACTTCTCAACATACTCAACGTTTACACGTGAAGCACGTTCTAGTAGACGAGAGTGAAGATAGAAAACGTCGCCTGGGTATGCTTCACGTCCTGGAGGACGCTTAAGTAGCAATGAGATCTGACGATAAGCAACTGCTTGCTTAGAAAGATCATCATAGACGATTAGTGAGTCTTCACCGCGGTCACGGAAGTATTCACCCATTGAACAGCCAGAATATGGCGCCAAGTATTGTAGTGCAGCAGCTTCAGAAGCGGTTGCAACAACAACGATGGTGTTAGCCAATGCGCCGTGCTCTTCAAGTTTGCGAACTACGTTAGCAATAGTAGAAGCCTTTTGGCCTACCGCTACGTACACACACTTAATGCCAGAGTCTTTTTGATTGATAATGGCATCGATCGCTAGCGCTGTTTTACCAGTCTGACGGTCACCAATTACCAATTCACGTTGTCCACGACCGATTGGGATCATAGAGTCAACGGCTTTGTAACCAGTTTGCACTGGCTGATCTACTGACTTACGTTCAATAACACCTGGTGCGATAACTTCAACAGGAGAGAAACCATCGTTATCGATAGGTCCTTTACCGTCGATCGGTTGACCCAAAGTGTTGACTACGCGACCTAATAGACCACGGCCAACTGGAACTTCCAAGATACGACCAGTTGTTTTAACTTTTTGACCTTCTGCCAAAGAGGCATAAGGACCCATAACTACGGCACCGACAGAATCACGTTCTAAGTTCAACGCGATTGCGAAACGGTTACCAGGCAGTTCGATCATTTCACCTTGCATCACATCGGCTAGGCCGTGGATGCGGATGATGCCGTCACTTACTGCAACGATAGTACCTTCGTTGCGAGCTTCACTAACGACTTCGAACTGCTCGATCCGCTGTTTAATCAGATCGCTGATTTCAGTGGAATTCAGTTGCATGCTCAAACTCCCAATTACGACTGCAGCGTTTCAGACAGACGGTTTAGTTTACCGCTGACCGAGCCATCAATGACTAGGTCGCCTGCCGTGATAATTACACCAGCGACAAGGCTGGCATCTACGCTGCAATTCAGCTTAACTTTGCGTGTGAGACGTTTCTCTAGAGAAGCACCTATTTGCTGTTGTTGCTCTGCGTTAAGCTCAGTGGCAGAAACAACATGTGCTTCAACCTCTTTAGCCCACTCATTGCGTAACTCATGAAAGAGTTCATACACAGCAGGAAGTACTTCCAAACGACCGTTTTCAGCCATTACCTTTAACAGGTTCTGACCTTGCTCATTGACCTGCTCACCACAAACTTTAATAAAAAGTTCTGCAAGCTGGTTACTGGCTAATGCGCCAGACAGTAGCGGCTTCATCGTCTCGTTTTCACTGACTTGAGCTGCAAAATCAAGCATCTCTGCCCAACTATCTACTGCATCTTTTTCAAGAGCAAAGTCAAACGCTGCCTTTGCGTAAGGACGAGCGATGGTGGTTATTTCAGCCATAACTCAACTCCCTTATCAAATTTCAGCAACTAGTTTATTAACTATGTCACTGTGGGCGGCTTCATCAATCGAACGCTCAAGGATCTTCTCTGCACCAGCGATGGCTAGAGAAGCAACTTGCTTACGCAAGTCTTCTTTCACGCGATTACGTTCAGCTTCAATTTCTGCTTTACCCTGAGCGATAATTTTAGCGCGCTCAGCGTCTGCTTCGGCTTTGGCCTCTTCGACAATCTGAGCTTTACGCTTATTAGCTTGCTCAATGATTTCGTTAGCAGTTGCCTTAGCTTCTTTTAGTTGGTCGGTGGCTTTCGCCTGTGCCAACTCAAGGTCTTTTACAGCACGATCAGCATCAGCTAGACCGTCGGCTATCCTTTTTTGGCGCTCTTCGATGGCATTCATCAAAGGGGGCCAAACAAACTTCATGCAGAACCACACGAAGATAATAAAGGCAACCGTCTGACCGATTAGGGTAGCGTTGATATTCACAACAGCCTCCTAGTTAGATTAAAGACAGAAGCGTTGATTACAGCATTGCACCCAGTGGGTTAGTAAACAGCATAAATAGTGCAATACCTACACCGATCATGGTTACCGCATCCAATAGACCAGCAACAATGAACATCTTAACTTGTAGCATAGGAGCCATTTCTGGTTGACGCGCAGCGCCTTCCAAGAACTTGCCACCTAGTAGGCCGAAACCGATAGCGGTACCTAGAGCACCCATACCAATCAGTAGAGCAACAGCGATAGCTGTCATGCCTAATACAGTTTCCATCTCTATCTCCAGTATTCTAAATCTTTAGTTAGTTAGTGATTTAGCTTAAAAAAATTTCTTCGGCAATCCTTAATGATCTTCATGAGCCATGCTTAGATACACGATCGTAAGCATCATGAAGATAAACGCCTGTAGGGTAATAACCAAAATATGGAATATTAACCAACCTAGCTGCAATGTCACACCTAGAGCGGATAACGCCATATTGGCACCATACATCAGCGCAATAAGGATGAAGATCAACTCACCAGCATATAAGTTACCGAATAGACGCAGTGCCAATGAAATAGGCTTAGCGATAAGGGTAACTGATTCTAGTAGGAAGTTGACGGGTATCATTGCCCAATGGTTAAACGGATTTAACGTAAGTTCTTTTACGAACCCTGAAACGCCCTTGACCTTTATGCTGTAGTAAATAATCAGCAAGAACACACCAATAGCTAAGCTGAAGGTGATGTTTAAGTCAGTAGTTGGAACCACTTTCAAGTAAGGGATACCAGCAGCAGCTGCCAGTGATGGAATCCAGTCAACAGGAATCATATCCATGAAGTTCATCATGAATACCCAGACAAAAATGGTTAAAGCTAGAGGAGCAATGACAGGATTACGTCCATGGAAGGTTTCTTTCACGCTGCCATCAACGAATTCAACGATCATCTCGACAAAACACTGAAGTTTGCCAGGAACACCGGTAGTCGCTTTTTTGCCAACACTATGAAAAATCCATAGGAATAATACGCCAAGACCAACCGAAAAGAGCAACGAATCAACGTGCCATGTCCAGAACCCTTCGCCAACGTGTAAGTTGGTAAGATGGTGCTGGATATAGCCCTGCGGTGTTAACGCTTCACCTGTTGCAGACATGATTCATCCCACTTAACTTTGCTTGAAGTATAAAGGAGCTGTCCAATGCACAATTAACGCTGATATATAACAAACAAAAAGCGGCATAAATACGACCTTAAGATTGATAAACACTAACGAAAACATTGCTATGGTTAACAGCAACTTTACCGCTTCCCCCCAGTAAAAAGTTTTCATCACTTTTCCTGCAGAGCTTGCTCCCGTGTGGGAAAAAGCGAGGGTTGCGAATACAAAATTAGGAAGTACAGCGATTGCACCACCTGCTAACGCAGATAATCCAAACTGAGCTCCCCACACGGCGAAAAAGACAATTGAAACACCCCCAGCCACCGCCGCCTGCATCATCACCAACTTATAGGCTGACCACCGGCCACGACGTGCTAAAACCTTGCTCAATTCATCTTCTCCGCATTCATACTTTTTGTTTCTATGACTGAATTTCAGTTATCCAATCAATGACGAGGTACAAAAAGCTTGCGAAAGTATACCTTTTCGCACATCCAAAGCAAGTTTAAGGTAAGTAAAAATAGAGACTTTTAACGTGATCTAGGCCAAAAGTCTAAAAGTAGAAGATTAACAGATGTCACAAAGTTACATAATATTACGTTAACGTGGGATTTTTAGCGGATTTTTTCAATAATACCATCTAATTCAGCCAAATTCTGATAGTTAATAACCATTTTTCCCTTACCTTTTTTGTTATGGGTAATAGAAACTTTGGCCCCTAATTTTTCAATTAACTGGCTCTCTAAACGGGCAACATCATGATCTTTTGCTGGTTTATCGACGATTTCAGGTGGATTTAAGGTTTTATTAACTAAACGTTCAGTTTCACGAACAGTTAGCTCTTTAGCACTCACTAATCTAGCCAGTGTAGTTTGTTCATCTCCTGAGACGGCAAGTAACGCTCTAGCGTGCCCCATATCAATATCACCGTGCTCTAACATACGCTTTACCGCTTCATTTAAACTATTCAAACGTAATAAATTTGAAACAGTCGCACGAGATTTACCCACCGCATCAGCCGTTTGTTGATGAGTCAGATCAAACTCTTCAATAAGGCGATTTAATGCGATGGCTTCTTCCATAGCATTAAGATCTTCACGTTGAATATTTTCAATTAAAGCAATAACTACGGCAGATTCATCGGGGACTTGCTTAATGATACAAGGAACTTTTTCTAAGCTTGCTAACTGCGAAGCACGCCAGCGACGTTCGCCGGCAATAATCTCATACCCTTTATCAGAAACTCGACGAACAACGATAGGCTGAATGATCCCTTGGGTACGAATAGACTCAGCTAACTCCTCTAATGCCTCAGGAGACATATCTTTACGAGGTTGATATTTACCAGGTTGAAGCAGGTCAACCGCGATCATCTTCAGCTCTTCAGTATTATTATCAGCTGTGTCAGCAGCATCTTGGGACGCTACTTGCTTTGAAGCTGCATGGCTAGTGCTTAATAGCGCATCTAATCCTTTGCCTAAGCCACGTTTTTTCGGTGTCATCAATTTTTCCTTAAGCTTGCTGTAACTTAGAATGTTGCTCTGCACGTCTAATAATTTCACCCGCTAACGCAAGATAAGCTTTAGCACCGGCGCTCGATTTATCATAATACATGGCAGGTGCACCAAAACTGGGCGCTTCGGCCAATCGGACGTTACGAGGGATAACAGTCCGATACACTTTATCGCCAAAATGCTGCTTTAGCTGATCGGACACATCATTTGCTAATCGATTACGCGGATCATACATAGTACGCAAGATCCCTTCGATTGAAAGACCCGGATTAACCATAGCCGCCAATTTACTGATGGTATCCATCAACGCCGTTAACCCTTCTAGGGCATAATATTCACACTGCATAGGCACTAACACCGAATCAGCAGCAGACATAGCATTGACCGTCAGCATATTGAGTGAAGGCGGGCAATCGATAAAAATATAATCATAATCATCTTTGATAGGAGCAAGCGCATTTCGCAAACGGATCTCGCGGGCAAAAAACTCCATTAGCTTGATCTCAGCCGCCGTCACATCGCCATTACCGGCAATCAGATCATATTTTCCAGCGGTATTTCGATAAACGATCTCGTCGAAGCTCTTTTCTTCGACTAACAGTTCATAAGCGGTATTTTCGACGTTGTATTTATCGACGCCACTACCCATGGTTGCGTTGCCTTGAGGATCAAGATCGATAAGTAAAACTTTGCGCTTTGTTGCAGCCAAAGATGCCGCTAAATTAACACAAGTAGTTGTTTTTCCTACGCCACCTTTCTGGTTGGCTACAGCTATCACTTTACCCAAAATATTATCCTGTCTTCACGTTAGCTGATTCGATACGCTTATTGTTTTATCAAATTGCTTGAACTGGTTTAATAATGCAACTCTATTGGCGTTACGCTTGTGAGTTTTTGACCACTCTAAGCAAATGGCGCTGTTCTTCAAGACGAGGGACTTTCAATTCAAACACATCGGTAACACTATATCCTTCAGGAATTTGTGCCATCTCATCATCGCCAAGCTGACCTTTTAGCGCATAAAAACAACCATTGTCTTTAGGTAGATGCTGACACCAATGCAACATATCTTCAATTGATGCAAATGCGCGGCTCAGTACCCCATCAAATTTTTCTTCTGGTTGATAAGCCTCAACGCGACTTTCAACTGAACTAATATTATTGATCCCTAGCTCAAACTGAACCTGTTTCTGAAAACGGATCCGTTTACCTAAACTGTCGAGTAACACAAAGGTTTTATCAGGATTCATAATTGCCAAAGGAATTCCAGGCAATCCGGGCCCGGTTCCAACATCAATAAAACGTTCACCAACAAGATGCTTACTCGCTGCAAGACTATCCATAATATGACGGATCAACATCTGCTCAGGATCTCTTACCGAAGTCAGGTTATAGG
This sequence comes from Shewanella mesophila, assembly GCF_019457515.1. Taxonomy (NCBI): domain Bacteria; kingdom Pseudomonadati; phylum Pseudomonadota; class Gammaproteobacteria; order Alteromonadales; family Shewanellaceae; genus Shewanella; species Shewanella mesophila. The sequence goes on from NZ_CP080421.1 coordinate 4,308,509, forward strand.
CCTTATTCCATTTTGCGAGCATAGCAACAAAATCGAGCAACTTTTGCTTTTGCTCTGGCGTGGCCGTCATATTAATGTCGGCTAAATAAGTATCTAATTGGACTGATAACACAGAGGTATCCTCGATAAACAATGGGATATTATGAAGCCGAGAAGCCTAGATGGGAAGCACCAAGGCCACTCATCTAGGCGAACAACAATTTTACGCTATGAATTTAGGCACTCTTTCTGAGTAAACCACGCTTCTTAAGATGAACCAGCAAAATCGAAATAGCAGCAGGGGTAATGCCTGAAATACGCGATGCCTGACCAATTGTTTCTGGTTTATGGTCATTAAGCTTTGCAATCACTTCGTTTGATAAACCTGGAACCTCTTGATAATCAAGATTTTGTGGCATTAAGGTTTTTTCGTTACGAATCGCTTTATCGATCTCATCTTGTTGACGTTGGATATACCCCGAATATTTAACCTGGATCTGCACTTGCTCTGCAGCACGTGGGTCTTCGATTGCAGGACCAAATCCTTCGATCCCCATTAATTTAGGATAATCGAGTTCAGGACGACGTAATAACTCTTCAAACGTCGCTTCACGAGTGATCGGCGTTTTCAAATGTGGGTTAAGTTCATCAACCAAAGGAGAGTTTGGATGGATCCATTGGCTGCGCAGACGCTGAAGTTCTAATTCGATCGCCTCACGCTTAGCATTAAATTTAGCCCAACGTTCATCATCAACTAAGCCTATTTCACGTCCCTTCTCGGTTAAACGCAGATCGGCATTGTCTTCACGAAGCAATAAGCGGTATTCCGCACGGCTAGTAAACATACGGTAGGGTTCTTTGGTTCCAAGAGTTGATAGGTCATCAACCAAGACGCCTAGATATGCTTCATCACGACGTGGACACCAAGATTCTTTACCTTGCACTTGCAATGACGCATTCATACCAGCAAGTAAACCTTGTGCGCCAGCTTCTTCGTAGCCCGTGGTACCGTTGATTTGTCCAGCAAAGAACAAACCATTTATCGATTTGGTTTCTAATGAGTTTTTAAGATCGCGAGGATCAAAATAGTCATATTCAATTGCGTAGCCTGGACGAATAATCTGGGCGTTTTCCATACCTTGGATAGAGCGAACAAGATTTAGCTGCACATCGAAAGGCAAGCTAGTAGAAATTCCGTTCGGGTAAATTTCTGTGGTATTTAGGCCTTCTGGTTCAATAAAGATCTGATGCGATGTTTTATCTGCAAAACGATTGATCTTATCTTCGATAGAAGGGCAGTAACGGGGACCAATTCCTTCTATCACACCTGAATACATTGGGCTTCTATCTAGTCCGCCACGAATAATATCGTGAGTACGCTCGTTAGTATGGGTCACATAACAGGACACTTGGCGAGGATGATCTTTTACATCACCTATAAATGACATCACAGGTAATGGGTCATCACCTTTTTGCTCTGACATCAAATCAAAATTAATCGTATTAGCATCGATTCGTGGTGGCGTACCTGTTTTTAAACGACCAACACGAATGGGTAATTCATGTAAACGATGCGCCAATGATATCGATGGTGGATCACCAGCACGACCGCCGCTGTAATTTTCTAAACCAATATGGATCTTGCCACTGAGGAACGTACCAGCAGTTAGCACTACGGCTGGTGCCTCAAAAGCTAATCCCATTTGGGTAACAACACCAACAACCCGATCATTTTCAACAATCAGATCGTCTACCGATTGCTGAAACAGACGTAAATTGAGTTGGTTTTGGAGGATCTGTTGGATCTTAGCGCGATAAAGGGCTCTATCTGCTTGTGCACGAGTAGCTCTAACCGCTGGTCCTTTACTGGAATTTAAGGTTCTAAATTGGATCCCGGCATGATCGGTAGCAACTGCCATTGCACCGCCTAAGGCATCGATCTCTTTAACTAAATGGCCTTTACCGATCCCACCGATAGCTGGATTACAGGACATCTGTCCCAAGGTATCTATGTTATGGGTCAATAATAATGTTTTTGACCCCATCCTAGCAGATGCCAATGCTGCTTCGGTCCCAGCGTGACCGCCACCAACAACAATTACATCGAACCGCTCATGAAAATGCATCACAGTACCTTAGATAAAAACCTGTATCGAAATTGAAAGTAGAAATTGATAGTTAACTATCGACAAATTACTCAACGAGTAGCCGAGTATTTTAGCACTTGGAAGGCATTTGGTGAAAGATCAATTTAGGTCTTTCGATCTCCAATGGATCTGCTTAATAGATCTTAAGATCTTTATATAGATCCTTTATTATGTTTACTATTAGGATCGCTGTTTTCGGTGGATAACCCTAATTTTTTATGTAAATCAGTAATTAACAGCGTTTCGATCCTGTGATCTGATCGCGATCTAACTTGCGTAAGCTTGGGGATAGATCGCCTACTTATCCACAAGGTGGATCTTTGGTCGGATCGGGCGGTGAATAATACAGAGTTAGATCATGATCAAATAATACCTTATCCACATATTTATCATTTAAGATCGTAATATGTGGATAAGATAGATCTAATCTGTGGGTTGTTAAGGTGGTTATACTGATAAAAGATCGTTAAAGATGATCTTGCCAAGCTGCTAACCAAGCTTGAGCGGGTTCTTCGGGGATGGGATCATATTGCACATCAATTTGGATCTTATCCACATAGACTTGTGCACCGCAATTTTCGATCGCTTCAACTAATTTTTCAGGGCCTTGGCAAAAAGTGTCGTAGCTCGAGTCTCCGATCGCGCATAATGCAAATTTAGTTCGGCTGAGATCTGGTTTTTTAGCCTCTATTTCTTCAAAAAATGGCTGAATATTGTCTGGAAGATCGCCCGCACCATGAGTAGAAGATACGATTAACCAAAGACATTTGGGGTCGATATCGTTAAGTTCAGGCGTTAAATGTACCGTTATTTCGTGATCTAATGCTTCTAATTGAGCCGCTAATTCATCAGCCACATATTCCGCACTGCCCAGTGTTGTACCGACAATGACTTCAATTTTTGCCATGATTTTTCCTAAATAGACTTACGTTAATTTGGCTAAACTTTATGAGGAATAACCCGTGTTATTGCTAGCAATCATAAGTGAAAAGGGCGGTTTGGTCTTGTAGAACAGTGGGATTAGCTGGGCATATAATGATTTATGTGGTGAATATCTAGCTTTCTATTGCTACAAATCTAGCGCACATCTGTGGTTTTTTGGGCATAAAGCAGGTAATTAACATCTGGATTATTGGTGATTTTCCATCGTCCTGTAAGTGGATTAAAAGCCATTCCTTCGACGGTAATGGTCTTTAATCCATGGGGAGCGATCATCGACGCTATCTCTTGGGGTTTAACGAAATAATTCCAGTCATGGGTGCCCTTGGGGAGATATCTCATTACATATTCGGCACCAATAATGCCAATAATATAAGACTTTAAGGTGCGATTAAGCGTGGCCATCACCAGTAAGCCTGATGGTTTTAATAATCGACAACAGGTATCCACTAGTTGCTGTTGATCATCGACATGCTCTATTACTTCGGTATTTAATACCACATCATATTGCTGTTCACTGCCGACAAGATCTTGTGCAAGACAATGTTTATAATCGACTTTTATGGACCATTGTTGGGCATGGCGTTGTGCCAGGGTAATGTTATGCCCACTGGCATCGATTCCGATGACATCGGCCCCTTGGCTCGCCAGAGGCTCACATAATAGACCGACGCCGCAGCCAATATCGAGGATCTTTAATCCTTTAAACGGAATATCTTGATTGAGATCGCGTTGAAAATGGACCGCTATAGCATTTTCTATTGCCATTAAACGGATGCTATTAAAGGCTAATACATGCTTAAACTTGCCCTTGGGATCTCGCCATTCTTGGGCTAAAGCATCAAACTTAGCTATTTCAACATCTTGATTTGATTTTGCTATGCCAGCACTCAATTGACTCTTATCTAACATAAATGGATATCCCATCAGGCCGTCGATTCAGTATATACGTAACGATAAGTGGTATGGCTCACCTTTTTATATTTGACCTGTCAATTTTGAACTAGGTTAAAAGCAAGGTCACTGTATTTAACTTAATTGGTGTTAGATTGTGGTGCTGGTATCTTTCACTATATAAAAAGTATGCCTCAGTTACATGTTCTTCAATTAAGAGTCCTTCAACTAAGTGACCTAACGGAACGTTAGATTATGATAAATAAAATAATTCTCGATACCGATCCTGGGATCGATGATGCAATGGCAATACTGTTTGCCGAGGCGCATCCAAAGATTGAACTAAAGGCTATAACTACTGTTTACGGGAATGCCACAATCGATAATGCGACACATAATGCACTATTTTTAAAAGAAAAATATGGTTTTAGTGCTGATGTGGCTAAAGGTGCGGTTAAACCGATCGTTCGTCCACCAGTCGGTCCAACGGTCGTTGTTCATGGTGAAACAGGTTTTGGTGATGTACATGCGCCGAAGACATTAACCACCCAAGCCGATCCGCGGCCAGCGTATCAATACATCATCGACACTGTTAAAGCCGAACCTGGTGAAATAACTTTAGTTGCCGTTGGTCCGCTTACTAATTTGGCTTTAGCCTTAGAGGCTGAACCCGAAATAGTCTCCCTCGTTAAAGAGGTGGTCGTGATGGGCGGTGCATTTGGTGTTAATGATCATCGTGGCAATGTTACTCCTTATGCAGAGGCCAATATTCATGACGATCCCCATGCCGCGGACAAGGTGTTTACCGCTTCATGGCCAGTAGTGGTCATCGGCTTAGATGTCACCGAAGAGAGCTTCTTTACCCGTGAATATCTAGATAGATTGCGTGATGATGCGGGCGAAGTGGGTCAATTTATCTGGGATATTAGCCGTTATTACCTTAAGTTCTACTCAGAAAAGGTGGGGCTTGAGGGATGTCATGTTCACGATCCATCTGCGATAGCGTATGTTATCGATCCGACACTGTTTACCCTGCGCGAAGGGCCTATACGGGTTGTCACCGACGGCCCTGCAGAAGGGCACACCATACAAAAGTTTGATGATAGAAAATACTTGCATGATGAATGGCAAGATCATGCACATCAACGGATTGGCGTAGCGGTAAAAGATCAAGCCTTGCTCAAACTGTATAGAGACACTATTGTTGAATACGGTACAGATAGAGATAAGCACGAGATATAAAAGGAATAAGTGGGATTTAATAGTGGCTACGGAGAACATTTTCCGTAGCCATTTTTGTACTGGCGCACGCTATTAGTTTTCGGTAATTGATTTAGGCTAATAGTTAAGAATTAGCTAATGCCTTGCACTTGTGAGGCCAATAGCCATATTGCTAATGCAAAAAAGATAACGCCCATAAATTTGTTTTGATAAGTTCTAAACTTGTCATTTTTCAATAGTGGCTTACCTAAGGTTCCTACCATAGCCACCAGCAATAGGTTAAACAATAATCCCATCACATTTAGCAGTAGTCCAAGCGCTAACATCTGTTCACCCGAGCTGGCATTTAGTTGAGTCGAGACAAATTGCGGTAGAAACAGTACAAAAAAGATCAATGCTTTAGGATTGAGTAGATTACTCATTACCGCGCGGCGATAGAGCAGCTTAGCAAGATTGTTATTTTGCTCTATTTGCGGCGCGTCGGCTGCACTGGCGCTAATACAATCCCACCCCATTTTCAATAGGTAAGCCGCGCCTAATATACGAAGTAGCTCTAAAGCTAATGGATTAACTGCTATTAGTGCAGAAACGCCCATTGCCGCCAGCAATGTCAAAATAAGCCCCGATGTCGCATTGCCAAAACTGGCGTAGACACCGACTTTTTTACCGTAACTTAAGCTAGAACTGGCTATCAATAACATGTCTGGACCAGGAATAAGCAGTAGGGCGATAACAGTGGTTAAATAGAGTGGCAGTAGATTGAGATCGATCATCAAAAATAGGCTGCTTAAGGTTTGAGATTAAAACAAGGCGCGGATTTTACAGCGATCGATTAGAAATGAAAGTGATGTGGCGTTTAAAACCAGTGATCACTGGCAGGGTAGGTTTACGGTGTTAGCGAGAGGTGCTGTTAATTGATTAAGTTACTCATTTATATAGGCTAAACATCTGTGAGTTAATCAATGAATTGATCCATTGTTATTGCTGAAATATCTCAGTACGGTGATGGGCTAAGAACTCTTCTTTTGGAATAAATTTAGTTGGAAGGGTAATAGATTTTCCCTCGTATTGTTTAAAGCAGTAATCCACAAATGGGTTATTTTTATGTAGTAGTTTGCTCGATAATACGACCTCTAGATTTGAGTTGAGTGTGAGCAGACCTTGGTCAAAAGCACTGTCATGAATACTCGATAGGCACAATCCATTACACGGATTCAATCGTTCACTTGGCTTAACACTCCAAGGCATAATGTGGCTCGCGACCAATAAATTAGGAATACTCAAATTTGTAATACAGCATTTATCATTATAAGAACTCAGTATTATCTGGCGGAATTGATTTTGTCCGATACGGGCCTTTGATTGAACTAATCTTTCGCGGCCGGTGAAGTTGCTATCCGTCGATTCACTTTCTTCATGTTCATTGGTGATAGTAAGGAATGCTTCAGCACTTGTGATATAAAAATTTTCCCAATCGGCAGACATCTCCGCCCACATATCCTTGTCAGCTTTCGATGCACCTTTTAGTCCACTGCGGCCAGATACTTGGATCATAGGATCACAACTGGCTATATTGGCCATTTTCATCGATAGAGAAGATGGAGTTCGGTTTAAAAACTTAGATACTTTTATTATCTCTGGATTTCGGGCGCTAATTTTTCCAAATGATGTTTTATTATAGAGATAGAATGCTACCAGTAAGTCATTCCGTGACCATGGACGACGTTCTGTCATTATTACTTCTCATTAGGATTTTTGATTATCATCATAAGATAGCCGATTATTTTGTTGATTAATATATACTATCTATTAATTTACTGAGTTTTATCCCTGTTTGTATTCCCTTTATTTTATTACTTTAATTTATTAGAGACAGTAGAAATTGATCACTAAGTTTGATTGTAATAGTCACAAGATATTCATCATCGGTCTGCCTCGAACGGGGACAACGAGTGTGAGTGTGGCCTTGCTTGAGCTGGGTTATAAAGTGGCACATCAGGCGTTTACTAAGCAGGCATTTGAGTTGGCGGATGTGGTGTCTGACGCACCTTGTTTCAGTGATTATCGGCAACTGCATAAGCTCTATCCCTATGCCAAATTTGTTTACCTTGAGCGGGCCTTAGATGCCTGGGTGCCATCGATGCAGATGCTACTTAGTCGGATGCTAGTGCATTTAGATAATAAGACTGGCAAGTTTCATCCAATATTAAAACGTAGTTTTAACCATAGTTTTGATATTAACGGCATTGATGATCCTTTGGATGCCGAACATTTGGTGAGTTGTTACCTTAGCCACAAAAAACAAGTATTTGAGTATTTCGAACAATTTAACATAAACAACTTTATCTGTATCGATATCAGCCGGCCTGATAGTTTAACTCAATTGCGTCAGTTTTTAGCTAGCGATTTAAACTTCAGTGGCGAGCAGTCCATAGATAATCCCTTACACAGTCGCTGTGAAGGAGAGGGGGTTCCACACCTTAATCGTGGTCGTAATGTGGCGAGTTGGGATGAGTATAAGCACCCCAATAAAGTTAGTACTAACGCCACAGGGCCTGATAAACGCAAGTTCTTTGATTACAAACTACTTTAATCACAGTCCTATCTGTTGAATCTGTAATGGCTTTAGTGTGAGAGTTTAACCTTAGCAGTTAAAGTTGCCCCATTTATTTATTGGCGCGGTATCATTGCATCCATTGCTAATCATCGTTGCTAAATCATGTCTAACTCTTCAGTAACCGCTTTTTCTTTACCCGCTTTGCCGATAGACAAACTCTATAACGAGTTTAAATTAGCGATAAAACATCATCATTTGGTCGTGGAGTCTGATACAGGCTCGGGTAAATCCACTCGTTTACCGCTGTGGTGTGCTGAGGCTAATGATAGTGGTAAGCCTCAGCGTGTATTGGTGATAGAGCCCCGGCGCGTGGCCTGTTTAGCCTTGGCAGACTTTGTCGCCAAACAGACTCAGTTGCAAGTCGGTTATGCTATTCGTTTCGATTCTACGGTAAATGAACAGACGGATATTGCGTTTGTAACGCCGGGTATCGCACTGCGTTGGCTCTCTGCTAATAGTGAAGCTGTTGATGAGGTGGGGGACAAAGCCGGCTTAGCCTGCTTCGATACCATTATTATTGATGAGTTTCATGAACGGCGCTGGGATACAGATCTGTTGTTAGCATTACTTAAAACCGCTGGTAAACATCGTTTAGTGATCACCTCCGCAACCATTGATGGTGAACGGTTAGCGAGCTATTTAACTGATAAAAATGGCAATAAAGGCACGCGATTACAAGCTGAAGGGCGAAGGTTTCACGTGGAACTAAGATACCAGTCTACCGAGAGTCACCATCTGCCTGATGTGCGTGATATCGATAAAAAGGTAAAACAAGCCGTTGAAACGCTACTGACTCAAACCGCGGGCGATATATTGGTATTTCTACCAGGGAAAAAAGAGATTCAAATCTGTTTGCAGGCCTGCCAGGGCTTATTAGCGACAAATGATGGGCTTGAGCTGCTGGGATTACATGGTGGAATAGATGCTAAACAGCAGCAGGATATATTATCGGAAACAGATCATCAGCGAGTAATCTTTGCGACCAATGTGGCTGAAACCTCGTTAACGATTCCTGGCGTGACCGCTGTTATTGATTCTGGGCTTGAGCGCCGCACACATCAGCGAAATGGTCGTACCGTTCTATCGTTAGCTCGAATCTCAAAAGCGAGTAGTGAACAACGTCTTGGCCGCGCTGGGCGAGTACAAGCTGGGATCTGTATTCGCTTGTGGGGCAAAGGTGCACCTCTCGAGGCGATAACCCCGCCCGAGCTGCAAAGAGAGGAGCTGGTTGAACCTATGCTTGCGGCTGCATGTAGCGGCTATCAACTATCTAATCTGCCTTTTGTGGACAAGCTACCAGAAAAGTCATTAACAAAAGCCACTGAGCAACTGTTGTCTATGGCCGCCATAGACAGCGCTGGGCTGGTCACTGTCCATGGTAGAAAACTGTTCCCACTGCCTATCGATACTCAATTTGCTCACTTAATTAGTGCGATGCCAGATGATGCCTGCAAAGGCTTAATGGTCGACTTAGCTGCGGCGTTAACTGTGCCTGGGCTGATTTATACATTACCCGTTGATGAGTTTGGCTTGCAGCAGCTTGGGCTATGGGAGCCTTTTGGCTGTGATGCCTATTTTATGATTAAACTGCTGCGCGCGGATGCGCCTGATTGGCTAACAATGAGCGATGCGAACCAGAGCTTACTGAAAGAAGCGCGTTTTTTAGCATCACAGATCAGGAAGGTATTAAGCCTACCTGTTGGCAAAGAAGATGATTTATCTCACGTTGAGTTGAGACAGCGTTGGTGTCTAGCGGCTATCGAGGCGCTGCCAGCACTGGCATTTATCCGCCGAGATAAGCGCCAACAAGCCTTGGGTAACGGTTATAGCGAAGTTCAAATCGCTCGTGATTCCCGTTTTGATCTCCCTCTTGATAAACAAGTGTTACCTATTGCTGCGGTGGTATTCGATCAATTTGCCTTAGCGGGGCGAGGCGCTAAACAGACGCTAAATCTTGCTACCTGCATGGCACCGATTTCGATAGATATGTTACTTAAGGCGCAATTAGGTGAGGAGAGGCTAGCAAGCAATAAAGAGCTGGCAGACGATGCCGTGTTGATTGAGCGTGTGTATGCCGGACGCATTATTAATACCTACCGTAAACAAGTATCAGGCGAGCAAGCCATTGAGGCAATAGTACGCAGCATTTGCGAAGGACGCAGTTTTAAAGGGTTAAGTCAGAAGCTTAGCAAAGATATCGCCGCTTGGAATATCTGGTTGGCATTAGGGAATATAGATGACCAAATAGCAGATGTTAAACCTGATTTTGATCGACCATTGGAGCTAGTGAGTTATCTTTATGATCGATTAATTGAACTAGGCGTGGAGTCCTTTGCCGATCTTGAGTTGATTGAGGCTGGAGATCTGTTTTTTGAAGGTGTTCCCGATTGGCAGCGACAGGAGTTTGATCAACTCTACCCGATCGAGCTGGTGTTAGCGGATCTAAAATTATCGGTAAGTTACCTGCCTAAACGAAAATTGGTCTTGCTTGAATACCTAAATGGTCAGCGAAAATTGGGTCCGAAAAGATGGGAGTTACCACGTTGGCAGGGCTGGAAAATTCAGTATAAAAAAGCGAGTAGGGTAGTTGACATCAAGTAAGGCATTGATCTGTGCTTCGATCGATTAAAATTATAGTGATATGTTTTGAGTATAACTTTTTCGATAAGATCTAAATGTGATTAAGTAAATTAGTAAAAACAAAATCAGAATTAGTTTTTAATTGTTTCAAATCAAATGTTTACATTAAATTATTATTCGATCCCTATTTTTGATCTTGCTGGGGATTGCTTGTTGATATCTCTGTTGATTAAATCGATCCAGATCTTGGGTATTTATGCATCAAAATGCGACAAGATCTTTAAATGATCGATTCAAATCTGTTTTAATTTTGAGCAGATATTGTCTGAGAACCGCTATAGGCTTGAGTTAAAAAAGAGCATCTAGATTGGTGCGTTTGAATAACCCCTAGATGCCCTTAAATAGTGCGACTTCGTTTTGATTACTTACCGATACAGAATGAGCTAAATATTTTCCCGAGTAGATCGTCGGAAGTGAACTTACCGGTAATTTCAGACAAGGCCATTTGACACATGCGCAGCTCTTCAGCCAGCAGTTCGCCCGCTTGGTAAACCTCTAACTGCTCTTTTCCTAACAGTAAATGACTCGATGCTAGTTCTAGCGCTTCTAAATGGCGTCTTCGGGCGATAAAACCGCCTTCGAGGTTACTTTGGTAGCCCATCAATGATTTTAGGTGAGCTTTTAGCTCTTCGACACCTAAACCTGTTTTGGCCGATAGTCTGAAGACTTTGTGGTCTTGCTCTTGAGTCGAGGCCAATGGTTCGCCAGTTAAATCTGCTTTGTTGCGCACAACAGTCACGCCGAGATTTTTTGGTAATCGGTCGATAAAGTCTGGCCAAATGTCATGAGGGTCGACCGCATTGGTCGTGGTGCCATCGACCATAAACAGCACTTGGTCTGCGGTTTCTATTTCTGCCCACGCCCGTTCGATACCAATCTGCTCGACGGTATCTGTGGTGTCTCGCAGGCCTGCGGTGTCGATAATATGCAGTGGCATACCGTCAAGATGAATATGCTCACGTAATACATCACGAGTGGTGCCAGCTATTTCGGTGACAATGGCTGACTCTTTGCCTGCTAGTGCGTTAAGCAGGCTCGATTTGCCGGCATTAGGGCGACCGGCAATAACCACCTTCATCCCTTCACGAATAATTGCGCCTTGCTTGGCACTCGACTGCACCGAATCGAGTTTGTCTATGATGCGATAAAGTGCGCCGGCAATTTTACCATCGGAAAGGAAATCGACTTCTTCATCTGGAAAGTCGATAGCGGCTTCAACGTATAGACGTAGGTTAGTCACTTGATCGACGAGTTCGTGTACTTGAGCCGAAAACTCACCTTGTAATGAATTCAGTGCGCTCTTGGCTGCTTGTTCGCTGGTGGCGTCAATCAGGTCGGCGATGGCTTCGGCTTGAGTAAGATCCAGCTTGTCGTTCATAAACGCTTGCTCACTGAACTCACCAGGTTTAGCAATACGCACGCCGCTCACATCCATTACGCGGTTGATTAGCATATCTAGAACAATTTGGCCGCCATGGCCTTGTAGCTCAAGAACATCTTCACCAGTGAATGAGTTAGGGCCTTTAAAGTACAAGGCGATGCCCTGATCGATAACGTTTCCGTTAGCGTCTTTAAAATCACAGTAATCGGCATAACGGGTCTTAGGTAAGTGGCCTAACACTGTCATTGCGACTTCGCTGGCCTTATCACCAGAGATACGAATGATACCTACGCCGCCGCGTCCAGGTGCGGTTGCTTGTGCCACGATAGTATCTGTTGTCATTACTGTGTTCCTACTCTTAAATTGGGAAAAACGAGTCGTTCATTAAAAAGCAAAAAGCGGTCAATACTGAGTATCCGACCGCTTTTTCATTAGTTGGAGCTAAAGGTTATTTTAACCCTTTTTTCTCCAAACCAGCATAGATGATCTTCTGCTGAGTAATCGCAACAATGTTACCGACTAACCAGTAAAGAACCAAACCTGCAGGGAACCATAGGAAGAATACGGTAAATACTACAGGCATCCACTGCATCATCTTTTGTTGCATAGGGTCCATTGTTGGTGCCATTGGCTGCATCTTCTGCATCAAGAACATAGAGATACCCATTAGAATTGGCATCACGTAGTAAGGATCTTGTACTGATAAGTCAGTAATCCAAAGCATAAATGGTGCATGGCGTAGCTCGTAGCTTTCTAGCAGTACCCAGTATAGCGCGATGAAAATAGGCATCTGTAGCAAGATAGGAAGACAGCCACCCATAGGGTTTACTTTCTCTTTCTTGTACAGTTCCATCATGGCTTGACCCATCTTTTGACGGTCATCACCGAAGCGCTCTTTCATGTCCGCTAGCTTAGGTTGCAGGTTACGCATCTTAGCCATAGAGGTGTACTGGGCTTTAGTTAGCGGGTACAACATGCCACGTACGGTCAGCGTGATAAGAATAATTGCCACACCCCAGTTACCCACAAACGATTGATAGAACATCAACAACCAGTGAATCGGGATAGCTAGCCACCAAAGGAAACCGTAATCAACAACTAGGTTGAGTGATTCAGAGATAGCCGATAGCGCTTCTTGATCTTTAGGACCAACATAGAACTGAGCACTAATAGTTTGGTTAGCACCTGGTGCTACATCGTATACCGCGCCGCGGAAACCGATATTGGCTAAGCCGCCTGCACTGACACTTGAGAAAATGGTGTTTTGATCAGCCGCTGGTGGAACCCAAGCAGACACGAAGTAGTGTTGTAGCATTGCTGCCCAACCACCTAAGGTCTTCTTATCTAGGTTCTTGTCTGCCATATCTTCGAAGCTGTACTTCTCGTAACGAGTGTCTTGAGTCGAGAAGGCTGAACCGCGATAAGTCGGCATCATCATGCTGCTTTCGCTTTTCTTGATGCTGTGCTTGATCTGACCATACATCTGAACTTGTAGCTGCTGAGATGAGGTGTTGTTGATGCGGTAGTCGACACCAATATCAAATCTGCCACGGTGTAGAACAAAAACTTTGGTATAAGTCACGCCATTGTCGGCAACATAGGTCATAGGTACTTCAAGAGTATCTTGACCTTCAGCAAGGGTAAATTGCTGAGATTGAACCGCGTAATGAGCACGACCCTTAACACTGCTGTCAATACCGTCACGACCGATCAAACCACTTTGAGAGATATAGTAAATATCGTTAGTTTGCTCGAGCAGTACGAACGGCTCTTCTTTTTCTTGCTCTAGTTTATGACCAACTAATGCAGAGTAAACGATGTCACCGCCAACAGGGTTAATTTTTAACACCAGTTGGTCTGTCGTTACTGTGATCAGTTCTTTCGATGCAATCACAGCTTCTGGTAGCGAAGCATCTGCGTCAGGGACGTCAGCACTGTGTGAATCTGTAACGGTTGGAGAATTAACAACCGAAGATTGAGTCGCAACAGGTTGCGGGTTTTTTTCTGTTTGCCATTGCTGCCACAGCAAAAAGCTGACAAAAAGCAGACCGATAAGCAATATATTGCGTTGAGATTCCATAGCCTATTTATTACACCTGTTATTTTTTGGAGGGACGGGATCTTCACCGCCCGGATGTAAAGGGTGACATTTTAATACGCGTTTCCCTGCAAACCAACTCCCTTTCACAAATCCATGCAAACGAATTGCTTCTATTGCGTAATATGAACATGTGGGATGAAAACGGCACTTTGGTCCCAGTATTGGGCTGATAAATATTTGGTAGCCACGAATTAACGTGGTGGCTAGCCATTGTAACGGCGACTGAGTTTGCGCCATAACTTTTCTACCAGTTTGTGGAGTGCGGCATTATCCATATCCAATACGCCATTTCTTACCAGAACGACTATATCCAAATGCGGTAATTCGTGTTGATGTAGACGAAAGTTATCGCGAATGATTCGTTTAATTCTGTTGCGTTGATTAGCTCTCTTTACATAACGTTTTGCAACAGTTAATCCGATACGAGGATGTTGCTCTGAGTTAGGTATAGCAAGTAAGGTAATTTCAGCCGAAGAAGCTTTGATAGGATTTGAGAATACAGATTTGAATTGCGCGGGAGTTAACAAACGTAACTCCCGCGTAAAGGTATAGCTGGTCACTTGCATTTCTACTGATTAAGCAGAAAGACGAGCGCGACCTTTTGCACGACGACGTGCGATGACCTTACGGCCACCTACAGTAGCCATACGAGCGCGGAAGCCGTGAGAACGCTTGCGCTTCAGGTTGCTAGGTTGAAAAGTACGTTTACTCATTATGGCAATCCGTATTTGTTAGGTGAATAAACCTTATCTCTCAATAAAAGAGGTAAGGGCAAAAAAGAGGCCGAATTGTAATCACTTTAGTTATGCCCGTCAACAAGCAAAACTAACAAGTGAACAAAATCTGCCTTAAAATCTTCTTATCAAGCCATCTTAATACACTATCTAGTGTGGATAACTCTGTGAATGGACACTACATCTTGTGGATCTAGCTATCATTACAATGATCGAAGGTTACGTATTATAGATCGATCTGGATCGCTTAATAAAGCTGAGTTTAGTGGTTTATTCAAATAAATCGATCGGGCGGGATCGTTTTAGATCGGCGTAAATAAATAAAGATGATCTTACTGGGGATAAATATATTTAAAGGATAGCGATCCTTGTTGTCTCACTATAGAATACACCTCTTTTGTGTGATCTTTTGGGGATAAGTA